>JAEUHP010000093.1 GCA_016795295.1 Planctomycetota bacterium | reverse complement strand
CATCGACGTCCTTGCTGCGCGGTGGGCGCTGCATCCAGAACGCCAGGGCCGAACTGCCGAAGACCACGAGTTCGCCGGAGCCCAGGAGGCGCGCGGCGTCCCCGACGACCTTGGTCACCTCGGGACTTCCGTCCATTGGGGCAGATCCGGGAAGGGGTGGCAGGCCAGCAAGGAGTGCAGCGTTACGTCGGCGTGCCAGTGATCGATCTCGGCGCCGCCGGCGAGCCACTCGGCCAATGGACCGCGCCCGTGGAGAGCCTCCTGCCACAGTGTGTCGACGTCGGCCATCGCCGATGGGTGTGCATCCAGCCACCGGCGCGCGCGCTCCTGCGCCGTCCCGTCCCTGCGCGCACGGATCCAGCCGGCGAGCGCGTGGCGTCGCAGTCTGGCTAGGCGTTCGGCGGGATGGGTGGCCGTGCCGGGATGGTAGCACGCCGCTGGAGGGATGGTTGCTGTGACCAGCCATGCCAGGCCCATGCGCTGGAACTCGCCGGACTCTCAGCGGTGCCCGTGGGCACAGTGGCGCAGATTGCCGAGGTGGGCGGTCACCAGGCCGATGCCGCCGAGCAGGGTGATCGCACTGGTGAACGGCACGCGCAGGGACCATGCGCCGGTGACTTCGTCGCGGTGGATCGACGGGCAGCAATCGCCGCATCCGGAGTGGTCGTGTTCGCTGCCAGTGGCGGTGCCAAGGCCAGAGAGGAACGGCCAGAGCATGCCGAGCAACACCAGCACCATGCCGCTGGCACCGACGGCGAACCCCACCGACTGCAATGGGCTCGGCAGCCGCGCTGCAGCGCCAGGGCGGCGACCGGCAGCACGATCCCGGCGGAAGTCGATGGCATCCTCGCGCGAGCTGTCGATGCGGGGCCTCGCCCGTAGGAAGCGCGTCCGCGTGAAGCACATCGGCGTCGACGAAACCTCGTTTCAGCGGCGCCACGAGTACGTGACCATCGTGACCGATCTCGACAGCAGCCGAGTGCTGCACGTCGCCGACGATCGCAAGCGTGAGAGCCTCGAGCCACCTCCCGATCGATGTCTGGCGCCCTTTGCGGAGCGCCGCATGAGATCGACACCGGGGTGGAGCGAGTCGGCCAGGGGGAGCGGCTGGGAGTGGCGTACTGGCTGGCGGATGGGCGGCGGATCCAGGTGCCGGAGGGCAAGGCGCCGCCGCCATTGTCGCCGCGCTGAACTGCGGTCGGGTGAATCCTGATCCCGCTCCCCCGGCTTTTCCCGCTTTGCACGGTAGGCGACCCGAGCGGGCCGTCCTTCTCCCCACCGCAACCCAACCCAACCCATGCATCCCTTCGCCTCGTTCTTGCCGCTTTTGGCCCTGGCTGCTCCGGCCCTCGCCCAGACCACACTCGGCATCACCACCAACGTCTCCGGGATGGCGTCGTCGCGTGGCAGCACCTCGTTGGCGAACTTCAACCCGGTCACGGTCTGGAGCCGCATCGACAAGGAGAAGTACGCCGGTTGGGGCTACACGGATGCCAATCCCGGCTTCCGGGCGATCCGCGGTATGACCTACACCCTGCAGGATCAGGATCCGACGACGCAGGAGAGTTACTCGCTGGTCTTCTTCACGGAGGATCCAGCCCGGCCCAACTACCCGCTGGTCACGGCTCCGGTGGCCACCGTCGGCCCCTTGCCGATGTTCACCGCGGGCAGCCCAGCCCCGGCCGCCTGGGTGATCACCACCGCCTTCGCCACGCCGGCGCTGGTGCCGGCCAATGCCGACGTCTTCTTCGGGGTCGAGCTGCCCGCGCCCTTCAACGCGAACTTCACCGATGGCATGTCGGCGCACATGGTGGCGGGATCCGTGGGGCTGGTCGGGGGGCTTGCTGACTATCCGGGCGCTTCGGCTCCGTTGGGGCTGGGGTTTGGCGGCTACTACGAAGCGACCACCCAGACCGTCGCCTACAGCGCGCCGATCCACCGCCAGTACCTCTTCGACCCGATCCTCGAGGTCGGCGGTGTCGCCCTGGCGCAGCACTACGGCGATTCCCTGCATCAGGTCGCCAACAACTACCCGGGCACCGGGTGCATGTTCTCGAGTCAGTATCCGGACAGTGCGTCGCCGTCCCTCAATCCAGGTCGCGCCGACGATCTGGCCATGTCTTGGGCCGGCGCTGTCGCCGATGGCACGCTGGTGATCTTCCTGGCCGACGTCACGACGACGTTCGGTCCCGAACTGCCCCTGTCCACCTTCGCTCCCGGTTCGACCGGCGCGCTGTACCTGAACGCCCCGAGCATGATGATGCTGGGCTTCTCCACGACGCAGTCGGGAAACGCGGCCTACCAGATCGTCTGGGGGGCCGCGGCGCGGCCGCTGCTGCCGGGGCTGCCCTTGGCGCAGCAGGGAATTGCGTTCGATGCAGCGAACAACCGACTCCTCGCTGGCCCGGCGCAGATCAGCATTCTGTAGCTGTCACGATCGCCCCTGGATGGCGAGCTGTTGCGGGTGTTCGTCTGCGCCCGCCCTCGGACGCGGCACGGCAGTACCCGCCGCCGCGTCCTACGCGCACAGCGTTCACACCCGATACGGCAGCGACAGCGCCCACTGCCGCACCGGCACTTCGCGAAGCACCGCATCGCACAGCCATGCCGCGGTGTCCACCATCCGCGCCGCTGGCAGAACCTGCGGGTCTCGCGCAGCGGTGCGCGTCAGGTGCTTGCGGCGGGCGCTTCCGTCGGGTGCGCGTGGGCGCCGTGGTGCCCGTGAGCACAGAGGCGCAGATTGCCGATGTGGGCCGTCACCAGGGCGATGCCCCCGAGCAGAGTGATCGCACTGGCGAACGGCACGTGGAGAGACCACGCGCCGGTCGCTTCATCGCGGTGGATCGAAGGGCAGCAAGCGCCGCATCCGGAGTGAGCGTGGTCGCTGCCGGCGGCGCTGCCAAGGCCAGAGAGGAATGGCCAGAGCGCACCGAGCAACACCATCACCATGCCGCTGATGCCGACGGCCAGCAGCCAGCGACGCCCATGGGTTCGGCAGCCCCGCTGGAGCGCCAGAGCGGCGACCGGCAGCACGATCCCGGCGATCACCAAGTGGGTCAGCGGATGGGTCCACATGCCACCCAGAACTGGGGCCGTCAGCAGCAGCAACGGCGCCACTGCACAGTGGATGGCACAGCCGACGGAAGCGCACACACCGGTTCGGTCCAGCCAGCGGGCCCAGAGGCTGTGGCCCGGCGAGGGTGTCAGGGTCACTTCGTGCACAACGCCAAGGTGCCGCTGGTTGGCCGCGAGTTCCCCAGAGTCGGTGAATCGCGCTGCGAACTCGGCGCAGGCGCCGTCTCAGGCTCAGCCCGAAGTGGCCTCGGCGGGCCTGCCCTGTTCGTCGGCGCCTTCCCCGGCGCCGGCCTCGGCCTCTTCGTCGGCGATCCACGGCCCGAACGGATCGGCGAAGTCGCGCCAGCCGTCCGGGCCCAGCTGCAGCTCGGCGTCGGTCAGCAAGCAGGCGTCGAGTCGTGCGGTGAGACGGGCACGGTCGACGTCGCGCCCGATCACCACCAGCTCCTGGCGACGGTCCCCGTAGGGTTCCTGCCAATTGCCGCGGATCTCGTCGCGCGCCGCCTCGGGCCATGCCTCGGGTGCGGTGGTGGCCCACCACGAGCCAGCCGGCGAAGTCCGGCACGAACCACCCGCCTGGTGCCATTCGCCGCACACGTCGTGGCGGGTGGCCAGCCAGAAGAACCCCTTGCTCCGCAACACTCCGGGCCAATCGCTGCGCAGCAGTTCGTCGAAGCGCTCGGGGTGGAACGGCCGCCGCGCCCGGTAGACGAAGCTCTGGATGCCGTAGGTGTCGGCTTCGCTGGTCTCCCCGCCGCGCATGGCCGCGAGCCAGCCTGGGTTGCTCGCGGCACGCTCGAAATCGAACTTGCCGGTGCCCAGGACCTTGGCCAGTGGCACGCGACCGGCCGCCGCCAGCACCTGTTCGGCGCCGGGGTTGAGCCGGCGCAGGAGTGCCTGCAGCGCGGCCAGTTCGGCGGCCGTCACCAGGTCGATCTTGTTGATCACCAGCACGTCGGCGAACTCGACCTGTTCGACCAGCAGGTCGTCGATGGTGCGGTCGTCGTCGTCGTCGAGGCCGAGCCCCTGTTCGCGCAGCTCCGTGCCCTGCCCGAGGTCGCGGGGGAACGCCCGGGCGTCGACCACGCTGACCATGGTGTCCAGGCGCGCCACGTCGCTCAGGCTCTGGCCTTGTTCGTCGACGAAGGTGAACGTCTCCGCGACCGGCATCGGTTCGCTGATGCCCGTGGACTCGATCAGCAAGTAGTCGAACCGGCCTTCGCGGGCCAGTTTGCCCACCTCCAGCAGCAGGTCCTCGCGCAGGGTGCAGCAGATGCAGCCGTTCTGCATCGTCACCAGCTTCTCCTCGACCCGGTGCAGGTCGGCTTTGCCGGCGACCAACGCACCGTCGATGTTGACCTCGCTCATGTCGTTGACGATCACCGCGACGCGCAGGCCTTCGCGGTTGTGCAGCACATGGTTGAGCAGGGTCGTCTTGCCGGCGCCCAGGAAGCCTGAGAGCACGGTCACCGGCAACCTCGTCACCGGCTGCGTCGCGGTGTCGACTCCCACCGCCGGGTTCTGCTGGGCGCTCATCGGCACGCTCCCCCGGTCGTGCCGCATGGGGCGTGGTGGGGCGTGGCATCCGGCGCATCATGGCCTTCCCCCGTGGGGTCGAAGCCGTCGAAGCCACCGTCCTGGCCTTGCACGTCGAAGCTGAGCAGCACGCGCGGGGTGCGGCCGGGTGGGGAGCGGTGGATGGCGCCGCGGTGCTGGTTACCGGGCCACGCCGCGCCCTTCAGCAGCGCCACCGTGAAGGGTTCGACGCGCTGCACCTGGGCACCGGGGCGCAGCAGTCCCGAAGTCTCGTCCGGCGCCCCCTGGCTCTGATGGCCGAGGAACTTGCGGTCGGCAGCCGTTTCGTCGAGGTACTCGGTGCCCACACCACAGTAGGTCGTGAGCAGCCGCACGCCGACGAAGTCGGTGTGGAAGCGGGGACACATCGGCGCCTCGAGTCGCAGCAGCCGGACGCCGAGCCGTGAGGCCCCGGTCAGGGTGGCGAAGGCGGCGGCGAGCTCGCGCACGTCGGCTCGGAACGCAGCCGCACCCGAAGGGTCGGCGGCCGTGGCCGCGGGCGGCAGCGGGTCGAGGGTGTCCAGATCCGCGGTGCGGACCTCGGCCACGAACTCGAGCGGCAGCCGCGTGAGCACCCTCTCGGCGAACTCGGCGATCGCCGCCACGCGGGGTCGGGTCCACAGGACGATCTGGGTGGCTGGCTCGGCGATCGCCACCCAACCAGCCAGGTCATCCACACGGTGGACCGAACATCCAGCCGAAGCCGGCACAGAAGACGCAAGGCTCATACCCGCCAAGTGCCGCTCGGGCATGCCGGGTTCCCGCACCAACGGTTCGTCGCCGAACCACCGGGGCTTCCTGCCCGTCCACATTTTGTCGAAACCCCGGAACTCGCGGGGTCGCAGCGGCACTGCACCGGCATGCACCGCTTGCCGATCGTGTTGGCCACCATGGCCCTGGCGCTGACTGCCCAGGGCGCCGTCGTCGTGCCCAATGGTTACGAGCTCCTGGAGGGCACGTCTGCCGCCCGCACGCCCTTCGGCTGGAGTTCGGGCCGCGTGCAGTACCTGATCGACGGCGCGCAGCTGTGCAGCACGTTCGCGCTGCTGACCAACGTGCAGTTCCGGCTCGACGGCGGCAACTTCAACGTCGACGCACCGACCACCAAGACCTTCCAGGCGACGTTGGTCGCCTACGAGGTGCCGATCACGCCCTCGACCATGACCAACAACTGGACGAACAACATCGGCGCCGCCACCGGCACGACGTTGTTCTCCGGCAGCCTGACCGTCCCGGGTGCGCAGCGCATCTATCCGTTCCCGAACCCTTGGACCATCGACATCCCGTTCCTGCAGGCGTTCTTGTACCAGCGCGGCAACGGCAACCTGCTGCTGGATCTGCAGGTCAGCGGCGCCAGTGGTGACACCTGGCCGGCCGACGGCTTCTTCTTCCATGGGGTCGAACCCCGT
>JAEUHP010000064.1 GCA_016795295.1 Planctomycetota bacterium | reverse complement strand
CGAGCAGTTCCTGGAACACCGCTTCGCGCACCCAGCGCGTCACCACCACCAGATCGTGGTCGCGGTCGACGTAGACGACGTTGCCGCCATTGCCCAGAAAGCGCACCGCACTGGCCGGAGCGGCCGGCATCGCCTTGCGGTCGAGGTTCAGGAACCAATTGGCATGGCCGTAGCCGCCGTTCGCCACGCCGGGCGTGCGCGCCAACGCCAGCCAACGTGCATCGAGCACCACCCGCTCGCCCCACCGCCCATCGCGCGCGAACAGGAGCCCGAACCTCGCCAGATCCAGCGTGTCGATCACCAGCCCGCCGCCCCAATGCCCGCCGCCGGTCGACGCCTGCACCTTCACGCCGTCGAGCTCGAGCCACGCCGCGTCGTAACCGTGCCAGCGCCAACGGCTGCTCGCGCCGATCGGCGTCATCAGTTCGTCGCGCAACACCGCCGGCAAGGGCCGCCGCCACACGTGCAGCGCCGCCAGCGCCAGCGCGTTCACCCGCACGTCGTTGTATTCGTAATGGCTGCCCGGCGCGTGCCGTGGCTGGTTCTGCCACTCCTCCGGGGTCTTGCCCTCGGGCCGATCGGCCCAATCCGGCTTGCCCCACAGAGTGCCGCGCCAATCGCTGGTCTGGCGCAGCAGGTGGTCCCAGGTGATCGCCTGGTTGCCCGCCCCGGCGAACAGATCGACACCGGCCGGCATCGCCGCGGCCACGGCATCGTGCACGGAAGCGATGTGGCCCTTCTGCCACGCGAGGCCGACCACCGCGGTGAGGAACGACTTGGTGACGCTGTTGCACATGTCGGCCCGCAACACGTCGCCCCACGCACCCACCAGGTGGCCGCGGTAGACGATCGCCCCCGCCGCCCCACCGCGATCGAACAGCGGGCCGATCGGTTCGCTGTGCGGCTCGCTGCCAAAGCTGCGCGCCTGGAACTCCCGCATGCCGCGCGGCGCGTCGATCTCACCCGCAGCTCCGAGGGCGACGGCCTTCGCCAGCGCCGCAGCATCGATGCCGAGTTCGCCAGGCGCAGTGCGCGGCCACGCACCGGGCGGTGGCACGTAGGGGGCCGCGATCTGGGCGGTGAGGGCGGCAGACCAGCCGCACAGGACGACGGCGAAGCGGCGGACCATGGCAGAGCACATGCTAGGCCAGGCCCGGTCGCTGCGGAAACACGCGGCACCCTCGCGCCACGGCCCGGCCCCGGCCACAATCCAGTCGACCCATGACCACTCCGCTCGAGATCGTACGCGGCCTCTACGCCGCCTTCGCCGCCGGCGACATTCCGGCGTTCCTGGCGGCTCTCGCACCGGACATCCATTGGTGCGAAGCGGAGAACTTCCCGCTCGCCGACGGCAATCCCTACCGGGGCGCCGAGGCGATCGTGCAAGGGGTGTTCGCCCGGCTCGGCGAGCACTTCGACGGCTTTCGCGTGGAGCCGGGCGAATTCGTCGGCGGCGGCGACTTCGTGACCATGCTCGGGCGCTACCGCGCCGTCGGCAAACACTCCGGCAAGCCGCTCGACGTGCAGGTCGCGCACTTGTTCTGGCTGCAGGACGGCAAGGTGGTGCGCTTCCAGCAGATGGTCGACACGAAGGCCGTGGCGGCAGTGTTGGCGGCGCCAGAGGCGGTGGCGGCGCGGGCGCCGAAGGCGAAGGCGAAGGGCAGACCGGCGAGCAAGGGCAAAGCGAAGGGCAAAGCGGCGCCACGCAGCGCAAACAAGGCGCGCGGCAAGGCCCCGGCCAAGCGCCCGGCCACGGCGCAGCGCAAGCCGGCGCCCAAGCGGCGCCGCTGAGCCCGCGGCGGCCGCGACCCCGCAAATCGGCACCGCCCCGTTCGCAGCCACCACGCCCGCTCCGTATGGTGCCGCGCATGCCGTTCCCCCGCCGCGGCGCCGCAGCCGCCCTGTTGTTCGCCACCGCCCTGCTCGCCCAGGGCCGCGACGAGTTCGCCCGCCGCCCCGAAGTGCGGCGCGACGTCACCATCTTCGCCCCGCTCGAACTGCCGACCCCGACCCGCCTGCGCACCGCCAGCGGCGCCCCGGGCCCCGACTACTGGCAGCAGCAGGTCGACTACCGCATCGACGTGCAACTCGACCCCGAGGCCCGCACCGTCACCGGCCGCGAACACGTCACCTACCACAACCGCTCGCCGGAGGCCCTCGATTGCCTGTGGGTGCATCTGGAGCAGAACGTGCTGCGGCCAGACAGCATCGGCACCCTGATCGGCGGTGGCGAGGCCGTCGGTGGCCCCTCCGAGCCCAGCGAGGGCGTGCAACTGGCCGAAGTGTCCAGCGGTGGTGTGCCGCTCGCCCACCACGTGCACGACACCTTGCTGCGCATCGAACTGCCGGCAAAGGTCGAGGCCGGCGGCAAGTTCGAGTTCGACGTGGCGTGGTCCTTCACCGTGCCCAAGAGGGTGTTCCGCCGCTATGGCACCTGGCAGGTCAAGAAGGGCATCGTCTGGGAACTGGCCCAGTGGTTCCCAGCGGTCGCCGTCTATGACGACGTCCACGGCTGGAACACACTGCCCTACATCGGCACCGGCGAGTTCTACACCAATTTCGGCAACTACGACCTCGCCATCACCGTGCCCCGCGACCACCTGGTGGTGGCGAGCGGCGTGCTACAGAACCCCGAGCAGGTCTACACCGCGACCCAGCGCGAACGGCTGGCCGCGGCGCGGCAGAGCCGCGACACCGTGCTGATCCGGAGTGCCGAGGAAGTCGGCGATCCGCAGAGCCGCCCGGCCGGCGATGGCCCGATGACGTGGCGCTTCCGCGCCGAGAACGTGCGCACGGTGGCGTGGGCCGCATCGGCCGCGTTCGTGCTCGACGCCTGCAGCTCGGGCGATGTGCTGGTGCAGTCGGCTTATCCCGAAGAGTCGCTCCCGGTGTGGAGCAAGTCGACGCAGATGCTGCGCACCGCGATCGAGGGTTACAGCAAACAGTGGTATCCGTATCCCTATCCGGTGGCGACCAACGTCGGCGGCATCGAGGGCGGCATGGAGTACCCGATGCTGATCTTCTGCAGCGGCCAGAACCGCCGCAGCGAGCAAGGTCTGTACGGCGTCACCACCCACGAGATCGGGCACAACTGGTTCCCGATGCTGATCAACACCGACGAACGGCGGCATGCGTGGATGGACGAAGGCTTCAACACCTTCATCAACAAATACTCGACCCGCGAGTGGTTCCCCAACGCGAAGCTGCCGAAGGTGGCGCCGTTCGCGGGCATGATGAAGTCGGCCGGCGTGCCGATCGTCACCAACGCCGACCGTTTCAACGGCCTGCAGCTCGGCATCCTGGGCTACGAAAAGCCCGGCGTGGGTCTGTACATGCTGCGCGAAGTGATCCTCGGCCACGAGCGTTTCGACTTCGCGTTCCGCACCTACATCCGCCGCTGGGCCTTCAAGTCGCCACAGCCGGCGGACTTCTTCCGCACCATGGAGAACGCCGCCGGCATGGACCTGGCATGGTTCTGGCGCGGCTGGTTCCTCGAAGACGCGCTGCTCGACCAGGCCGTGGACCGAGTGCAACAATCCAATGGGCGCACCCCGGCACGGATCACCTTCGTCAACCGCGAACGCATGGTGATGCCGCTGCACTTCGTGGCGACGTTCGCCGACGGCAGCACCGAGGAGCGGCGCCTGCCGGTGGAACTGTGGTTCCAATCGGACCGCGCGGTGGTGAGCCTGTTCGGC
>JAEUHP010000054.1 GCA_016795295.1 Planctomycetota bacterium | reverse complement strand
GATCCACCTGGAGCAGCCAGCCGATGCCGTTGTCGTCGATCTTGAAGCGCGGCTGGCTCGCATCGAACAGGTTCAGGTGGTAGCAACGGGGGTCTCCGCGAGTGCAATAATCATCGCGAAACACCTGCTCGGCGGAGCAGTTCCAGTTGGACGCATCGGAACATACGGTGCCGTTCCATCCGTGGCGGTGAGCGTTGACGTTGCAGCCCAGTGCCTTTCCAGGGGTGAAGAGAGTAGGCATGCTGAAACGGTAGGACCCTCCCCCCATGGCCACCAGGGGCCGAAGATCGTTCGAGTCGAAGGTCTCATGTGCCTCGTCCGGCATCCGGCGCTACCCAAGCCGATCTTCCGTGCCTAGACTCCTGCCGTGCTCGCTTTCCTGCCATCGCTCGGCTTCCAGGAGATGGTCCTCCTGGTGGTCGTCGGGCTCCTGCTCTACGGCCGCAACCTGCCCGAAGCGGGTCGGTCGCTCGGCCGCATGGCGGCCCAGGTCCGGCGCGGCTGGCAGGAGTTCAAGGACCAGCTCGACCGCGAAGGCGACCTGCGCCAGGTGACCCACACCGTGCGCGACGCCGCCCAGGAGCTGAAGCGCGCCGCTGCGGTGCCCCTCGCCGGCGCCAACCCCGCCCGCGCCCTGCAAGGCCTGCGCGACGAAGTGCTCGCCGAGCCGGCGGCGCATGGCGAGGCGAGCGGAGCGGAGGTGGGCGAGGCCGAAGGTGCTGCCGCACTCGAACCCGCCACCGAAGCCGAAGCCGCCGCGGAGGCCGCCCGGGCGAACGCAGCCGCGCCGGCCCCGACCCCCGAAGTGCGCAGCCCCTCGGCACCCGCCGCGACCCAACCCCGCCATGGCCGATCCTGACACCGTCGTCGCCAAAGTGGCGACCACCCCCGCCCAGGCCAAGATCTGGGTCGCTCTGCTGCAGGGGGCGGGCATTCCCGCCTACACCGACGGCGATTCGCTCGCCGACGAGATCGCCGTGAGCCGCCGGGTGCTGAACCTCAACGGCACCCGCGTGTTCGTGCCGAAGAACAGCCTGGACCGAGCCAGAGAGCTGCTCACCAACACCCAGGTCGACGAGCAAGAACTCGAAGCCCAGGCACTCGCCGCCGCCGATCCGGAGACGCCGCCGGCCCGCCCCGCGGATCAGGACCGCCGGCGCAGCGCGTGGCCGCTGGCGATCACCAGCGCGCTGATGGTGGTGTTCCTCGCGTTCTGGCTCACCGAAGTCGACCAGCGGGTGCGCAGCACCAATCCGAACTTCCGCTACGAGCCGATCCCCAACGGCCTGCGCGAAGTGCGCAAGAGCGATGGCTTCGCCCAGCGGGAACTGTTCGACCGCAACGGCGACGGCAACCACGAGCAGCAGATCCTCCACCACACCGACGGCAGCCGCGAAGAGTGGCTCGACGCCGACGAGGACGGGGTCGCCGAGATCTGGATCGTCTACCAGCGCAACGGCGGCAAGGCCACCTGGACCTGCAGCGCTGCCCGCGGCCAGTTCGATCGCTGCGTCGTGCAGGACGCGAAGGGCAACGAAGTGCAGCGTCTGCGCTGGCAGCCCGACCGCGGCTTCGTGCCCGAGTGACGTTCAGGCTGCGGCGGTGAGGGCGCCGGCCGGCGGCGCGCCGCCGGCTCGACCCGTCAGGTCCCCGGCTTCTTGGCCTTGGGGTCTGGGCCCGGCTTGGCCTCGCCCGACGGCGTGGGGGCCGGAGCCGGTGGTGGGGTCGATGGCGGCGCCGGCTTCTTCTTCAGCGCATCCTTGGTCGCCTGGTCGCCGGCGTCGAAGATGCTCATCCAGTCGCCGCCGCCGCCCTTCGCCGGGCCCTGCTTCTTCTTCTGGGCCTCGGCTTCGCGCCGCTTCTGCTCCTGCTCGAGCCACTGCGGGTAGTCCTTCCACAGCTCGCCCAGCAGCTTCTTGTTCTCGGTGATCAGCCCCACATAGGGGAACAGCTCGCAGTTGCACTCCTTCTGGATGCGCTGGATGTCCTCGAACGGCAGCATCACCGGCATCGCCACGCACACCGCGTCGTCGAACACGTCCAGCGGCACCAAGGTGTGCCGGAACAGCAGTTCCTTGGGCAGGCGCGCCTTGGCCGCTTCCACGATCTGGTAGTTGCTGGCCAGCAGGAACGGCAGGTTGAAGTGTTCGGTGATCAGCTTGGCCAGGTCCCACTCGGTGATGTGCCCGCCGCCGATCAGCACCTGCACGAACGGTTCGCCGGTCTGGTCCTGCGCGTAGAG
>JAEUHP010000016.1 GCA_016795295.1 Planctomycetota bacterium | reverse complement strand
CGCAGCCCTGAATCGGGCAGAACGGTGGGCGAAAAGTCTCCATGGAAGCTCCTGCCGGGCGCGAAGACCTCGGCAGGGTGGCTGTGCCACGGGCGCGTCTGCGGTTACCTGAATTCCGGCGTGCCAGCCAACGCAGCAGTTGCCTGAAGAAGCCCGGATCCGGCGGTTGCAGGCGGGGCGGCAAATCGCTCTAGTTTCCCGCCCCTCTCCCCTGAACCGGACACCCGGCGCCGCCGTTGACCCGTCGGCACCAGGCACCCGGAGCCACTCCGCCGCAGGGGCGGATGGCTGCCGAACGTCTCCGGTGCCCGTCCCTGGAGGCCACCATGGCCCAAGTCGACCCCAAGAAGATCCAAGTCAAGTCCAACGCCCTCCCGATCTGGGAACAGGAAACCAGCTTCCAGGACCTGATGGCGGAGCAGCTCCGCCACGCGCCCTGGCTGATCCTGTCTGCGGCGATCCACGCTGTCGTCCTGCTGATCCTCTGGGTTATGATCCCGCCTGAGGAGAAGAAGAAGGTCGAGAACAAGGTCGAGATGACCCAGCAGGAGGAGCAGAAGATCGAAGAACCACCGCCCCCCCCGCCCCCGGAGACCAAGCCGGAGGAGACCAAGGACGAGGTGGTGGTCACCGAGACCGCAGTCCAGGAGTCCCCGACCGAAGCGTTCGACAACACGGTCAGCGACAGCACTGCCAAGGAATCGGCGTTCGACAGCAACCAGTGGAACAGCGCCGTCGGCCTCGGCGGTGGCGCCGGTGGCAAATATGGCGGCCGCGGCGGCGGCAAGGGTGGCAAGGGCGGCGGCAAGGCCTACGTCGAGTCGATCGACGCCGGCCTGAAGTGGCTCAAGGACCACCAGGACGAGGACGGCAAGTGGGACACCGACCAGTTCATGAAGCATGACACCGAGGGTGAGCCGTGCGACGGCGCCGGCAACCCGGTGCACGACATCGGCGTCACCGGCTTGGCGCTCCTGGCGTTCCTCGGCGACGGCAGCACCATGCGCAGCGGCCCTTACAAGGACGTGATCAAGCGCGGCGTGCTGTGGCTGCGCGAGCAACAGGACCAGAACACCGGCCTGTTCGGCATGAAGTCCTCGCACGACTTCATCTACGACCACGCGATCGCGGCCTACGCGATGTGCGAAGCGTTCGGCTTGTCGCAATACTCGCAGCTGAAGCCCGTGGCCCAGCGCGGCATCAACTACCTCGAATCGCACCGCAACCCGTACTCGGTGTGGCGCTACGAGCCGCGCGACAACGACAACGACACCTCGGTGACCGGCTGGTGCATCATGGCCTACGAGTCCGGCGAGTACTTCGGCCTCGAGATCAACAAGACCGCCCTGCAGAACTCGGCGGCTTGGCTGGACAGCGTCGCCGAAGCCAACGGCCGCCACGGCTACACCAAGGCCGGCGAACCGAGCTCGCGCAAGACCACTGGCGACCACGCCACCAAGTTCCCGCGTGAGAAGGGCGAGGCGATGACTGCCGTGGCCCTGTTCTGCCGCTACTTCATGGGCCAGGAAGAGAAAGAGAAGCCGGTCATCGGCAAGGCTGCCGACCTGATCCTGGCCAAGAAGCCGGTCTGGGACGTCAAGGCAGGCACCATCGACGAGTACTACTGGTACTACGCCACCTACGCGATGTTCCAGAAGGGCGGCCGCCACTGGGACGAGTGGAAGAAGTCCCTGGAGCCGGCCGTGGTCAAGTCGCAGCGCCGCGAGAAGGACAAGAAGAACTTCTATGGCTCCTGGGACCCGATCGGCGCCTGGGGCGAAGACGGCGGGCGTGTCTACACCACCGCGATCTTGGTGCTGACCCTCGAGGCCTACTACCGCTACACGAAGCTGGTGCGCTGATCCGGCGCACTGATCCGGCGCACTGAAGAGTGGCCTCGCGATGGCTGCCGTGGCGAGCCTCTGACCAGCGGCTCGCACACGACTGCTCCGGCCCGCAGCACCCATGGTGCTGCGGGCCGGTTCGTTTCCTGTGGTCGTTTTGCGTGAGGAGCCTGCGCCGGTTGGGGGGCCAGGCAGATCGGGGGCTTCGCGGACAGGTGCCGCTGCTGCAGCGCCCCGCATGCCTCACCTTGGGACGAACCGCTGCAGCGCGATGCGACACCCGCCGCGGCACCGTAGCCGCGTCCCAGCAAACCCATCCCCGCCGGGACCGAGCAGCAGCCGCGGCGGCCCCAGCTCGAACCCGGCGATGGCACCGGCGCACCGCCGGATCACGGCACCGGCGATGTAGCCGAAACCACTGCCGGACCGATCGACAGCTGGGCCGAGTGCATCCCACTCAGAGATTTCCTGAAGAAAGACTCAAGCGTCTGCCGATGGGAGCCACAACAGGGCGCCGGCCTCCGGCGTCCGCACGGCAAAGCACGAGGACGAGCAGATGGGCCTTCGCGTCAATTCCAACATCGCCTCCCTGAACGCACAGCGGTCGCTGTCGATGACCACCGAGCGTCTCCAGGCGAACTACCGCCGGCTGTCGACCGGCCTGCGCATCTCGACCGCCTCGGACGACGCGGCTGGACTGGCGATCTCGGAGCGGTTCCGCGCTCAGGTGCGCTCGACCAACCAGGCGGTGCGCAACGCCCAGGACGGCATCTCCTTGACGCAGACCGGCGAAGGCGCGCTCAACGAGGTCAGCTCGATCTTGGTCCGCATGCGCGAGCTGGCGATCCAGGCCAACAACGGCACGGTGAGCGCCGCCGACCGCACCACCCTGCACCAAGAGTTCTCGGACCTGATCAACGAAATCGACCGCATCGCCCAGTCGACGACCTTCAACGGCGTGCACCTGCTGGACGGCACGGGTTCGACGATCACCTTCCAGGTCGGCACCGGCACCACCACCGGCATCGACACCATCCAGCTCAACACCTCGGACACGCTGGCGTCGACACTCGGCCTGTCGTCGCTCGACATCGGCTCCGCCGGCAGCCCGACCACGGCGATCGTGGCCCTGGACTCGGCGATCAACTCGGTGAGTCGGGTGCGCGGCCAGTTCGGCGCGGCACAGAACCGCCTGTCGACGACGATCGCGAACTTGCAGATCCAGGTCGAGAACCTCAGCGCCGCCGAATCCCGCATTCGCGACGTCGACGTGGCCGTCGAGACCTCGTCACTGACCCGCAATTCGATCCTGCAGCAGTCGGCGATCTCGATCCTGGCGCAGGCGAACACGCAGCCGCAAGCGGCGCTGCAGCTGCTGCGCAACCAGTGATCGGCGCAGCCAGCTAGGCAGGGGCACCAGCGACGGACAGCGCGCGGCCAACGGAGCCGGCGCGGCGCAGGACGCAGCACGCGCTGTCAGCCGAACCACACCCGCGGCGGCGCGGGCAGGCGGCGGGTCACTTCAACGCGGCGACGGCGCGGCCGACCAGGCTCTTGTTGCGCGACGCCGTGTTCTTGTGGATCACGTGCGTCTGGGCGGCTTTGTCGATGGCCTTGCAGACCTTCGGCAGCATCGCCTTGGCCTTCGCCATGTCGCCGGCTTGGCACAGCGCCAGGAGCGCCTTGATGGCCGACTTGACGCGGGTCATCTTGGCCTTGTTGCGGATACGGCGCGTTTCGCCCTGGCGGGCGCGCTTGAGAGCTTGCTTGCTGTGAGCCATCGGTCTCGGTTCAGGTGCGCCGGCCTACGCCAGCGTCGTTGCGATCGGTTGGGAAGGAAGTTGGGAAGGTGGAGCCAAGCCACCGTCACGCCGAGCGCAGCGCGGCAATGCGCTGGGCGACGTCACGGAAGCCGATGTCTTGTTCGAGGATCTTGGTCAGGTGGCGCAGCGCATCCTCGCGCTTGCCGAGTTGCAGGCTGACCTCGGCCATCTCGTAGAGGGCCTCCTTGGCCAGCGGGCCGGAGCCAGCAGCCGCAAGCGCCTTGTCGAACTGGGTCAGCGCCAACTCGGGGAGACTCTTCTGCTGGAAGGCCTTGCCGAGCAGGAACTGCGCTTCGGTCTTCTTGCGCGGATCCTTGACCGCCTGCTGCAATTCGGCGATCGCCTCGTCCAAGGCGCCGGTCTCGAGCAGCGCCGAGCCATAGGCAAAGCGCGCGCCGAAGTCGGCCGGATTGCGGTCGACGCGCCGCTTGCCCTCGGCGACCCGCAACTGGGCCAGCGCCTTGCGCGCGCGCTGCACGGCGGCGTCGTCGCCGCGCTTCTGCGCCTTCTCGACCATCTGCTCCTGCAAACGCACGCGCAGATCACCGGCCTGCTCCTGCAGGTCCTGGTCGTTCGGCACCAGTTGCACCAGACGGTCGAGCAGGTCGAGGGCGCCGCCGAGGTCCTTTTGCAACTCGCGCAGCTTGGCCACGCGGCGCAGGAGCTTCTGGTCTTCGGGCGCTTCCTGGAGCTTGGGTTCGAGCTGGTCGAGCTCTTGGCCGATCTCCTCGGGGGACAACTGCAGGCGCTCCTGGCGTTCGAGCTGGCGCTGCTGCTCCTTGTCCTTGATCAGGTCCCGGGAACTGGTCGCCTTCTCGATGCCGGTGCTGCGCAGCGCCCCCTCGGCGGCGAGGTCCTTGCGCGCTTTCAGGGATTCTTGGTCGCGCGGGTCGACCTTGAGCGCCCGCTCGAACATGGCCAGCGCCTCGGCGTGTTTGCCCTGCTGCTGGAACAGGCTGCCCGCCGAGCGGCACGCCCAGAGACACCGCGGCTCGGCCTCGGCATAGG
Organism: Planctomycetota bacterium; assembly: GCA_016795295.1. Classification (GTDB taxonomy): domain Bacteria; phylum Planctomycetota; class UBA1135; order UBA1135; family UBA2386; genus JAEUHP01. The sequence continues at coordinate 28,420 of JAEUHP010000016.1, read as the reverse complement.
CGCTGTAGACCGCCAGCGCCGAACGCTGCCAACCAGCGCGCTGCAGCGAATCGGCGAGCTTCTGGTTGGGGCCTTCGGCAAGCGGGTCGTAACCCAGGTAGCGCTCGTAGGCGCGCGCCGCCGCCGCATGCTTGCCCAGCAGCCGGCACAGGCCGCCGGTCAGCAGGTGCACGCCGCCGAACAACATCGCCACCACCTTGGACGCCCCCTTGCCGCCGACCTTGGCGAACAGCGCCTTGCGCAGCCCGAGCCGCGCCTCGCCGTAGTCCGGCTGGATCTGCAGCACCTGGCCGTAGATCTTGACCGCCAGCGCGAAGTTGCGGCGCTTCACGGCATCGGCGGCGTTCTCGAGGTGCTTGCTGAGGTCCATGCGGAGGATTGCGTCCGGCGGGCGGGGGGAACCTTGACGCCGGGGAAAGGGGCGAAGAATCTACCGCCCAGGGCGCCCCCCCGCAACGCCCGACCCCACCCCAACCATGGAAGTGCTCGTCTATCCCGACCCGGTGCTGCGCCGCGGCGGCCAGCCCGTGACCCGCTTCGACCCCGCCCTGCGCGAGCTCGCCCAGGCGATGATGGAGGCGATGTACGAGGAGGGCGGGGTGGGCCTGGCCGCCCCCCAGGTCGGCATCGAGCAGAAGCTGCTGGTGCTCAACCCGAAGGGCGATCGCACCGACCGTTCCGGCGAATTGGTGCTGTGCAACCCCCGGATCACCAAGAAGAAGGGGCGGGAGTTCGGCGAGGAGGGCTGCCTGTCCTTCCCCGGCATCCACGCCGAAGTCGAGCGCTGGATCGACATCACCCTCACCTACCAGGACCTGGACGGCCAGGAGCGCACCCTGGGTGCCAGCGGCTGGCTGGCCCGGATCATCCAGCACGAACTCGACCACCTGGACGGGGTGGTGTTCGTCGATCGGCTGACCGCGGCGGACAAGTTGCGCGTCAAGGCGGCCCTGCTGGAGCTCGAAGAGCGCTTCCAGCGTTCCCGGGCGTGAACCGCGCCCAGGAACGGCCTGCGGCCCCAGGGGACGCGCCATGCGCCTGATCGACGGCTTCGACAACCTGCGCGCCCTCGACCTGGGCCGCAGCCACGGCGAGTCGCCCCTTGCCCACTCGGTGGTCGCGGTGGGCGTGTTCGACGGCGTGCACCTCGGCCACCAGCGGCTGCTGCACCAGCTGCTGGAGATGGCGGCGGCCCTGCAGGGCACGCCGACGGTGGTGACGTTCACCAACCATCCCGACGAGGTGCTGCGCGGCGCCACACCGCCGCCCTTGTGCAGCGTGCCGCACCGGCTGCGCCTGCTGCGCCGCGCCGGCGTGCAGCGCCTGGTGTTGCTGGCCTTCGAACCGCGCCTGCAAAACCTGTCGGCCCGGCAGTTCGCCGAACAAGTGCTGCAGGGGCCGTTGCGCGCCCGCGGGCTGCTGCTCGGCTACGACTCGGCGCTCGGCAAGGACCGCGAAGGCACGCCGCAGCGCTGCCGCGAACTCGGCGCCGAACTGGGCTTCGAAGTGCGCACGGGCGATTCGTTCCTGCTCGACGGCCAGCCGGTGTCGTCGACCGCGATCCGCCGCGCCATCGCCAGCGGCGATCTGGTGCTGGCGCAGCGGTTCCTGGGACGCTGGCCGGGGGCACTGGGCACCGTGAGCCACGGCGCCGGCCGCGGGCGCGAACTCGGCTTCCGCACCGCGAACGTGGCGCTGCAGCCCGCGGTGCTACCACCCGCTGGGGTCTACGCGGTCGAGGCGATCGTCGACGCCCAGGTGCTGCCCGGGGTGGCGAACCTCGGCCACCGGCCAACGTTCGCCGCGACGAGCACTGCAGACTCCGCGGCACCAGCCCCGCTGGTGCTCGAAGTGCACTTGTTCGATTTCCAGGGCGACCTGTACGGCCGTGAACTCGAAGTGCAGTTCCGCCAGTTCCTGCGCCCGGAGCGGCGCTTCGCCGACGCCAGCGCTCTGCAGGCGCAGATCACCGCCGACGCGGCGGCGGCGCGCGCGGCCCTGCGCAGCTGACCGGCAGTTGCCAGGCGAGCGGCGCGCCGTCAGCGCGCCGCTCCAGGCCGCTCGAACAGCATCTGCGCCACGCCGAGCTGGCGTTCGCGGAAGCCCGCTTCGCAGTAGGCGAAGTAGTAGTCCCAGGCGCGCAGAAGGTTCGGTCCGCCCGCGCGGAGGAACGGCTCCGGCGCCGCCAACAGGTTGCTGCGCCAGTGGGCCAGCGTGGTCGCGTAGTGCTCGCCGAAGTCCGCGAGCTGCACGAGCCGGAGGTCGGTGTGGCGGGACGCGGCAGTGACGATCGCCTGCACCGAGGGGATGAAGCTGCCCGGGAACACGTGGCGCTTGATGTAGTCGACCGAACGCAGCGCCGCGTCGTACTGCTGGTCGCGGATGGTGATCGCCTGCAGGCCGAACCGCCCACCCGGCCGCAGCCGCGCCGCGCAGACCTGCAGGTAGGTCGGCAGCCAGCGCGCGCCCACCGCTTCGATCATCTCGCACGACAGCAGCTTGTCGAAGGTGCCGTCCAGATCGCGGTAGTCGCGCTGCAACAGGGTCACCCGCTCCTGCAGGCCGGCTCGCGCGAAGCGCTGCTGCGCGCGCGCGAACTGCCGGGCCGAGATGGTGGTGGTGGTGACCTGCGCCCCGAAGCGGCCGGCGGCGACCAGGGCCAGACTGCCCCAGCCGGTACCGATCTCGAGCAACCGGTCGCCGGGCTGCAGGTCGACCAACCGGCACAGCCGTTCGAGCTTGTGCTGCTGTGCCTCGGCCAACGACTGCTCTGGGTGGGCGAACCACGCCGCACTGTAGGTGAGCGACGGATCGAGGAACTGCGCGAACAGCTCGTCGCCGAGGTCGTAGTGGTCCTGGATGTTGCGCCGGCTGCCGGTGCGGTGGTTGTCGCGCAGCCAATGGTGCGCACGCAACAGAAGCCGCGCCGGCAGGGTCCACACGGTGCGATCGACCGCACTCAGCACTTCGCGGTCGCGCAGGAACAACCGCAGCAACGCCACCGGATCGGCCGACGACCAGTGGCCGGCCACATAGGCTTCGCCCGCACCGAGCGCGCCGCGTGCCGCCAACGCCCCCCAGAAGGCGCCGTCGTGCACGTCGAGCGGCACGGTGCCGAGCGCACCGGCCGGGTTGCCGAACACCGTACCACCCGCGCCTTCGCGCAGCAGCACCGCACCACTCTGCAGGCGGGCGAACTGGGCCAAGGCCCGGCGCCGCACCAGGCCGTGCACCAAGCCCAAGGCCGGGGCCGGCCTGCCCACGAGCGGGGACGAAGCACTGGAAGGCGCGATCAGGAGGTCGGTCATGTGGCGAGGCGTTTCTTGGGGTGGACGAAGAACGGCGCGCGCCGCCAGAACAGCCGCAGCGCGTGCCAATAGATGCCGAGCAGCGCTCGGCCAGGAGGACAGGGCTGGCGCCACAGCGCCCGCCACAGCACCGCCCGCGTCAGCGGCTGCCGCCGCAGGCTGAGGGTCGCGTCGAACACCTTGGCGCCACCGCCCGCCGAGCGATTCTCCATGTGTACCGCGAGGTGCGCGCCGGGTGGCCGCAGCCACCAGGCATAGTCCTGCGCCATCGGCTGGAACGGGCTGACGTGGAACTGTTTCGCGAAACTGCCGCGCGCACCGCGCGGCCCGGCCGGCAGCACGTAGTGGTGGCGTTCGCGCCACGGCGTGTTGGTGATCTCGGCGAGTACGCCGAGCAGGCGTTCGCCGGCATCGAAGCCGTAGTAGACCACCACCGGATTGAACGCGATGCCGAAGCTGCGCAGCATCGCCAGCATGCGCACGCGCGCGGGCCGCACCCCGAGCTGCGGCTCGAACGCATCGCGGACCGCGGCACCGAGAGGCCGTTCGCGCGGACCGAAGAAGTCGGCGCGCCGGTAGCGCCACGGCAGCCACCACGGCAAGGCCCCGCGCCCGCGCAACCCGTCGCCGCAGAGCGCCGGCAGTTCGTCCAGGTCCAGGTAGAGCATCTGCACCGGCTGGGTGAAACGATGCCCGACCGCGTCGTGCCGACGATGGCGCACACTGCCGGTGTAGAGCGCACTGTGCCGGGCGAGGATCACGCGTGCTCCTCGCCCGCCGCCGTGATGCGCGGCAGGCTCGGCGCCCCGGGCGGCGCTGGTTCGATGCCGAACGCCGCAGCAACCCGCAGGGCCGCCTGCACCGCGTCTTCGTGGAAGCCGTACCCGCACCAGGCGCCGCAGAACCACGTGCGCTGGCCCCCTTGCAGTTCGGGCAGGCGCGCCTGGGCCGCCACGCTCCGCGCATCGAACACCGGATGGTGGTAGACGAACCGCCGCAGCACCTTGGCCGGATCGATCGCGTCGCTCTGGTTGAGCGTCACCTGGTAGGTGACGGGCCCGGGGATGCCCTGCAGCACGTTCATGCAGTAGGTGACCGTGGCGCGCGACCTGGGCTCGGCCGGCAGCAGGTAGTTCCACGCCGCCCAGGCGCGCCGCCGTCGCGGCAGCAGCGCGGTGTCGGTGTGCAGCACCACGTCGTTGGCCTGGTAGGGGATCGCGCCGAGCAGTTCGCGTTCGGCCGGGCTCGGCTCGGCGAGCAACGCCAAGGCCTGGTCGCTGTGCGTCGCCAACACGGCACCGTCGAAGCGTTCTTCGGGCTGGCCCGGGCAACGCACGAACACCGCGTCGGCCGTGCGCCGCAGCGCCACCACCTTGGCACCGGTGCGGATCGAACCGGCGAACGAACGCGTGAGCGGCCCCAGGTAGCTGCGCGAGCCCCCCACCACCGTGAACCACTGCGGCCGGCCGCGCACCTGCAGCATGCCGTGGTTGGCGAAGAAGCGCACGAAGAAGCGCGCCGGCATGCCGAGCAGTCGCGCCGGCTCCGCCGACCAGATCGCCGCCATCATCGGCACCAGGTAGTGGTCGGCGAAGGCACGGCCGTAGCGGCCCGCGGCCAGCACGTCGGCCAGGGTCAGATCGCGGTCGCCGAACTGCGGGGCCTCTCGGTGGAAGCGCAGGATGTCGCGCAACATCCCCCAAAACGACGGCCGCAGCAGGTTGCGGCGCTGCGCGAACAGTTGGTTCGGCCCACCGCCGTGGTACTCGAGGTTGGTGCGATCGCAGCGCACGCTCCAGCTCATGGTCGACGGCCGGAGCGCCACGCCGAGCCGCGCCAGCATGGCGAAGAAGCCCGGGTAGGTGCGTTCGTTGCAGACGATGAAGCCGGTGTCGACCGGGACCGGGCCGTGTGGCCCCGGCGCGTCGACGGTGTGGGTGTGGCCGCCGATGCGGTCGTCCTGCTCGAACACCACCACGTCGTGGGCGGTGGCGAGCCGTTCGGCCGCGAGCAGCCCGGCGACCCCGGTGCCGACCACCGCCAGCCGCTTGCGGCCCGGGCCGAGCTTGGCGGCAGCCGCGATCACGAAGCCCGCCGGGCGCTGCGCACCCGCGCCGGCAGTGGCCGGAGGCCGGACACCAGGCCGAGCCGCCCGAGGCACCACAGCACGTACCACGTCACGTCGACCTGCCACCAATGGAAGCCCTGCCGCACGCTGCCGGGACAGAAGTGATGGTTGTTGTGCCAGCCCTCGCCGAAGGTCAGCAGGGCGAGCAAGGCCGAATTGCGGCTCTGGTCGCGCGTCGCATACGGCCGCCGGCCGAACACGTGGCCGAGGCTGTTGATCGAACACGTGGCGTGGAACAGCACCACCGTCGACACCACGTAACCCCAGACCACCATCTGCGCCGCGTCGGTGCCGAGTTCGGGGGCAAACGCAGCCAGCGCTGCGCCGACGCCAGCCAGCACCGCGAGCAGCAGCAGCGGCACGACCCGGTCGTGCCGATCGAGCCAGACCAGTTCGGGGAACTGCGCGAGATCGGGCACCTGCTGCAGGTCGGTGGCGAAGTTGCTGCGGTTGGTGAACCACCCCATGTGCGCCCACCAGAAACCGTGGGCGTGCGGCGAATGGGCATCCTGCTCGGTGTCCGCGAACCGGTGGTGCCGACGGTGGTGCGCCGCCCACCACAGGGGCCCGCGCTGGGTCGCCGCAGCACCGAGCACCGCGCCCAGGAACTGCACCACCCGCCCGGCGCGGAACGCACGGTGCGAGAAGTAGCGGTGGTAGAAGGCCGTGATGCCGAACATGCGCACGGCGTAGAGCAGCACGGCGGTGCCGACCGCCACCGGGCTCCAGCCGACCACCAGCACCAGGGCACAGGCCAGGTGCAGCAGCACGAACGGCGCAATCCGCCGCCACTCGACGCGTCGATCCACGCCCGCCACCTTACCCGCAAGATCGCGAGACGCATCGGGCGAAGCAGGAGGTGCAGCGAGCACGGACATACGGGCCGAGTTCGCCGGACGAGCCCCGCCGGATGCACCACCTTGCATCCGACCCCAGGTCCGCGGCGAAATGGCCTCTATGCCAGTGGATGCACTGCTCGCCGACGCCGATTGGCACGCTCTGCTCGCACCCCTCGGACTGGCTTGGGCGATCCTGGCCCTCGCGTTCGTGGCCTTGTGGTGGCGGCAGTTGCGCACCCAGAACGCCACCTCGGTCGACGCGGCTTGGTCCCTCGGCATCGGCGCCACGGCCTTGGCGATGGCCGCATGGGGACCTGGGTCCACCACCCAGCGCCTGCTGGCCGCGGGCTTGGCCACCGCCTGGAGTGGTCGCTTGACGCTGCACCTGCTGCGCGATCGTGTGTTCGGCCATCGCACCGAAGACGGCCGCTACGCCGCGATGCGCAGCTATTGGGGGACGAAGGCCCCGCGCAACTTCTTCGTCTTCTACCAGGTGCAGGCGCTGGCCGCCGTGATGTTCGCGCTGCCGTTCGCCGCCCTGGCCCACCATCGCGAAGCGAGCCTCACGGCTTGGCAATGGGGCGGCCTCGGCCTCGCGGCCGTCGCCGTGCTGGGCGAACACCTCGCCGACCGCCAGCTCGCCGCCCACCGCCGGGATCCCCAACAGCGCGGCCGCACCTGCCGCAGTGGGCTGTGGCGCTACAGCCGTCATCCCAACTACTTCTGCGAATGGCTGGCGTGGTGCGGCGTGGCGCTGGTCGCAGCGCCCGCGATGTCGTGGCTCGCCGCGCTGCAGCCGGCGCTGATGTTCCTGCTGGTGCGCTTCGTCAGCGGCGTGCCGTGGACCGAACTGCAGGCCTTGAAGTCACGGCCGGACGACTACCGGCGCTACCAAGCCGAGACCAATGCCTTCGTGCCGTGGTGGCCACGCCGCCCGCTGCATGCTCCGCACCCATGAAACTCGACCAATGGTTGGCACGTGGCTGGCTGCCCGACTGGCTGCTGCGGCTCGGCATCCGGCGCCTGCTGCGCCAGCGCCTCCGAGCGATCGACGCCGGCGACGTCGAAGCGAGTGCGCAGCGCCTGCAAGACTGGCTCGCGGAGTGCCGCCAGAGCCCGATCGCCGTCGACACCCAGGCGGCGAACCAGCAGCACTACGAAGTGCCCGCCGCGTTCTACGCCGCCGTGCTCGGCAAGTACCGGAAATACAGCTCCGGGCTGTGGACCCCCGAAGTGCGAACGCTCGACGACGCCGAGGCCGCGATGCTGCAGATGTGCACCGAACGGGCACAGATCCGCGACGGCATGCGCATCCTCGACCTCGGCTGCGGCTGGGGCTCGATGACGCTGTGGCTGGCAGAGCGCTTCCCCAAGGCACAGATCACCGGCGTCAGCAACTCGGCCAGCCAGCGCCTGGACATCTTGCAGCGCGCAGCGGCGCGCGGCCTGCACAACGTGACGATCCTCACCGCCGACGCCAACACCTTCGCGGCGCCGGGCCCCTTCGATCGCGTGGTGTCGGTGGAGATGATGGAGCACACGCGCAACTGGCCAGCGCTGCTGGAGCGCGTCGCCGGCTGGCTGGCGCCGGACGGCCGGGTGTTCGTGCACGTGTTCACCCACCGCAGCACCGGCTATCCGTTCGCCGATGCAGGAGCGGGTGACTGGCTGGCGCGGCACTTCTTCACCGGCGGACAGATGCCAGCCGACGCGCAGCTTCTGCTGTGCCAAGAACACCTGCTGGTCGACGCCCACTGGCGCGTGTCCGGTGTGCACTACCAGCGCACGGCGGAAGCCTGGCTGCGCAATTTCGATGCGCACCGCGCGGCCCTGCAGCCCGTGCTGCAGGAGGCCTATGGCGCGCAGGCTGCCGCCATGGCCAACCTGTGGCGCGTGTTCTTCTTGTCGTGCGCCGAACTGTGGGGCTACCGCGGCGGCCAGGAATGGTTCGTCTCGCACTACCGCCTGCGGCGGCGGTGAAGCCCAGGCCGCTGGCGCAACCCGAACGGCCTACGTCGCCAGCCCCCGTCCGAGCGCGCCCTTCCCAGCGCGTCCGGTCTTCGCAGCGCGTTCCGAACGCTGCTGCGTTCAGCGTTTGAGCAAGGCCAGCGCCGCGGACACCGCGCCGGCCGCATCCACGGCGCCGGCGTCGGCGCCAACCAGCTGCACCAAGTCGGACGCCAGCCGGAACGGTTCGCCACCCACCAACACCGGCACCTTGCCCGCGGTGATGCGCCGGACTTCGGCCACCGTGGCCGCCAGCGCCGGCAGGTGCAGCGCCATGGTGGCCGACAGCGCGACCAGGTCGACACGCCGGTCGGCGAACAACCACTCGAGGTCGCTGGCGGGCAGGTTGGGCCCGAAGTGCCGTACGGCGCAGCCGGCGGCAGCCAGTCGCTGCGCCACCATCCGCAGCCCCAGGTCGTGCAGATTGCCGCCGACGCCGAGCGTCGCCACCACCGGCGCGTCGGCCGGCGGCTTCGGCAGCAGGTCTTGCAGCAGCCACAACACCCGATCGACCAGCTGCGTGCCGAAGTGCTCGTCGGCGATCGGGATCTCGGCCAAGAGCCACATCCGGCCCAATTCGCGCAACACCGGCCCCAGCACCTCGTCGTGCAGCGCCGGGATCCCAACCCCGGCCTGCAGCAAACTGCGCACTTGCGCCATCGCGTCGTCGCCGCGGTTCTCCAGCACCGCGAGCGCCAGCTCGGCGGCGGCACGGCCGTGCGGGCGATCGAGCCGGAGGTGGCTCGGCGGCTCGCGCAACGGCCCGGTCAAGGCCATCAGCCCGATCTGCAGGTGCCGACGCGCCAACGCCGCCGCCGCCGGCGGCAGCTCGTCGCCGAGCACCGCCGCGAGCAGTTCGGTGCTGCGCAGCAGGTAGTCGGCGGGCACCTGGCGGTGGTGGAACGCCACGCGGTACCACGCCAAGTTGTGCTCCAGCAACGCAGGGCGATCGAATTCGACCGCGGCGGCCAGCTGCAGCACTCGCACTTCCAGGTCGGCCGCCGGCTCGGCGAAGCTCGACGGCAAGGCCAGCGCACCCAGGTGCGGGGCGACAGCCGCCAGGCGCGCCAACGTGGCGCTGGCGTAAGCGCGCGCCGACTGGCGCAGCAAGTTGGCGGTGAGGCGGCAGGTGGACGTCGGATCGGTCACGGCAGTCACGGCGATGGTAGCGATTCGCCCGGCCGGCGCAGCAAGATGCACGCCACAGGACGGAACCACGCCAGGGCGAACGGTGCATCCGCGCAGACGTCGGCGGCGAAGAGCCTGGGGAACGTGGCCACGTTCGTGTTGCGCATTCCAAACCGCAGTTTTCCTACCGAAAAGCCCCCACCCACAACATGAACCGTTCGTCGATCCTGTCTGCGTTCTTCCTGCTGCCCACCCTCGCCATCGCCCAGCACGACGGCGCCGTGCCCACCAAGACCATCGTCGAAGTGGCCACCGAAGCGGGCTCCTTCCACACGCTGGTCGCCGCGGTCAAGGCCGCCGGCCTCGCCGAAACCCTGTCCGGCAAGGGCCCGTTCACGGTGTTCGCCCCGACCGATGCGGCGTTCGCCAAGCTGGGCAAGGATGCGATCAACGACCTGCTGAAGCCCGAGAACAAGGCCAAGCTCGCTGGCATCCTCACCTACCACGTGGTCGGTGATTCGCTGCCCGCCGCGAAGGTGGTTGCCGCCAAGAGCGTGACCTCGCTGCAGGGCGGCGCGCTCGCGGTGGTCGTCGCGGACGGCAAGGTCACGGTCGGCGGCGCCAACGTCAGCAAGACCGACGTGCTCGGCAGCAACGGCGTGATCCACGTGATCGACAGCGTGCTGCTGCCCCCGGCCCAGCCGAACCTGGTCGAAGCCGCGCAGGCGGCCGGCTCGTTCGGCACGCTGCTCGCCGCGGCCACGGCCGCCGGCCTCGCCGAGACGCTGGCGAAGGATGGCCCGTTCACGATCTTCGCGCCGAACGACGCAGCCTTCGCCAAGCTCGGCAAGGATGCGATCGCCGACCTGCTGAAGCCCGAGAACAAGGCCAAGCTCGCTGCGATCCTGAAGCACCACGTGGTCGCCGGGAACGTGCCGGCCGCGCAGGCGCTGAAGCTCACCGAGGCCAAGACCCTGAACGGCACCAGCCTGGCGCTGAAGGTCGAGGGCAAGACCCTGAAGGTCGGCGCCGCCAGCGTGATCGCCACGGACGTCGCGGCGCGCAACGGTGTGATCCACGTGATCGACAGCGTGTTGCTGCCCCAGTGACCCCCAGGCAGGCCGGCGATGACCTCGATTCGTGACTTGCCAGAGGCCACCGCCGGCCGTGTAATGCGGGCTGCCTCCAGGCCCATGACCGAACCCCTGCTGCCCAAGATCGCTGCTGGTGACCCGCACGCAGTCGAGCAGTTCTTGCGGCGCCACTCGTCGATGGTTTGGGGACTTGCCCGGCGCTTCTGCCGTTCGGCGGAGGACGCCGAGGACGCGACCCAGGAGATCCTGGTCGAAGTCTGGCGCAGCGCCGAACGCTTCGATCCGAGCATGGGCAGCGAGGTCACCTTCCTGATGACCATCGCGCGGCGGCGGTTGATCGACCGCACCCGCCGCATGGGGCGCCGCCCGCCGGCCGAACTGCTCGAGGACGCCGGCACCGTGGCGGCACCGGTCGAACGCGATCGGGTCGAACTGCACGACGAAGTGCAGAAGGCCACCGCGGCCCTGGCCCAGCTGCGTCCAGAGCAACGCGAGGTGCTCGACCTGGCCCTCGGCCACGGCCGCACCCACCAAGAAATCGCCGCGGCGATCGGCATCCCCCTCGGCACGGTCAAGAGCCACGCGCGGCGCGGACTGATGAAGCTGCGCGAGTTGCTGGGAGTCGAGAGTCCGGAGAATCCCGATGGAGGTGGCCTGTGAACGATCGTGAGCTGGCCCTCGAGGCGCTGGCGGAAACCGTGGTGTTCGCCCACGAGGGTGACGCTTCGGCCGCGGCGGCTACGGCAGCCACGGCGCCTACGGCCACTGGCGCCGCCACCGCAAGCCCGCTCCGCGCCGAGCGCGCCGCCTTCGAACGCACGGCCGCCCTGGCCGCGGCGGCTCTGGTGGCTGCTGGGCCCAAGACGGCTCCGCCAGCGGCGCTGCAAGCGAAGCTCGCCGCCGCGGGACTGTCCTTCTGCGCCGAACGGCGTGGGCCGCAGGCTCCGCTGCCGCCGAATCCGAACCCTCCCCCCACAGGCTCCAGCTGGCGCGCTTGGCCCATGGCCCTGGCCCTGGCCACCGGCCTGGCCGCAGGCTTCGGCCTCTGCCGCAGCTTCGGCTGCCCCACCCCTTCGGCCCCGGCACCCCTGCCCTCGGTCGAACCCACCGCCCTGCTGGCCAGCGACCCGCACGCCCTGCGCCTGCCCTGGCAGAAGGGGCCGAGCGCGCTGGCCGGCGCGGTCACCGGCGAAGTGGTCTGGAGCCCTGACCAGCAGCAAGGTGTGCTGGTGTTCCGCGGCCTGCCGCCGCTCGACCCCGACCACCGCTTCCAGTTGTGGATCGTCGACGGCACGCGCGAGGGCGCCCCGGTCGACGGCGGCCTGTTCGCGGTCGCGAACACTGCGGAGACCCGAATTCCGGTGCAGGCGAAGCTACCGATCGGCAAAGCCGCGGCCTTCGTGGTCACGGTCGAAGGCAAGGACGGCGCGGTGGTGTCGAAGCAAGAACACGTGGTGGCGATCGCCGCCTTGTGACGGCCGGAACGGCTGCGCACGGCCGTGAATCCACGGACTCGCCCTTGCACGGAGTGCACGCGGCGGCTACCCTCCCGCGCCCCGTTCGGCCCTGCGGCCGTTCGGCCTGGTCGGGCAGATAGCTCAGTTGGTAGAGCACAGCACTGAAAATGCTGGGGTCGCCAGTTCAACCCTGGCTCTGCCCACCAGTTTTTCGCCTTCGCAAGGGGCAGAATGGCTAGTCTCGGCGCTCCGGCATGACCGCAAAGCGCCAGCACTTCAGCCGCGGCCACCTGTTGGCCTTGTGCACCTTCCTGGTGCCGCTCGGCGTGCTCGCTTGGCTCGGCCAGAGCGAACTGCAACGCTCGGGCTCGGCAGCCCGGGAAGCCCTCGAGCGCGAGGCGCGCACGTTCCTACAGAGTGCCGCCCAAGCGCTGGCCCCGCAGTTCGACCGCCTGCCGCCGATCGTCGAACACTCGCGCCAGCTGCTCGCCGCCGAAGGGCCGGTGCGCACCACCTTGGCCCTGCGTGACCAGGACGCGTTCCCGCCGCTGCTCGACATCGTGCTGCTGGACGAAGCCAGCTCCCTGGTGTGGCCCGAACCGCCGCTGCCGAGCCTGGGCCTGCCGTTCGCCCGCGATGCGCGGCCGCGCGGCACCGACACGGCGATCGCCGCCACCCTGCGCACCGCGGATCTGCTGCTGCAGACCGGACGCATTGCCGAGGCGGCCACGGTCCTGCAGCGGCTGATCACACGCTTCGAAGAGGCCAATCCCCCACAACCCCGCACCGGACGCCGAGAACTCGACGATCAAGAGGTCGCAGCGCGCTTCCAGTTGGGCGCGGCACGCCGCAAGCTGGGCGACCTCGACGCCGCGCGCACCGAGTTCGAGAAGGTGGCGCAGGCCGGCCCGCGGCGAGGCGGCGGCAGTGGCGCCGGTTTCTACGGCGACGTGGCCAACCTGTCGCTGCTGGCCGAGAGCGCACTCGCCGAACTGGGCACGTCGGGCGACCGGGTGCGCCTCCTGCGCGCGATCGCCGAGAGCCGCCGCGAAGCCGCGGACGGCCTGCTGAGCGCGCTGGCCGTGCGCCTGGCCGAACGCGTGCCCAACACCGACCCGCTGCATGCCGAAGCCCAGGTGCTGCTGCGCGAAGAACGCCAGCGCGCACAGACCCGCGCGATCGCCGTCGACTACGACGCCATCCAGAAGGCCGAACTGCGGCGGCGCCTGCAGCGCGAAGCGGGAGCCGGCAACAGCGACCTGCAGCTGGTGTCGACCTTCGGCAGCACCACCATGCTGCTGTGGGTGCGCGACGCCACCGACGAAGAGCGCAGCAAACGCCGCTGTAGCCGCGTCGGCCTGCACTTCGACATCGGCCAGCTGCTGGCACCCGCCCTGCCGCAGCTGGTCGGCGGCACCGGTTCGTTCGCCCTGGCGATCAGCGATCCGAACGACGTGCCGATGGTGCCGCCGCCGCGGGAAGTGCCAGCCGACTTCGCCCCGCCGCTGACCGAAGTGCACGGTCTGGTGCTGCGTGCGTTCCCGGCCAACACCGAGAAGCTGCTCCGCGACGCCCAAGCCGCGGCCCAGAACCGCACGCTGCTGTTCGTCGCGTTGTTCTTCACCGCCCTGGCGGGTGCCTTGTGGTTGTGGCGCTCCGTCAGCCGCGAAGCGGAACTGGCGGCGCTGAAGGTCGACCTGGTGTCGCGCGTGAGCCACGAACTGAAGACGCCGCTGGCGCTGATCCGGATGTACGGCGAAACCCTCGGCCTCGGCCGGGCGCGTGACTCCGAACAAGCTGCGCAGTTCGGCGGCATCATCGCCCGCGAATCGGAACGGCTGACCACGCTGATCCAGCGCATCCTGGACTTCTCCCGGCAGCAGGCCGGCACCCTCCAGTACACGCCGCAGCACACCGACCTCACGACGCTCGCGCGCAACGTCTGCGCCGCCTACGCCCCACACCTCGAATCCCGGGGCGCAGTGCTGATCGACACCTTGACGCCCGGGGTGTTCGTCGACTGTGACGCCAACGCTTGCGAGAGCGCGCTGGTCAACCTCCTCGAGAACGCCGCCAAGTACGGCATCGAAGGCGACGACGAGCACGAGATCGAGGTCGACCTCCGCACCCGCGGCGGCGAGGCTTGGCTCGAAGTCCGCGACCGCGGCCGCGGCATCCCGGACCACGAACGCGACCGGGTGTTCGACGGCTTCTATCGGGCCAGCAACTCCGGCGAAGTGCGCGGCGCGGGCCTCGGCCTCTCCTTGGTGCGGCATTTCGCCCGTGCCCACGGCGGCGACGTCACCAGCCAGCCACGCGATGGCGGTGGCAGTGTGTTCCGCCTAGCCCTACCGTTGTCCCCGCCCGAGACGGCGTCCCCAGGTTCGACGCCCACCCAAACGCAGCCCCAGCGACCATGAGCGAAACCCACATCCTGGTCATCGAAGACGAGCCCGACCTGCGGGCCGGCATCAAGCACAACCTCGAACTGGAGGGGTTCGTGGTCGATTCGGCCGCCGACGGCCGCGAAGGCCTGCGCAAGGCCCGCGAAGGCCGCGCCGCCCTGATCCTGCTCGACCTGATGCTGCCGGTGATGCCCGGCCTCGAAGTGCTGAAGCACCTGCGCGAAACCGGCCGACAGACGCCGATCATCATCATCTCGGCCAAGGGCCAGGACCGCGACAAGGTACACGGCCTCGAACTCGGCGCCGACGACTACCTGACCAAGCCGTTCGGCCTGTCGGAACTCGCCGCACGCATCCGCGCGGTGCTGCGCCGCACCCAGACCGGCGCCAAAGCCGGCGTCGGCGAACGCGGTTCGGCTTCGGTGATGAAGTTCCCGAACCTGGTGGTCGACTGGCGGCGCTTCACCATCGTGCGCGATGGCGAAGAACAGCAGCTGTCGCGTTACGAAGCCGAGATCCTGCGCATGCTGGTGGACCACCGCGGCGAAGTGGTGAGCCGCCAGGATCTGCTGCGCAAGGTGTGGGGCTACGTGCACCTGCCCACCACCCGCACGGTCGACAACCACATCGCCCGGCTGCGCAAGAAGCTCGAACGCGACGTCGAGAACCCGGTGCACGTGGTCACCGTGCACGGACTCGGCTACCGGTTCGAGTCGAAGCTGCTCGAGGAGTCGTGACTCGGCACGCCGGCCAGCCCTCCGATCCGCAGCCAAGCCGCACGCGCCGCGGCGCGACCACGGCGCTGCTGTTCGTCGCCTGGACCGGCCTCGCCGAGCCGTTGGCTGCTCAAGGCAACTCTCAGGGCAACGCTCAGGGCAATACGCCGACCAAGGACCAGGCCGTCCAGAACGGGGGCGCGGGCCGCGCGGCGTCCGTCGCGCGCCAGCCAGCCTCCCTGCACCAAGCCTGGCTGGCCGAGGTGATGGACCTCGACGGCCGCCGCGCCATCGAGCTCTACACCGAACTGGCCCGCGATCGCCAACCCGAGAACCACGAACGCTGGCTCGCCTTGGCACGCCTGCTCGAACTGCACCGACTCGGCCAGACCAGCGCCCCGAGCCTCGACCCACTCGAAGTGCCGAAGGCGCTGCGTGGCCCATTCGCGGCGGCGGCGGCACCCGCCGATCCAGCCCTGCTCGAAGCGCGCGCCCGCACCCTGCTCGAGGGTGGCAGCGTCGAGCCGCCGCCCCCACCACCCGGCAACGCCCCTGGCGCCCCCGGGAGTGGCCCAGCGACTCCTGCCGCCACCAGCCCGGGGGCGCCCACCCAGCCCGCGGCCCCAGCCCAACCCGCAGCCTCGGCCCAGCCCCAAGCCGCCGCCGAAAGCCCGCGCCTGCCGGTGCTGCGCCCGGTCGTCCACGACGCCGAGACCTGGCTCCTGGGCCTGTCCGGCCTGTCGTGGCGGGACCGGCTGCGCCAACGCCAACCGCAGAGCTTCGACCGTTCGCAATTCACCGAGCGCTACAACGCCATGCGGGTGATGGCCGCCGAGCTGGACGGACGGCGCAGCCAGGCGGACGAAGTGCGAGCCCTGTACTTCACCCAGTGGCGGCCACCCGCACTCGACGGCCCGCCCCAAGCCGTCCTGGACCGGGTGCGGCAGAACCTGCAGGCGATGCAGCGCGAACGGAGCCAAGCGAGCCCCCTGCTGCCGCGCCTGCAAGAGGCTCTCGACAAGGCCGCTGCGGAGGACCCACAGGGGGCCCTGCAGCTGGTGCTGCGCCTGCCCCTGTTCGCCGAATTGCTGCTGGCTCCGGTCCCGCCCATTCCCCCAGTGGCTCCCGAGCCGTCCGCCGCCACTCCGCAGGGCGCCGGCGACCCGCCGACCGAACGCAGCAGGCGCTGAGCCCCGCGGCCAACCGCAGCGGCAGTCCGCCCCCGGGAAGTGCTATAGTCTCGAGGGCCCCGCTGCCGAACCCTTCGTCGGCGAAGCCGCTCCGACCCACTCCCCATGACCCGCTCCCCCTGGTTGCTGCTGGCCTGCGTCGCCGTGTCGACGCCCGGGTTCAGCCAGACCCAGCCTCAGGGCGGCGTCCTGCCGGGCACCGAAGCGCGCAAGGACGCCCCCACGCCACCGGGCGAGCGCGGGGTGTCGGTCTACCACGAAGCGACCAGCCACGAACTGTTCTTCGCCTGCGACAGCGACGGCGACGATCGGCTGGATCTGTTCGAAGCCTGCGACGCCCTCGAATCGCTCGGCGACCCGCGCGACACCAGCGCCTACCGCCGCCTCGACCGCGACCGCGACGGCTTCGTCTCGTGGCCCGAGTTCGACCAGCATTTTCGCAGTGTCGTGCAGCGGGGTGGGGTGCTGCGGGTCCGCCCCTGCCGACGCCTGGCCGCCGACGCCGTCGAATTGCGCACCGCGACCGCCGCGACCCCGATCCAGCAGTTCTTGCAGCTGCACGACCGCAATGGCGACGGCGGACTCGACCCCGACGAGATCGACCAGTTCGTGCGCCAGTCGCAGCTGCCCCCCCAGGTCGCCGCGCAACTGAAAGCGCTCGACCTGGACCGTTCGGGCCGCGTGGACGAGGCCGAGCTCGCGCCGCAGTTCGACACGTTGCGCGCCAGCCTGCCGAGCGCCCCGCCCGAAGCACGCCCCGCCGGCAAGGGCCTGCCGCCCGAATTCGCCGGCTGCGACACCGACGGCAACAGCGCCCTCGACCAGGCCGAACTGGCCGCCGCACTGCGCCGGCTGGACCCTGCGCTCGGGACCTGGGCACCGGTCCTGCTCAAGGCGCTCGACACCGACCGCAACGGCCGCCTCGACGCCGCAGAGCTCGGCCACCGGCCGACCCGCCCGAAGCAGTGACCGCCACGCTCGGGCCCTGAGCGTGGCGCAGCCATGGCCCGAGCGGCCAGGGCCCGCACCGCCCGCGCGCGGTTCCGCCGCCAGCCCCGATGCGGTATGAACGGCCTGTGCGCACTGTTCCCCGCCTGCTGTCCGTGCTTCGCCCAGGCTGTCTCTGGGCCATCTTGGCTGCCGCCGCTGCGGCCCAGGAGTTTGCGCCCAAAGAACGCGACGCCCTGGCTGCCCACGCCCGTGGCGACCTGGTCGCCGCCAGCGACCTGCTGCTCCAGCTCGCCACCGACGCCGCCGGGCGGCCGGGCGACGGCGACGCCGCAGCCCGCGTCGAAGCCTGGGCGACCACGGCGGCCCGCTGGCGGCTCGTGGCCGACCAGCCGCCGGCCCTGACCGCCTTCGCCGCCTTGTTGCAGAGCCCGCTCGCCAACGCGCACCCGGGCCTCGCCGACCGCCTGCGCAGCACCTTGGCCGAAGTGGCCGAGGACGACCCGCGCGTCGACGGCGACGCCTTGGCCCGCGCGGCTGGCTGCCTGACCGAATTCTGGCTGTGCGGACCGTTCGCCGACGAGCGCGGCGCCGGCTACCGCCAGACCCTGCCAAGCGAAAAGTTCGACCTGGCCGGCGAGTATGCAGGCAAACGCCGCACCGTGCGCTGGCGGCGCCTGCCGCCGCTCGGCGGCATCGGCGTGCTGCCTCTGGACGGGCTGCTGAACCCCAGCGAACAGGCCCTCTGCTACGTCGCCTGCGCCGTGCGCTCTGCCTCCGACCTCGACGCCGTGCTCGAACTCGGCTCGACCGGAGCGTTCCGCGTCTTCTGCAACGGCGTCGAGGTCGGTGCCCGGCAAGTCGAGCGCAACCTGGCTGCGGACCAGGACACCGTGGCGCTGCCGTTGCGCAAAGGCCACAACCTGCTGCTGGTCAAACTGTGCCATCAGGAAGGGCCGCAGTTCCGCGCCTGCCTGCGCCTGCGCAGCCGCGACGGCCAGCCACTACCGGGTGTGACCACCAGCGCCGAACCCGCGGACCTGACCGCAGCCGCAGCGATGCCGCCCGTGGTGGCCCGCGCCAGCTCCGAGCCGCCGGCTCTGCTCGGCGGCCGCAGCCACTGGTCGATCGGCAACACCAGCGGCGCCGACAGCCTGCGTCTGGCCTGGCTCTGGCTGCAGCGCCAAGCCGATGGCGACCTCGACCGCCGCGACCTGCGCGCGGCGGCGGCCGCCGCCGCGGCCTTGCCCGAACTCGCTGCCAGCCATCTGGTCCATGCCGCGTGCTTGGCGCCGATGCGGCGCAGTGCGGCGGATCGCGACGACAACGACCAGCGCCGGGCCTTGGAACGCGCCGTGGCCACCGGCGACCACGTGCTGGCCCGCGTCCGGCTCGGCGAACTGCTGCGCGACCGTTCGAACCTGTGGCGCACGGCGCGCGAACAGGCCGACGCCGCGCTGGCCCGCAACGACCTCGGCGCCGTCGGGGCCGCCTTCGCCGCCGTCCTGCGCCAGCACACGCTCGGCGACGAAGGCATCGACGACCTGATGCGCGACGAACTGCGCCGCGCGGCCGTGCGCCCGGACGCCCACCGCAGCCTGTTGGCCCGCGGCCTGGAAGAGTTCCCTTCCCGCGATCCCCGGCTGGCGGCAGACCTGGCTCGCCGCCTGCTGGCCATCACGCGCGCCGAAGACCTGGTGCTGCGTGCCATCGACGCACTGGCGCGCGGCGGCGCAGGCGAGGCGGCGGTCGCAGCCGCGCGCGCCCAGCTCGCGGCCCGCCCAGCCAGCCGGACCGTCCTCCACCGGCTGGTCGAACTCGAACTCGCCGCCGGACACGTTCGGCCGGCGCTGGCGCTGCTCGACGATTGGCTGTTGCTCCAGCCCGACGACGTCGACGCGTTGCTGCTGGCGAGCCGCGCCCAGCGCCGGCTGCACGACGATCCGGCCACCGCTGCAGCGGCCCAATTGCCGCTGCTGACCCAGGTGCTGGAGATCGAGCCGAACCGGCGCGACGAGGAGCGGTACCGCGACTACCTGCAGACCCTGGGCAGCGCGGAGGCGGCGCCGTTCTACACGCAGTGGCAATTGGACGGCGACGCCGTGCGGAGCGCCGACCAGGGCCCGCCCGCGGATGCGGCCACGGCCAACGACGCGCTGCACTGGCTGCTGCGGCAGCGGGTGGTGCGCGCCCACGGCAATGGCACGACCAGCGAGTACGTGCACGAAATCGTCCGCGTGATGAGCCCGGAAGGTGCCCGCCGCCTGGCCTACTACAGCCTGCAGTACTACTCGCGCGAACAACGCGCGCGGCTGCTCGCGTGCACGGTGCTGCGCGCCGACGGCTCGCGCCTGCAACCCGAACTGCGCGGCGGTTCGGTGCGCCTGCCCGACTTGCGCCCGGGCGACCTGGTCGACCTGCAGGGCCGTGTCGACGACCTGGCGCCGACCTTCTTCGGCGACTACTTCGGCCTCGTGCACCTGTTCCCGGCCCCGGACGGCTCCCCCGTGGCGCGCAGCGAACTGGTGGTGGTCGCCGACCCCAACCGCGAGTACCGCTGGCAAGCCGCGAACGGCGCGCCAGAGCCGACCCGCAGCACCTTGCCCGACGGCAGCCTGTGCTTCACCTGGTCGCTCACGGCCCTGCCGCGCGATCAGGTCGAAATGCGCCGCGCGGGCGGCAAGGAACGCGATCCTCTGGTGCGCATGACCACCTACCGCGACTGGCAGCAGTTCGCCAGCTGGTGGTGGCGCCTGATCCAGGACCAGCTCGAGGTCGACGCCGACATCCGCGCCACGGTGCGCGCGCTCACCGAGGGCCTCAGCGACCGCGAAGCCCAGCTCGCCGCGATCTACCGCTTCGTCACGACCGACGTGCGCTACGAAGCCTGGGAGTTCGGCGTGCACGGCTACAAGCCGTACAGCACGGCCGTGATCCACGCGCGCCGCCACGGCGACTGCAAGGACAAGGCCCTGCTCCTGTGCGTGATGCTGCGCGAACTCGGCATCACCGCCAAGCCGGTGCTGATCCAAGCCGACCAACCGCGCAGCCGCGACGACCTCGCGTTGGCCCTGGTCCAGCACTGGAACCACTGCATCGCCTACGTCCCGGCGCAGCCCGGCCTCACCGAACGCTTCCTCGACGGCACCGCCACCTGGCACCCGCTCGACACCCTGCCGGAGATGGACCAGGGCGCCGAAGTGCTGGTGGTCGACGGCAACGGTGGCGAACTGCGCACGGTGCCGTGGGCCACGCCGGCGCAGAACTGCGACGACCAGGAGTTCGTCGTGCAGCTGCGTGCCGACGGTGGCGCCGACTTGCAGTTCACGGCCCGCCCGCGCGGCAACGCCGCGGTGCCGTGGCGCGAACAGCTCGCGACCGAAACCGCGCGCAGCCGCGAACTGGTCGAACGCCAACTGGTGCGCCGCATCGGCAAGCTGGCCGTGCAGGAGCTGACGACCCAGGGCGGCCTCGACCTCTCGGTGCCGGTCGAACTGCGCGCCACGGCCAAGGTCGCCGAGGTCGGCCAACGCAGCGCCGGCCGCTGGCAACTGCCGAGCACGTGGCAGGAAGGCGACCTGCAGGCGCTCGCCGCCGACCCAGAGCGCCACACGGCACTGCTGCTCGGGGTGCCGAGCAGCACCCGCCGCGTGCTGCGCTTCCGCCCGCCCGCAGGTTGGCGTGCTGGCACTCTGCCGGAGGCCGTGCGCCTGGAGACCGCCTTCGGTCGCTTCGCGATGCAGTGGCAGGTGCAGGGCGGCGACCTGGTGGTCACCCGCGAACTGGACTGGCTGCAACCCCGCATCGAACCAGCCGACTATCCGGCGTTCCGCGACTTCACCACTTCGATCAAGACCGCCGACAGCCAATGGCTGCTGCTGCAGGAGAGCCCACGATGAACCCCCGACTGCGTCCTTCCGCCGGCAGCCGCCGCGGCAGCCCGTTCGTGCAGGTTGCGGTCCCGTCGGCCCTCGGCCTGTTGCTGCTGTGGACCGCGCCCGTGGCCGCCCAGAGCCCGACCACGGCGCCACCACAGCGCCAGATCGCCAGCGACGTCGAGCGCTGTGCCGCGGCGCTGGTCCGCCACCTGGCACCCGCCGCCGACGACCCGGACCACATCGTGCGCGACCTGCTCGACACCGCCGGCCAGTGCGCCGGATCGCCCCTGGCCGAAGCGGCGCTCGCCGCCGCGGTGCGCCGCAGCAGCGAAGTGCAGGATCCCGCGGCCTTGCGCCAGCAGGTGGCCGCAGCGCAGGCGCGGGGTGGGTGGCACGGCCTCGCGGCGCTGCGCTTGCGCGAACTCGCCTGGGTGTTCACCACCGCCGTCGACGGCCCTGCCGCACCGGACGCGTGGCCCGGTCCCTATCCGGATCACGCCCGGGAGTGGCTGTGCGTCGGCCCGTTCGGCGACGACGGCGACGACACGGTAGGCGTGGTGTTCGGGCCCGAGCTGGAGTTCCCTCTGCCGGACGCGGAGCTGGCCGGGCGCACCGGGCCGGTGCGCGCCCGCGTGGTCCAGCGCAAACCGTCGTCACGCTTGGTCGACTTCGCGGACCCGCGGCACACCGCGCCCGGCACCTACTACGGCATGGTGCGGTTCGCGGTCGCTGCCGACTGCACAGGGCACCTCGAACTCGAGTGCCGCGGCAGTTGGCAACTGTTCGTCGACGGCACCGAAGTGGCGCGCGCCGAACCGTGGCGCCGGGCCGTGCCGACGCGCACCTACGTGCCCGTGCGCCTGCCCGCTGGCGAGCACTTCGCGGTGCTGAAGACCGCCGACAACGACCTGCACACGGCCGGACTGCGCTGGCTCGACGCGCTGGGCCAGCCGCTGGCCGGCTGCACCGAGCTGCCGGCCGGGCGCGCCATCCCACCCGCCACGCGAGCCACCGCCGAAGGGCCGGCCTTCGCCACTGCCCTGCAGCTGCTGGCCGAGGCGGCGCAGCAAGCGGATGCCCCACCCGCCGTGCGCCTCGCGGCCCTCTACCAGGCGCTGCGTCACAACGAAGGAGAACTGGCACTGCAGTTCGCCCAGGAACTGGAGGCGGCGCCGCCCACCGAGGCCGCCGAACGGCTGGCGCTGGCCGTGGCCATCGCCGACGTGGACCTGCCGGACGAACTGAAGACCGCCCGCGCGCGGGCCCTGGCGGAAGGTGCCGTCGACCGCCTGCTGCCGCAGCACCACCACGCCCGCATGGCCAAAGCCCGCTTGCTCGAACAGCAGGATCGCCGCGAAGACGCGCTGCGCCTGCTCGCCGACCACCCGGCTCCGGGCCCGGCCACGTTCGAGCGGCGCCTCGCCCTGTTGCGCCGCCTGTCGTTCGACGCCGAGATCGAGCCCCTGTTGCTGGCTTGGCGGCAGGCCTGCCCACGCGACCCGCAGCCACTCGACGCGCTCGCCGAACGCGCCGAGCGCGCCGGCCAAGTGCGCCTGGGCCTCGAACACCGCCGCGCGGCCGCAGCGCTGCATGCCGGCAGCGGTCGTTACGGCGGTCTGTTGCGGCGGCTCGCCGATCTCGGCGAGCTGGCCGCGGCCCGCGAACTGCTGGATCGCGACGCGCCAAGGCCGCTGGACGCCAGCCGCCCGCCGACCCAGGCCCGCCTGCAGCACGAACTGCACCTCGCCTGGCGCGCCCGCGACGCCGCCGCTGCTCGCACGGTCGTGGCGGCGCTGCTGGCCCACGGCGAAACCGATGCCCGGATCGCCAACTACACGGCCTTGGTGTGCCTGCAACTCGAACTGCCCGACTTGGCGGTCCTGAGTTGGCGCCACAGCCTGAGCCTGGACCCGGACCAGCCGCGCGTCGAACGCGCACTCGCGGCCCACGGCGGCTGCGCCACTCCGGGCGCCGACTTCGGCATGTTCCAACACGACGGCACCGCCCTGCGCAACCGCTTCACCGCGACCGACCGCGACAGCACGGCGCCGAGCACACTGTTGCTCGACCAGCGCATCGTCGAGGTGGCGCAGAGCGGCAGCGTGCTGGTCGAAGTGCACCAACTGCACCGCATCAACGACCAGTCCGGTGTCGATGCGTTCCGCACGCTCAGCACTTCCAGCGAAGACGACGAAGTCCTGCTGGTGCGCTCGGTCACGAGCGACGGCATCGAGAGCGTGCCGCCCAAGGTCGAAGGCGAGTACGCGATGGCGCGGCTCGCGCCGGGCACGTTCGTGGAACTCCGCTACCGCACCCGCGTCGACGCACCAGGCCCCGAGCCGCTGCAGATCGACCGGCACCTGTTCCGCAGCGACGACGCCCCGCTCGCACGCAGCGAGCTGGTGCTGATCCTGCCGCCCAAACACCGCGGCGAACTGCGCGGCCGCGACCTGCCGGCCGCGGACCACGAAGTGACGTTGTCCGGCGAGCGCACCGCCACGGTGTTCACCGTCACCGACCAGGACCGACTGCCGCAGGAGCGATTCACCCTGGCCACCGGCGCCTTGGTGCCGTTCGCCGAGTTCGGCGAAGACGCCGCGCCGTTCGGGCACCTGCGCCGCATGCGCCACGCCTTCTGGTGGCGCAGCAAGCCTCTGGCGCCGGTACGGGAGCTGGCCGAACGGCTGTTCGCGGGCAAGACCGATCCCGCGGCGCGGCTCGCTGCAGCGAACGAGTACGTGCAACGTGAGCTGGAGGCAGGCCAGGGCGACTCGGCAACCGAAGCCTTGCTGCGCAAGAAGGGCGACCGGTTCCTGGCGCTGGCGGCCCTGCTGCAGGCGGGCGATCTCGAGGTGGCGCCGTTCGCGTGCCGCGACCATCGCCCCGAATTCGACGACGGCGACCCCGTGGTGTTCGCATCGGGCGACACCCTGGACACGCTCGGCATGCGCGTGCAGCTGCCGGGTGGCCCAGTGTTCGTGTTCAGCGACACGCCGCGCCACTGGCCCCTCGGCGCCGTGCCGGCCAACCGCAGCGGCAGCACGGCCCTGGTTCTGCACGACGAACGCACCGAGTTGGTGGCCCTGCCGGTCGGTTCCGTCGCGACCAACACGACCTTCGGCCAGGGCACGGCGACCGTGGTCGGCAACGACCTGCAGTTGCAGCTCGAACTCGAAGTCGGGGACGTGATGGGCTACGGGCTCGCCGAACAACTGCGCCAACAGAAACAAGACGTGCAGAAGCTGGCGGCGCGGCAGATCGCGGCGCAGGCACTGAGTGGCTGGCGCGTGCAGCAGGCGGAATTGACCAGCGAACCGACCGGGCCGTTCCGCCTGCGCGTGCGCGCCCGCCGCAGCGCCGGCCAGCGCGACGGCGAGCACCTGTTGCTCCCGCTGCCACTGCCACCGGGCAAACTGGTGGCCGGCCTCGGCGACCGCGGGGAGCGCAAACTGCCGTTCCACCTGCCCGCCGACGTCTACACCGAGTTCACGATCCGCGTCGAACCCGGCGACGCCTTCGAGTTCGCGGCCGTGCCGGAACCGGTGCACGTCAGCCTTGGCGGGCTGCGCGTCGACCTGCAGTTCCATGCCGACGGTCGTGCCATGGTGGTTCGCCGCTCGGTGCAGGTCCAACCGACCGCGCTGGCGCCGCGCGACTTCGGCGACTGGCTGCGCGCACTGGGCCGCGCCGACCGCCTGGACCAGTTGACGCTGCGCTGCCGCCCCGTGGCCCGCTGAGCTCTGGAGATCCACCGGCGGGTGCCAGGACCAGCGGACCGCGTTGCGTGGGCCACCCGCCTCAACGCGGCGCGAACGACGCCAGCAGCAACACGCTGGGGACCAAGCCCGCCCCCACCAACACCGGCGTCGTGCCAGTCCAGAGCACGGCATCCCCGGGCTCCAGCCAACCGCCGTGCACCGCTGCGCCGCCGGCCAGCAGCAACAGCAGCTGCTCCTCGCCATCCCCCGGCAGCTGCAGCCCAGTGCCCGGGGCGAGATGCAGCAACGCCGCCGCCACCCGCGTGCTCGCGCGCTCGACCATCACGTTCAGATCCTGCACGGGGCCGTCGAGCAGCCGCGCCGCCACCTGCCGCTCGCCGGCGAAGTCCACGCGCTGCCAACGACGGTCCAAGCGCACCGTCTGGTCCCCCAGTTCCAGTTCGCATCCCGCACCGGCCAGCAACCACAGCGACCGGTCCATGCCTGGCAACACCGAGAACGGGCCGTCGCTGGCGACTTCGGCACAACTGACGCGCCAACGGCAACCCGCAGCCAGGGTCGCGCCGGCCGGTGCGATGGCGACTTCACGCGTGCGCCCACCACCGTTGGTCCACGGCTGTTCGCGTTGGGCAGCGCGGGGCAACCAGCGTAGGCGTGGATGCGTCATGGCTCGTCGCTCCACCGTACTGCCCAGCAGACCAAAACGACACACCGGTGGACACACAGCCACCTTGCGCGTTGTTCGCCCAGCCCGACACTGCCGCACGGCGGTGCAGGCCCCATTCGCCCCGCCATCTCTCCCATGACTCGAATCCTCTCTCACGCGGCGCTGCTCGCCGCCTCCCTGGCCACCTCGCTCGCGGCCCAAGCGCCGTGCTTCGAGACCAACCTCGGCAGCAATCTCGGTCTTGGCGACGACGCCGTCGCCCAGAGCCTGCCGCTCGGTTTCACGTTCCCCGGCCCCGGCAATGTTCCGGTGACGGACATCAGCGTGAGCAGCAACGGCTTCATCTGGCTCGCTGCCAGCGCCGACAGCGGCTGCTGCAACGGCGACCAGTTTGCGTTCGTGACCGGGTTGCCGCGCATCGCGCCGGTCTGGATGGACCTCTATCCCCCGGGCGGCAACGGGGTGTTCTTCAACACCTTCCCGGCCGGGCCGGGCGTACCGGCTCGCGCGGTGATCACCTGGGACCAGGTGCCGGAGTACGCCGGCAACGTGCCGTTCACGGTGCAGCTGCAGCTGTTCGACAACGGCTCCTTCACCATCCTGTACGACGGCAACGTCAGCAACGCCTGGCACACCGTGCTGGTCGGCGTGACCGAGGGCAACAACGCCACGGCCAACAGCATCGACTTCTCCACGGTCACCAGCACCACCCCCTACCTGAGCGGCGCGAACCCGACGATCTTCGAAGAGCAGTTCCAGGCCTTCGATCTCGCCGGCTTCAGCTACGAGTTCATCCCCTCGGGCCTGGGCGGCTACATCGTGCTCGACCGACCGAGCTGCGGTCTCGGTCGCGTCAGCAAGTTCGGTCGCGGCTGTCCACAGCCAGCAGTGGTCTACGAACTGTTCGACGCGCAGAACCTGATCGACCTGTCCAACACGGCCATCGACTTCCTCGGCAACAGCACCTCGGGCTACGTCGCGGTGCCGAGCACCGGCTTCTTCACCGGCTACAGCAACATCGTGCCCGCCGGTGACGACACGGTCTCCGGGCCGTACACGCTGCCGTTCCAGTTCAACTTCCCGGGCGGCTCGACCAACCAGATCGACATCAGCAGCAACGGCTTCCTGTGGCTGTCGACCGGCAACTTCGACCCGCGCTGCTGCTTCGGCGACCCGACCCTGTTCGTGAACGATGGCCCGAGCATCGCAGCCCTGTGGCAGGATCTGAACCCGAACAGCGGCGGCAACATCTACTTCGACGTCGACCCGAACGGCACCGAAGTGCACATCACCTGGGCCAACGTGCCCGAGTACTTCAACCAGGGCGCCAACACCGCGCAGATCACTCTGCGCAGCGACGGCAGCTTCCGGCTGTCGTGGGGCAGCGTGGCCAACGCAACCCACGACTGCCTGGTCGGCTTCTCGCAGGGCAATGGCGCCATCGACCCGGGCTCGCTGGACTTCTCGGCGGCACTGCCGTTCACCATGGGCACGGGCGGCGCGCCCCTGGCCCTCGATCCGCAGATCGGTGCGCGGCCACAGATCGGCGGCACGTTCACCATGGAGATCGGCAGCTACCCCGCGAACTCGCTGTTCGGCGTGATGGGGCTCGGCCTGACCCAGTATCTCAACGGCATCGACCTGTCCGGCCTCGGCATGCAAGGCTGCCGCCAGCACGTCTCGCTGGATGCGACCCTGTTCGTGCCGCTGGCACAGAACCCGGCCCCGTTCGCGATGACGCTGCCGAACAACACCGCGTTCCTCGGGCTGGTGATCCAGGCCCAGGCACTGACGCTGTCGCCGGGCGCGAACAGCATCGGCGTGTTGTCGTCGAACGGCCTGACCCTGACCGTCGGCAACTGAGAGGCCGCGGCCGCGAAGGCGGTCGCCAAGCGGCACTCTGAGAGGCCGTACAGGACTTCTTCTCGGCCTCTCAGTCGTCGCCGGCGAACCCTTCGTCTTCGAGCAGGTTGCCCCCCGTCGCGGCAGCCATCGCCAGGCGGTCGCAACGCTCGTTCTCGACGTTGCCGGAGTGCCCGCGCACCCACTGCCAGTCGATCTCGTGTTCGCCGATCGCGCGCAAGAGACGCTGCCACAGGTCCTGATTCTTCACCGCTTTCTTGTCGGCGGTGCGCCAGCCTTTGCGCTGCCAACCCGCGAGCCAGCCCTTGCTCAGCGCGTGGATCAGGTACTGCGAATCGCTCCACAGCGTCACCCGGCACGGCCGCTTCAGCGCTTCGAGCCCGACGATCGCGCCGAGCAGCTCCATGCGGTTGTTGGTGGTGTGCCGGTAACCAGCCGAAAGCTCCTTGCGGTGCTTGCCGGCCAGCAGCACGGTGCCATAGCCCCCCGGGCCAGGATTGCCGAGGCAGGCGCCGTCGCTGTAGATGACCACCGGCTGCTTGCTCACAGACCCGGAGTAGCCGGACCGCCGAGCCCTTGCAACCAGTAGGGCGAATGCGCGCGCCGCGGCCGCGGCGCTCCAGCCGCATCCGCCACAGCGCCGATGCCTGCTCATGCCGCTCGCGCCGCCACCGCCGTTCGGAACCAGGACCGAGCCCGTGCCGCCCACAGCCCGGCGCGTACTCGGCGTGCCGGCGCACCGCCTGGCGCCAGACGAGCCCAACCCCGAACCGCCGGCCACCGCGGCATGGCCATGGTTGGTCTTCGGCCTCGCAGCCGCCTGGCTGCTACAGCCCTGGCTGCCGGCCAACTTCGCCTGGCTGCTCAGTGCCTTGCCCCACGAGATGGGCCACGCCACCGCGGGCTGCCTGCTGGGCCGTCCGTCGGCCCCTGCGATCGCCCTGCACGGCGAAGCCTGGACCGGCATCGCCGAACGGCAGAACTGGCTCTGCTGGCTGCTCGCCGCCGTGGCCACCGCCACTGCCGTCGCCGTGCGCACCCGCCGTGGCATCGCCGGCGCACTCCTGGGCCTC
>JAEUHP010000008.1 GCA_016795295.1 Planctomycetota bacterium | reverse complement strand
CACCGGCGCACGGATCTGCCTCGACCTCAACCTCTCGATCCTGGTGCCGCCGATGGCTGGCAGCAACGTGGTCGGCGGCGCGTTCCGCAACTGGCAGATCGAGTTCGTGCCCGATGTGTATGGCGTCGAACCCTACGCCGTCGGGTGCAACGGTGGCACGAGCTGGGGCCGGGCCCAGAACACCGGCACCTTGGAAGTGTGGCAACGGGACCCGAACCAGCCGGGCCCCGGGCCAACGATGGTCGGTGGTTTCCTGCTGTTGGGGCTCGCACCCACCGCGCTGACGCTGCCGGTGGCGCCCTTCTGCACGCAGAACGTGGCCGCCCCCACCCTGATCGCTCCCGGCGGCCTGAGCAACCCGTGGGCATTCCAGTGGCAGTTGCCCGCTCTGCGGCTGCCCCCTGGACTGGTGTTCCATGCCCAGGTGGTGTGGTGGACCGGGCGGGGCATGTTCGCGAGCACGGCGCTGCGTTCCTTCTAGCAAACGGCGTTCTAGCAAACGGCGACCGCAGGGCCCATCCTGCGATCCGTCACGGACCGATGCCGCGCAGCGGCATCTCGGGCAAGAGGGGCCGCATGCACGCCTCATGGGCCAGAGCGGCTCCCCCGTGCAGAGAATCCGCCGCCGGACCGTCCGGGCGGCGCTGCGCGGGAGCCGCTTGGCCCAGCATCGCCCCCCCAGCCGCGACGAACGCGGCGATCGCCGCAGCACTGGCGGCTGGGTGCGTGTAGAGCATGAAGTGCCCGCCCGGCAGCTCCGCCACCGCCGTCGCCGGTCGCAGGGAACGCACCTGCTCCAGGTTGTGCGGCGGCACGATCCGGTCGTCCGCCGCCCTGAGGTAGAGCACCGGCTGGACCAACGCCACCAGCTCTTGCCGCGCATCGACACGGGCAATGGCCCGGGCCCGCGCCGCCAACGTCCGCGCCGACACTTCGCGCCACAGACGGGCCTTGGCCCGCCGCAGCGGATCGTCCTTGGCGCGCGAGAGCCACAGGGGCACGCGACGCAGGAAACGGACCCCGGCGAACACCGGGGCCTGGATGCAAGGCCGCAGCGCTGGCAGCGTTCGCCACGGCGCTTGCACGAAACTGGCCGCCAGCAGCACCTGCAGCACCTGCTGCGGACGGGCCGCAGCAGCGCGGACGGCCAACGGACCGGAGAAGGACCAGCCGAGCACGTGGCAGGGTGGACCATCGTCGACACTGGCCAGCACCCGCTGCAGCAGCGGCTCGTAGTCGGCGGCGTCGGCATAGGTGACGACCTGGACCTGGATTCCAGGCGGCAGGACCGCGGGCAAGGCGGCCACCAGCGGTGGGAACAACAGGTCGGTGCCGTCCATGCCCGGCAACAGCAAGAGCCGCTGGTGCGGATGTTCGGCGGACGGCGCGGGAACCATGGTGGGCAGAGTAGCAGCCCGGAGCGCTACGGCCCGGGCCTCCGCCCGCCTACGCGGCCCTCAAGCCGGCGGCGGCGGCGTGCCCAAGGCCGCTTCGAGTGCGGCGAGGCGCTCCTCGAGTGCCGTGATGCGCCGCTGCAAGTCGGCGACGGCGCCAGAATCCGCGGCTTGGACCCCAGGCTGTGCAGGCGCCGCCACCAGCGCCGATACCGCAACCGCCACCGAGCCACCCACGCCCCCACCCTCCGCCACCACCTCACTGCCGTCCCCGAGCAGATGCCGCCAGCGCCGCTCCCGCTCCCGCGGCCCGAGCGGCAACTGCTCGACCAACGGCGGCCGCCGCGCCGCGAGCCCGCGCAGCAGCCCTTCGATCGCCTCGGGGCCAGCGCTGTAGCCCATGCGCAAAACGCGCGGCTTCAACGCCCCCGGCGCCTGCGGCCCGCGCAGCAGCAGTTCGGCGAGCACCGCCAGTTCGTGGTTCGACACCTGCAGCAGTTCCTGGAGCCGGTGGCGGAACTTGGCCACCCGCCCACCGCCCTCGACGCGTGCAACGTAGTCGTGCTCCTGGAGCCAGAGCAACGCCCCGGCCACCGCGAACGTCGGCAGCTCGGTGATCGGCTCGCGGTTGTTCTTCTGGTTGCAGCCGTCCACCAGCGCGTTCTCGCTGAGTGGGTAGTTGTCGGGCACCGTGAACTGCTTCTCGATCAGAACACCGACGATGCGCTGACCCGTGCGGTCGAGTTTGGCCATGGCTGGGTGCCGGGGTTCAGTTTTTCCGTCCGCCGGGCAGGCCGGGCAGCGGCAACCCACCGGGCAGCCGCTTCTTTGCCTCTTCTTCGAGCTTCTTGCGTGCGGCTTCCTCGGCTTTCTTCGCCTCCTCCTCAGCCTTCTTCTTCGCGGCCGCGGCCTCGGCAGCCAGCTTGTCCTGGGCGGCCTTGGCCTCGGCGGCGAGCTGGTCCTGCGCCGCCTTGGCTTCGGCTTCGGCCTTGGCCTTCGCCGCATCGAGCTGCGCCTTGGCCTCGGCTTCCGCCTTCGCCTTCACGTCCCCGACGATCTGCTCGGGCGGCTTCTGCAGATCGACCACACCCTGCAAGCCCGCCGGCAGCTTGCCGAGCAGCTTGCCGGCCTGCCCCTGCACGAAGTTGGCCAACTCCTGCTTGCCCGCGGCGAGCAGCGCGTCCTTCAGCACCGTGTCGTCGAGCAGCACCGAAGGCCGCGTCACCGGGCCGCGCAGCCCCACCGGCAGCAGCAACTGCTCGACCGGCGTCTCCTTGGCGCCGGGCAGTGCGAAGGTGGTGTTGGCGAGCTGCAGGCGCACCGGCAGGTCGATGCCGAGTGCCTGCCCCTGGTTGCTGGTCAGCTTGCCACCGGTTTCGATCTGCAGCGTGCCGCCGCGCAGCGGCGCCTGGCCCTTCAGCTTGACGCCGCCGAACGCGCGGTCGACGTCGAGCTTGCGCAGCGCCAGCGCGAAACCGAGCGCCGACTCGGTCTTGCTCTTGCCGAACAGCTCCAGCGCAAACCCGTCGTCCTGGGCGCGCAGGCCGAACTTGGGCGGGGTGGTCAGCAGCGTCGGCGCCGACGACAGCGAACTGGCGACCAGGTCGTACTTCTGCCGCACGTCGTCCATGGTGTAGTCGATGCCCAGGATCTCGATGCGCCGGATCTCGAACGCCGGCGCCTGGTCGAGCAACTGCTCGGCGCGCACCTTGGCCAGCCCCAGGGCCTGTTCCTGTTCCTGGCGGCGCTGCTCGGCCTCCTCGGGCGTGGCCGGCGCGGCTTCGCCGCCGGCGATCTTGTTCCACCACTCGCGGATCTGTTCGAGGCGCTGCTTCCAGACCTCGTAGTCCTTCAGGTAGTCGTCGAGCGTCGGCACGCCGGCGGGGTTCTCCGGCTCGGGTGCGGGCGTGGGCTTCGGGAACACCACCCCGGGCGTGCTGCGGCCGGTGCCCGCGCGCGCGTTCTGCGCCCGCAGCACCTCGACCACGCAGCGCCGGCGCAGCAGTTCGCCCATGTCGAGCGTGCCGACCAGCGCATCGGCCGCGAGCAGGTCCTTGTGCGGGCGCTGGCTGTCGGTGATCGCGAGCTTCTGGATGCGCAGTTCGCCGGAGCCGAAGTCGATGCCGGCCGCGGCGAGGTCGACCTGCGCGCCGTTGGTCCATTCGAGGCCCGACTTGACGGTTTGGGTCAGGATCGGGGTCGAGAAGTACTGCTGCAAGATCCACAGGCTGCCGACCAGGACCGCCGCGAGCACGATGCCGAGCGGGCGGATCGGCAGGCCCTTGCCACCGCGTTCGGCGAGTTCCTGCCAGGACAGCTTGCCCTTGCCGCCGCCGAGGAACACCCAACTGAGCAATTTCACCCACCACCGGCCGGCGAAGCGCTGGTAGGCGGCGCTGTTCGCTTCGGCTTTGGCCATGCCGGCGCGGACCGCGCGCAGCAGGCGGTTGGCCAGGAAGCCGGTGGCGATGCCAGCGCCGAGGCCGAACACGAGGCCGCCGGTGGTGGCGTAGTACTCGAAGCCGCACCACGCGGTGACCTTGCCGTTCGCCAGGCTGCGGAACAGCTCGGGCATGCCGTCGACCAGCAGCACGCCGAGGCGGTAGGTCAGCGGCAGGACCAGGTAGCTGAGCAGTTTGGCGAGCAGGGTGACGAGGCCGAACAGGGCCAGGTTGGCGTTCAGCACCAGCACCAGGCACAAGAGGCCGAGGATCAGGGCCGGGGCTTGGGCGAAGCCACCGCCGAGATCGCCGCGCAGGAAGAAGCCCGGGACGAAGCCGAGCATGCCGCCGAGGATGGCGGCGAGGTAGACCTGCAGCGGGGTGGCTTTGCCGCGCAGGAGGGAGCCGATCTTGCGGAGCAGGAACATCGGGGGTGGAGGCTAGTGTTCAGGGCGGCGGGGCGAAAGAGCGGCGCAGCCGACACCGGCCCGACGGCCACACTCTGGCGCGCTCCCGGCCGGTTACGGATGCAGCCGCGCCACGGCCGCCGCAAACGCCTGCCGCAGCGCCTGATGCGCCGCGGCGAACTCCGGCCGCGGCGCCACCGCCGCCCAGACCCGCACGCACGGCGCGGCCACCGCGGCCGCAGTCAGCTCCCTTTCCCCGCGCGCCCGCCGCACCGCCCACGCCGCCTGGATCGCGGCGCCCAGCGCCGCCGATTCGGCCTCCACCAACGGCGCCACCGGCACCGCGAACAGATCCGCAAGCACCTGGCGCCACAGCGCGTTCGCCGCCGCACCGCCGGCGAGCCGCACTTCGCCAGGCCGCACGCCGAGCGCCCGCAGCCGCGCGAGCCCCGCGGCGAGATTGCACGACGTGCCTTCCAAGGCGGCCCGGTAAAGGTGCCCTGGCCGCAGCAGGCCCGGCCGCAGCCCGAGCAGCGTGCCGGTGGCCGAGGGCAGATCCGGCACCCGTTCGCCGACCAGGAACGGCAACCAGAGCAGCCCTTCGCAGCCGACCGGCACCGCGCGCGCCGCATCGGTCAGCGCCGTGTGACCCAACCCCGTGAGCCGCTGCACCTCCTCGGTGACACCCGTGAGGTTCATCACACACAGGAGCGGCAGCCAGGCACCGTCGCTGCTGCAGAACGGCGCGATCAGGCCCGCGGGATCGACGACGGGAGTGTCGCTGCGCGTGAAGATCGTGCCCGAAGTGCCAAGGCTCACCACCACCACTCCTGGCACCGTGGCGCCACTGCCGAGCGCCGACATCATGTTGTCGCCGCCGCCGGTGGCGACCGGCAGACCTTCGGGCAGACCAAAGCGTGCGGCCGCGGCCGCCGTCACCGTGCCGGCGAGGCCGCCTGGCAGAACGAGCGGCGGCAGCATGGCCGCGAGGGTCGGGGCAATCGCAGCGACCGCTTGCGGGTCCCACTGCCGCGACACCGGATCGAACCAGCCGGTGCCCGAGGCGTCGCCGTACTCCATCGAGTACTGCCCGGTGAGCGCAAAGTTCACGTAGTCGTGCGGCAGCAGCACGTGGCGCACGCGCGCCCAGGCCGCAGGTTCGTGCCGGCCAAGCCACAGCAGCTTGCTGGCCGTGAAGCCGGTCGGCACCGCGCGCCCCAAGGTCTGCGACAGTTCGCGGGCTTCGGCTGCAGTGGCCGTGTCGCACCAGAGTTTCGCGGGCCGCACCACGCGGCCGCCACCATCGAGCACCACGGCGCCGTGCTGCTGGCCCGAGACGGCGAGGCCGTGGAGCCGCGCTGCATCGACGCCGTCGAGCACGGTGCGCAGGCAGAGCGCCGCAGCAGCGAGCCAATCTTCGGGCTCTTGCTCGAGGTGGCCAGGGCCCAAGCCCGGCACGAAGGCATGCGGCGCCGACGCACGCGCCAGCACCGTGCCCGCCGCCACGTCGACCAGCAAGGCTTTGGTGCCCTGGGTGCCGACGTCGAGGCCGAGGAACAGGGCCCCATCCGGCAGCGGGCCGGAGCGCACGGGCGTGCCGCTCACAGCATGCCGACCACGTTGCCGTCCCGGTCGATGTCGATGCGCGCCCCGCCCGGCACCTTGCCGAGGCCCGGCATGGTCATGATCTCGCCGGCGAGCGGATAGACGAAGCCGGCGCCGACCGACACCCGCACGTCGCGCACCTTGAAGCGGAAGCCGGTCGGCCGGCCCTTCAGGTTCGGGTCGTGGCTCAGCGAGTATTGGGTCTTGGCCATGCAGATCGGGAAGCGCCCATAGCCGCGTGCGGCGAAGCGCTGCAGTTGCTGCTGCGCCAGCGGCTCATAGTCGACGCCGTCGGCGCCGTAGACCTTGGTCGCCAACGCTTCGATCTTCTGCTCCAGGGTCCACTCGTCGGGATACAGGAGCTGAAACTGGCTCGGCTGCTCGGTCGCAGCGACCAGCGCGTGCGCCAGGGCCTCGCCGCCCTTGCCGCCGTCGGCGAACAGGGTCGAAGTGTGCGCCGCGAACGCCCCGGCGGCGAGTGCGGCCTGCCGCACGAACTCGATCTCGGCGTCGGTGTCGCCGGGGAAGCGGTTGATCGCCACCACCACCGGGATGCCGAACAGCCGCACGTTCTCGATCTGCTTCTGCAGGTTGCCGATGCCGGCCGCGAGCGCGTCGAGGTCCTCCTTCTGCAGGCCTTCGGGCAGCGGCTTGCCGGCCACGATGGTGAAGCGGCCGCTGTGCATCTTCAGCGCGCGCACGGTGGCGACCAGCAATGCGGCGTCGGGCGCCAGCCCGGAGGCGCGGCACTTGATGTCGAAGAACTTCTCGGCACCCATGTCGGCGCCGAAGCCGGCTTCGGTGACCACGAAGTCGAGGCAGCGCAGGGCGATCTGGTCGGCCACGATCGAACTGTTGCCGTGCGCGATGTTGGCGAACGGCCCGGTGTGCACCAGCGCTGGCGTGCCTTCGAGCGTCTGCATCAGGGTCGGCTTCAGCGCGTCCTTCAGGATCGCGGTCATGGCGCCTGCGGCCTTCAGGTGCTCGGCAGTGACCGGTTCGCCAGCTTCGGTGTACCCGACCACGATCGCGCCGAGGCGCGCGCGCAGGTCGTGCAGGTCCTTGGCCAGGCCCAGGATCGCCATGATCTCGGAGGCCGACGTGATGTCGAAGCCGGTGCGCCGCGGCGCGCCGTTCTTGTCCCCGCCGTGGGCCACTTCGACTTCGCGCAGGGCGCGGTCGTTCATGTCCAGGACGCGCCGCCAGGTGATCTGCTGCGGATCGAGCTTCGGCTCGTTGCCGTGGAAGATGTGGGCGTCGAGGAACGCGGCGCACAGGTTGTGCGCGGCGGTCACCGCGTGGAAGTCACCGGTGAGGTGCAGGTTGAGCTCCTCGGGCGGCACCACCTGGCTGTAGCCACCACCGGCCGCACCGCCCTTGATGCCGAACACCGGCCCCATGGAGGGCTGGCGGATCACGCAGCAGGCGCGCTTGCCGATGCGGTTCAGCGCTTGGCTGATGCCGACCGTGTGCACGGTCTTGCCCTCGCCGAGCGGGGTCGGCGTGATCGCGGTCACCACGATGTACTTGCCGCGCGGCCGGGTGCTCGGCTTCTGCAGCAAGTCGAGCCGGACCTTGGCCTTGGTGTGGCCGTAGGGCTCGAGGTCGTCGGGGCCGAGCCCCATGATGCGGGCCACTTCGCTGAGCGGCCGCAGCGGGATGGAACGGGCAATCGCCAGATCGTTGAGCGACATCGGGGCCGGGACGATACCGAACCGGACCCGGCCGAGCCACCGCCGAGCCGCGGTTCTCCGCGGGCCCGATCCCGCTCCTGGGCATGCGCCCACGAACGCCTACTGCGGCCAGATGCGGCGCAGCGCTTCGGCGATCGCCGGGGCCACCAGCGCGTGGGCGCGCGGGTTCGGGTGCATGTCGGCCGGCGTCACCCACAGGTCCTCCTGGGGCACTTCCCGCAGCAGCGGCCACAGATCGACCAGGGCGATGCCGGCGGCCGCACAGTCGGCGGCGACCTGTTCGTGCAGCCGGGCGAACGGGTACTGCCGCCCTGGCCCCAGACCCTGCAGGAACGGCCACAGCACCACCAGGAACGGCAGTCCCCGCGCGCGGCAGAACTCGGCCATGGCCCGCAGGTCGCGCTGCGGCCCGCCTTGCGACCACATGTCGGCGAACGGCTTCTCGTCCCCGTACAGCCCCGCGGCCAAACCCTCGTCTTCGCGCAGCGCCAGCAGGTACCCGACCCAATCGACGCTCGGATCCAGGTCGAGCGGCCCCTGCCGCGGCCGGCCGCGCAGCGCGTCGCCGAAGCCCTGTTCGCCCGGCTTGCCGTGCACGGCGAGACCGGCACTCGGAATCAGGTCGTTGAGGCTCAGCCCCACCACCACGGCGTCCGGTGCGAGCGCCGCGAAGCGGTGCACCAGGGCCGCCGCATACTCGTCGGCGCAGGTGGTGCCGGCCGCCCCACAGTTGATCGTGCGCAGGTCGCGGCCAGCGGTGCGCAACGCGTCCTCGACGCGCCGCACCCAGCCGAGTTCTTCGGGCACGCCCCAGCCGAAGGTGTAGGAATCGCCGAGGCACAGCACGCGCTGCTGCCCCGCGGGCTTCGGCAGCGCGGTGACCTCGGGGCGCTCACGCAGGCCGTGGCCGTCGAGGCGCACCAGCACCCGCCCGTGCGCATCGAACCAGTCGCGGCGCAGCCGTTCGTGGTCCTGGTAACTCAGGTAGAAGCGCAGATTCGGCGCGATCCGCAGGCGCGGCCGCGGCAGTTCGTGGCCGACCCGGCCGGGCACCGGCACCACCATGCCGCGCCGGAGCAGTTCGAGGCCCTGGTCGGTGCCGAACCGTTCGCCGTCCATGGTCTCGTAGACGAACGTGCCGAGCAGCCCCGTGGCCCGCGCCACGCCGAGCCAGCGCAGCGCTTCGTCGTGCACAGAGCGCAGCACCACGGTGAGCCACGACGTCTCCTGCCAATGGCGCTCGAGCGCCTTCGGCCACTGGCCCGACGCCACGTCCGCCCACCGCCACGCCGGCACGGGGGCTGGGGTCGCAGCCGGTGCCGGCAAGAGGAGCCGCAGCAGCGGCACCGCGCCGAGCAACGCGGCGAACACGAGGCCCGCCCACCGCACGGCGCGCGCGGAGCGGGCGGGCCATGCGGCGATCGCCTCGTACCATTCGCCGGAAGTGGGTTGCGGAGCCATGGTCTGCGCTGGGCGGCTGGTCGGAACAGGAACGGTCAGAACTGGAAGTACAGGAATGGCAGGTGGGTCACGGCCAACGAGCGCATCAGAGCCACCACGAACAGCAACGCGAACAGCGCCACCGACCACGGCCGCAGGTGCCGCAGCCAATACGCCGAGTTCGGCAGCAGGAACGCGATCGCCAGGGCGCCGGCCACCGGCAGCGCGGTGCCGAGCGTCGATCCGTCGACCGCGAGCCAGGTCCCGAGACCTGCCGCCCCGAACAGGCCCCGCCACAGTTGCCACAGGTGGCCGAAGTCGCGCGCCACGAACATCGACCAGCCGAAGCTGAAGATCAGGAACGTGAGCCCCACCCGCAGCGGCCGCGGCAACGCCGCGTGCAGCGCCTGCTGCCCGCGCAGCCGTTCGATGCACAGCCACAGGCCCTGGTAGGCGCCCCAGCACACGAACGGCCAGTTGGCGCCGTGCCACAAGCCGCCGAGCAGCATGGTGGCCAGCAGGTTGCCGTAGGTGCGCAGGCCGCCCCGGCGGTTGCCGCCGAGCGGGATGTAGAGATAGTCGCGCAGCCAGGTCGACAGGCTGATGTGCCAGCGCCGCCACGCTTCGGTGATGCTCTGCGACTGGTACGGCGAATCGAAGTTGCGCGGGAAGCGGAAGCCGAGCATCAGGCCGAGACCGATCGCCATGTCGGAGTAGCCGGAGAAGTCGAAGTAGATCTGCCCCGAATAGGCGAGCAGCGCGGTCCACGCCTGCCACAGGCCGGGCGCCGGCAGGGCGAAGCCCGCCCCGGCGATCGGCGCCAGCGTGTCGGCCACCAGCACCTTCTTGGCGAAGCCGATGGCGAACGCCAGCACCCCCGCGCCGAACAGCGTGGTCGACACCTCGCGGCGCACCAGCTGCTGTGCCACGTCGCGGTAGCGCACGATCGGCCCGGCCACCAGCTGCGGGAACATCGACACGTAGCAGGCGAAGTCGAGCAGCGACCGCGTCGGCGCCACTTCGCCGCGGTAGACGTCGATGGTGTAGCTCATCGACTGGAAGGTGTAGAACGAGATGCCGACCGGCAGCAGCACGTCGCTCCAGGCGAACGTCGTGCCACTCCACGCCTCAGCGGTGTGCACGAAGAAGTTCGCGTACTTGAACCAGGCGAGCAGCCCCAGGTTGCCGACGAGCGACACCAGGAGCCACAGCCGCCGCCTCGGCCGGTTTTGTTCGCGCGCCCCCATCGCCAGCGCCACACCGAAGTCGAGCAGTGTGCTGGCCAGCATGATCAGCACCCAATACGGCCGTTCCCAGCCGTAGAAGACCAAGCTGCAGAGCAGGAGCCACAGATTGCGCCCGCGCACGCCGACCGCGAAGTACCCCGCCAGACTCACCGGCAGGAACAGGAACAGGAAGGCGAACGAGGTGAAGACCATGCCGCGTTCGGGCCGCTACAGGATGCGCTTGCCGAACGCGCTCAGAATCACGTCGACTGCGACTTCGCCGGACTGGTTCTTCACGTCGAGGATCGGATTGAGCTCGGTGATCTCGAGGCTGGTCATGCGCCCGGCATCGCTGACCATCTCCATCAGCAGGTTCGCCTCGCGCCAGGAGATGCCGCCCTTGACCGGCGTGCCGGTGCCCGGCACGTCGCGCGGATCCATGCCGTCGAGGTCGAACGAGACGTGGAAACCCGCCGTGCCGTCGTTGGCGAAGCCGATCGACTCCTGCAGGATCGCGCGCATGCCGCGTTCGTCGACGTCGCGCATCGTGTAGGCATGGATGCCCGAACGTTTGACGATCTCGCGCTCGGTCTGGTCGATGTCGCGGATGCCGATCAGGCACACGTTCGCCGGCAGCACCTTGGGCTGGAAGCCACCCATGCCGACCAGCAACGGATGGCCCATGCCGAGCACCGAAGCCAGCGGCATGCCGTGGATGTTGCCAGTCGGCGAACTCTCCGGCGTGTTCATGTCGGCGTGCGCGTCGACCCAGATCAGGCCGATGCGCTGGCCCTGGTTGCGGTAGTGCTCGGCAACGCCGGAGATGGTGCCGATGGCGATGCTGTGGTCGCCGCCCATCACCAGCGGGATCTCACCCTGCTCCAGCGACCGGCGCACGCGCAACCGCAGGCGGTTGCACACGTGGTAGATCGGTTCGAGGTAGCGGGCATTGGTCTGCCCTGGATTGCGCGTCTCGGGTGCCGGCACGCCGACGTCGCCATCGTCCTCGACCTGGAAGCCGAGCGCGCGCAGGCCCGCAGACACCCCAGCGATCCGGATCGCCGACGGGCCCATGTCGACGCCGCGGCGCCCGGCACCGAGGTCCATGGGCACACCGACCAGTCGCACGACGTTCTTGGCTTGGCTCATGGCGCGCGGCGCTCAGGGCAACAGTTCTATCCGGGTGCCGGGCGCGATGCCGAGCCGAGCCTCCGGATCGGGGATTTCGACCAGGCCGAAGGCACCGCTGCAGGCCCGCGGCAAATCGGACGCAACTTCTTCACTGAAAACCACTTCCACGCCACCGATCCGCAGTGACCGGCACCCACCGCACGCGGCGGCCGGCAAGTCGGTGTGCCAGGTGCCGCGGGCATCGCGCGCCAACACCTGTGGGCCGTGCCCCTCCGGCAGGGCCGGCAGCGCGCGCCGCGGCCCGAGTGCCTGGAAACCGTAC
The DNA here is from genome assembly GCA_016795295.1 of Planctomycetota bacterium. Taxonomy (GTDB): domain Bacteria; phylum Planctomycetota; class UBA1135; order UBA1135; family UBA2386; genus JAEUHP01. The sequence continues at coordinate 72,728 of JAEUHP010000008.1, read as the reverse complement.
CGCCCCCCCGCCAGCCAGCCGGCCGCAGCCGCCAACGCCGCGCGGCCATCGCCCCGGGCCGCCGCGGCGGGCAGGCCGAGATGGGCCAGGTCGAGTTGGCGCAATTCGGCGCGCGGGTCGGCCGCCAGGAGCGCGTCCAGCGCACCGTGGTCGGCCGCCAGCCAGAACGCTTCGTGCGCTGCAGCCACCAGCAGTGCCGGGGTCGGACTCGCCGCCCGCGGTTCGAGCACCACCACGTGCACCGCTCCCGGTGGGAAGTGCCGGCGCGCCAGTTCGAGCCACGCCGCGGCCACTCCAGGCGCGTGCTTCGGCAAGCCGTGGCCGTGATCGACCACCGCGAGTTTCGGGCTGTGCCGCAGGATGGTGCCGCGCAACAACCCCAGGGCCGGATCCCCGGCGCCGAGGTCGGACAGCAACGTGACGACACCACAGGGTCGAGGCAGCATGCGCAGGAATCTCGTCTTGCGGGGCAGGCCCGCGGTCGAATGCCGGTTGGCAGTCCAGTGTGCCAGTGCAGCCGCGCAGCCAGAACGGCGGCGCAACCGCGGAGTGGCCGCAGAGTCTCAGTGGTCGTGCGGCTGGCCGAGGATGGCGAACAGCGCGTCGCGCTTCTGCGCCATCTCCGCCGCAGTGTCGGCTTCGAGGCACATGCGCAGGTACGGCTCGGTGTTGCTCGGCCGCACGTTGACCCACCAGGTCGGGTAGGTCACCGTGATGCCGTCGAGGTGGTCGATCACGCCGTCCCGGAACTTCGCCGCCACGGCCTTCATCAAGCCGTCCTTGTCGGCGACCTTGAAGTTGATCTCGCCGGTGCCGAAGTACTTGCGCAGCGGATCGGCCACCTGCTTCAGCGTCTTGCCCTCCTGACTCAACTGGTTCATCACCAGAATCGCCGCCAGCACGCCGCAGTCGGTGTAGTAGTTCTCGGCGAAGTAGAAGTGCCCCGACAGCTCGCCGCCGCCGATGCAGTCGGTGCGGCGCATGGTCTCCTTCATGAACGAGTGGCCGACGCGCTCGCGCACCGGCCGACCGCCGAGCTTCACGATCTCCTCGGGCACCACTTTGCTGGAGCGGAGATCGTAGATGATGCCCTTGCCGGGATGCCGCTGCAGCATGCCGCGCGCCAGGATCACCGTGATCAGATCCGCATGCACCGTGCGCCCGTCTTCGTCGACGAACGCGCAGCGGTCGGCATCGCCGTCGAACGCGAGGCCAAGCGGCGCCTTGTGCTGCTTCACCAGGCGCCGCAGGTCGTCGAGGTTCGACTCCTTCAGCGGGTTCGCCTCGTGGTTCGGGAAGGTGCCGTCGAGCTCCTGGTAGAGCGACACCACCTTCAGGCCGGGAATCTTGGCGAAGATCGCCGGCGATTCGTTGGCGCCCATGCCGTTCGCATAGTCGACGCAGATGGTCATCGGGCGGATGCCCTTGGCGAAGCCGGCGATGTGTGCGATCCAATCGGCTTTCACGTCGACGGTGTCGCGTTTGCCGAAGCGCTGCGCCTTCGGCAGATCGCCCGACTCCACCAGCTTCTGGATGTCCTGGATGCCGGTGTCGCCCGACAAGGGCCGCGCCTCCTTGCGGCACAGTTTGAAGCCGATGTACTGCTTGGGATTGTGGGACGCGGTGACCGCCATGCCGCCATCGCACGGGAGCTTGCCGATCGCGTAGTACACCATCGGCGTGCTGGCGAGCCCGATGTCGACCACGTCGCAGCCCTGTTCGAGCATGCCGTCGATCACCGCGTTCTGGATCTCGGGGGCCATGGTGCGCATGTCGCGCCCCACCACCAGGCGTTTGGCGCCCAGGAAGCGCACCAGCGCCGCGCCGATGCGGTAGGCGGTCTTGGCATCGATCTGGTCGGGGTAGGTGCCGCGGATGTCGTAGGCCTTGAAGATGCTCACGGAGAGTTCCTGGGGACGAGGGCGAGGGTTGCGAGGCGATCAGGGGTGGCGCGCCGGAGTGAACGCGCAGCAGGCCTGTAGGCAGCGGTCGACACCGGCGTCGTCGACGTCGCGGTGCAGCACGAGGCGCACGCGCTGTGGCCCGGCCGCGGCGGCGAGCACGCCGTGCAACTTCAGATGCGCCAGCAACGCCGCCGGCGCAACGGTGGGCAGATCGACCATCACGATGTTGGTCGCGGTGGCGGTGATGTCGACACGTGCCCAAGGCAGCGCGGCGAGGCCCACGGCGAGCCGCTGGGCCCGCAGGTGGTCGGCCGCGAGCAGTGCTGGACCGTCGCGCAGCGCCAACAGCCCCGCGGCCGCCAGCACACCGGCCTGGCGCATGCCCCCGCCGAACGCCTTGCGGGCGCGCCGGGCCTCGGCGACGAACGCCGCACTGCCGGCGAGCAGCGACCCCACCGGCGCGCCCAGCCCCTTCGACAGGCACAGCGTGGTGGTGTCGGCCGCCGCCACCAGTTCGGCCATGCTGCAGCCGAGCGCCACCGCGGCGTTCGCCAGCCGCGCCCCGTCGACGTGCACCAGCAGGCCACGTTCGTGCGCGGCATCGGCCAGGTTGCGCAGGCGCGCGGCATCCGCGACCCGCCCACCGGCCATGTTGTGGGTGTTCTCCAACACCAGGAGTCGCGAACGCGGGAAGTGCGGATCGTTGGCGCGCACCGCCGCCGTCACCTGCCCGGGGCTGGGAAAGCCGTCCGCGGCCACCAAGGTGCGCGCCTGGGTTCCCGACAACCGCGCGATGCTGCCGCCTTCGTAGAAGAACACGTGCGAGCGCTCCTCGCAGAGCAGTTCGTCGCCCGGCCGGCAATGCACGTGGATCGCCACCTGGTTGGCCATGGTGCCCGACGGCAGGAACAGCGCCGCCTCTTTGCCGAGCACCTCGGCGCCGAGCCGTTCGAGCGCCTGCACGGTGGGGTCTTCGCCCCACACGTCGTCGCCGACCTCGGCCGCCGCCATCGCCGCGCGCATCGCCGGCGTCGGGCGCGTCATGGTGTCGCTGCGGAAGTCGGCGATCGGCTGGGACATGCGGGCTCTGGTCCAGGATGCCCATGGCGGTGGCGAATGCAAGGTTCCGCGGGCTGGACCGCCGGGCTCGGTACCACCACCCGCATCCGTTACCATCCCCCCCCGTGCGGCGTCCCCGTTACCTGCTCCCCCGCCTCCTGCTGCTGTTCGGCGCCACCGGCGCGGCCCTGTTGCTCGCCGAACTGACCTGCCGTCTGGTCGATCCGCCGCTGCAGGGCCGCGGCCGCTTCTTCACCGCGAACGGCCTCGAGGTGCCGCTGGGCGAGATCATCGCGTTCCTGACGCGCATGCCGGAGAGCGATTCGCGCCACAACCTGATCCAGGACCAGCCGCACGGCATGATGCCGGCCAGTCTCAAGCTGCGCATCGGCTACGAGCCGAAGCCCCGCTGGGACTACTTCGACGCGCAGGGCAGCGTCGCCGTCGACACCAACCGCCTGGGCCTGCGTGACGAGGAGTTCCCCCAGCACAAGCAGCCCGGCGAATTCCGCGTGCTGGCGCTCGGCGATTCGCTCACCTACGGCCAGGGCGTGCGGCTCGACCTGACCTGGCCGCAGCAACTCGAAGCGCGCTTGCGCCGCGAACGCTCGGGTCCGGTCGAAGTGATCAACGCCGGCTTCGCCGCCGGGCCAGGCGTGCACTCCCCGGACGGTTACGACCGCTGGGTCGCCGACAACGGCATCCAGTTCGCCCCCGACGTGGTGGTGGTCGGCGTGTGCCTCAACGACCTGGGTGCGGTGCCGATGCTCACCTATCCGATCGTACGGTTGCAGCCGGTGCTCGGCGGTTTCTCCAAACTGCTCGACCGCAGCGTGCAGTTCGTGCGCCAGCGGCTGGCGCGCGCCGGCCGGCACGACTATCTGGCAGACATCGAACGGCAACCGGCGGCGTGGCAGGGCACGCAGCGCGGCCTGCGCGCGCTGCGCGACACCTGCCGGGAAGCCAAAGCGCAGCTCCTGGTCGCGGTGTTCCCGATGTTCTCCCAGCTCGAGCCCGAGCTGTATCCGTGCCGGCCGCTGCACGAACTGGTGCTGTCGTTCTGCCAGGCGGAGGGCATCGCGGCGATCGATCTGCTGCCGGACTTCCTCGGCAAACGCGACAGCGACTACTGGGTGCACCAGGCCGACCAGCACCCCAACCACGAAGCGATGCGCATCTTCGCCGAGCGCATCCACGGCGAACTGCGGCAGCGCGGCTGGCTCGGCGGGGGCTGACTATTGGTAGAAGTACCGAATAGCCATGCCAATGTCGTCGAGCGTCAACGCCTGTCGGTCAGGGCCGACCGAATACACGAGCAAGAACTCGCGTTCCTTGAACAACATCCATCGCAATGGTTCGCCCCAGGGATCACAAGGCACAGACGTAGGGAAGGCCTCGGCGAGAACCTGCTGCACGGTTGGATCGGGGCGCTCGCCAGAAGGGTCCTTGTTACTGATGTCCTGCAGGGTACGGCGCGCTGTCGAGATCGCACCGCACACTGCGACCAGCATCTTGCACCTCGCTGCAGAACGCGCTCGCTCCGTCCGCCGGCGGCCATCGCCAGGGATCTGAGCTCGCCAGATTCTGCTGCTCTGCAAGACAGGATGCTACTAGGTGTATCGTCTGGCCAGAAATCCGGGACCTTTCTGCTTCCCTGCCGCTTCAAGCGCCCTGCCGGCCAACGGGTCGCGGACCGCAAGCCACTCACTTGGACAGGTTGGCACGAACTCCACCTAAGGCAGGTCGCAGGCCGGCCGCGCGCCGTAGACCGCACTGCGCGTCACGGAAAACTCCGTGGTGCGCGTTTCTGGGCCGACGATCGGCCCGGTGAACCAGGACCCACCGCGCAGCGCGTGGGTCTGCCCCTGCTGCGGCCCTTGCGGATCCACCACCACCTCTGCGCTCGGCAGCAGCGGCCCATGGAAGTCGCTGCACCACTCCCAGAGATTGCCGAACACGTCGTACAAGCCGAACCCGTTCGGCGCCCGCGTGGCCACCGGCCGTGCCCCGTCGCCGGCGTTGGCGTTGTACCAGGCGTGTTCCCGCACCTTGGCGGGGCTGCTCCAAGGCGCATCCGCCCCGCTGTGGTCGGCGCGGCACGCGCGTTCCCATTCCCCTTCGGTCGGCAACCGGTAGCCGAGCTTCTGGCAGGCCGCTTCGGCATCCACGAACGACAGCGGCATCGGCAACGTACCCGGCCCCTCGGGCACCGGCACCGCCGCCAAACCCGCCAGCGCCGCAGCGCGCCGCCACTGCTCGACCGTCCACTCGGTCTCGGCCAACAGGAAATCCTTGGTGATGCGCACCGTGCGCGGTGCTTCGGCTGCCCCGCTGACGAAGCTGCCGGCGGGGATGCGCACGAACACGATGCCGGTGCGCGGGTCGCGCCAGCGCTCGAGACCTGGCCCGGGCAGCCGTTCCCAGGTCCTTGGCGACCGATGCGCCGCGAGCGCTGCGGGATCGCCGGCCGGCGCCGCCGGACCGCCGCAGGCCGTGCCGAGCAGCACCACCACGCCACCGGCCAGGGTGCGCGTGGCCGCGTGCCAGAACGGCGCGAACGAAGTCACTTGCGCGCCTCCCCGGCGAACGCTTCGAGCTCGGCCACCGTCCACGGCTCGCCACGCTGCTTCGTCTCGGCGCGCACCTTGGCCACCACGTCCGCGCCGATCGGCTCGGCGCCGCGCGCGAACGTCCAGCGGGCGAAACTCAGCACCGCCGCGAGGTCTTCGTCGCCGAGGTGCTGCTGCCCTGGCATCTCCAGCGACCAAGTGGCGCCCCCAACCTGCAGCGGACCGCGCAGGCCGTGCAGCGCAAGGCGCACCAGCGCGGCAGGCGACCCCGCGAGCAACGCGGCGTCGAGCAACGGCGGCGCCAGGCCCGCCATGCCCGAACCGTCGGGCTGGTGGCAGGCCGCGCACACGGCCGCGAAGGTGCGCTGGCCGCGGCCGAGCTGGGCTCTGACTTCGGGCGGCACCGGACGGTCGGCAGGCGGTGGGGTCACCGCCGGCAAGGCAATGGCAGCCAGCACGGCGCGGGCGGCTGCGCCCACCACCACACTCTCCTGCTGTGCCAAGCCCACCAGCGCCTGCGGCACCGCCGACAGTGGCAACCAGCCGGCGCGCTGTTCGGGCCTGGGCAACGCGCGCACCGCCCCTTCGAGCAGCGCTTCTTGCCACGCAGGGGTTGCCTCCGCCACCTTCGCGAACAACGCCACCAGGGCCGGCTCCTGTTTCGCCCGCACGAGGGCCTGGGCCAGCTCGCGGCCCGCGGCGAGTGCGGGGGCCAGCGGCTCGGCCGCCGTCAGCCGCGCCAGCACTTCGGGAGCCGCCGGCAGCAAAGCCGCCGCAGCGAGCCCACGCAGGGTCGCATCGTCGCCGCGCTGCAGGAGCAGTTCGGCACCGGTGCGCACCGCGCGCGCACGCCAGCGCGGCACCGGTGCGGCGCGCAGCACTTCGCCGAGGCACAGCACGGCATGCCAGGCGAGGTTCGGCGTGCCGTGGGCCACGCGTTCGACCGCCGTCCACGCCAGCAGATCGCCGCGCAGCAGGAACGGCGCCGCGTGCTGCAGGGCCAGCGCCACCACCCCGGGATCCGCATCGGCCAGCGCTGCGCGCAGTTCGGTGTTGGTGAGGTCGCCGAGCTGGGCCAGGGCGCTGAACGCCGCGATGCGGGCGCCCGGGTGCTGGGCGCTGCGGGCGAGTTCGGCCAGAGCGGGGGCCTGGTCGTGCGCCTCCCGCTGCACCAGTTCGACCAGGGCCAGGTCGGCGGCGGCACCCGAAGGACCCTGCAGGGCCGCGAGCAACGCGTCGCTCCGCGCTTCGTGCAGCGGGGCGGGCCGCACCGGAGCAGGCCCCTCCGCCGGCAGGATGCGCCAGATGCGGCCGAGCCCGGTCGGCTGCGCCAGGCCGCGTCTTTCGATCTGCTGGCGCAGGTAGCTGGTGAGGAAGTTCTTGTGCTGGATCACGCCGCGGTACAGGTCCACCACGTACAGCGCCCCGTCGGCACCTTCGCACAGGTTGACCGGCCGGAACCGTTCGTCGTGCGAAGCCAAGAACTCAGCCCGCTGCTGCTGGTAGACGTTGGCGCCGCGCAGAGCCCCGTCCTGGTCGGTGCAGTGGATGCGGCGCACGCACAGGCCGGCGGGCTCGCACACGAACCGATCGTCGCGGCACCCCGGCAGCAGCGCACCGCGATAGACCAAGGGCGCGCACACCGCGGTGTGTTCGGCCAACACGTAGTCGCGCAGGCGCCCCTTCTGGTAGCCGCGATTGACCCCCGGCGTGCGCCGCACGGGCCACACCGAACGGTCGTCGACCACGCGGTGGTTCAGCCCCGGCAAGGTGGTGGCACCGAACTGCGGCGCATAACGCCCCGGCACCAGGTCGGTGCGCAGCCAGTCTTCGTTGTAGTTGAAGGAGACGCGCCCACGGTCGTCCTGGGCGATGCCCCACTGGCCGCCGCCGGCCCCCGCTTCGGTCTGGAACCCCGCAGGGGTCCAGCGCAGCAGGCGTTTGTCGTTGGCGAGGTGGATGCGGCCATCGCGGGCCCACAACAGGCCGTTGCCGCTGTGTTCGGGATTGTCGAGGCCCGCTTCGAAGCCCGCCAGCACGCGCTGGCGCGGCCCCGGAGTCCGGCCATCGGCGGCGAACGGGTAGTAGGCAAGCTCCGGCGGCGTGAGCACCAGCACGCCCTCGCGCAGCGGCAGGACCGCCCGCGGCAGCACCAGGCCGTCCAGGAACACCTGCCGTTCGTCCATGCGGCCATCGCCGTCGCGGTCGCGCAGCACGGCGATGCAGCCGGTCGGCTGACGCTCCGCGCTGGCAGCGAGGTCGGTCATGTAACCGCGCATCTCGACCACCCACAGCCAGCCGCGCGCATCGAACACCGCCTGCACCGGATCGCCGAGCAGGGGTTCGCTGGCCACCAGTTCGATGCGAAAGCCCGGTGCGAGCACGAACGCGGCGCGGGCCTGCTCCGGGGTCAGAACGGGTGCGGGCGGCACTTCGACGTCGTCGGGCAACAGGGTCTGCACTTCGCCGGTGCGGTCGCCCTGCTGGGCCGGCAGCGCGGTGCCGAGCAGGAGTGCCGCTGCGAGCCAGAGGCCTGGAGCGGCCCGCCGAACGATGCCGCTGCTCACAGCCGTTCGAGCCGCGGCCCGTCCTTGGTGTCGACGATCTTCCACCCCGCCGCCGCCAGTTGGTCGCGGATGCGGTCCGCAGCCGCCCAATCCTTGCGCTGCTTGGCCGCCTGCCGCTCGGGCAACAACGCCAGCAGTTCGGCCGGCGCCCCCACCGCAGCGTCCGCGGGCTCCGGACCAAAGCAACCGAGCACGTCCTCGAACCGCGCGAACGCATGCAGGGCCGCCGTGGCCCCCGCCACACTCGGCGAAGCCTTGTTGGCCGCCGCGACCAGTTCGAACCCCACCGCCAGCGCTTCGCTGACGTTCAGGTCCTCGCTCATGGCCGCGGTGAAACCGGCCTGCGCCGCCGCCACCGCAGCCGCCAGTCCGTCACCGCCCGGTCCCTCGCGGCCGTCGCGGATCGCCGCAAGGCGCCGCCGGCACTGCTGCACCCGCGTGATCGAAGCGCGCGCGGCGTCGAGGCCGGCCAGCGTGAAGTTCAGCGCCTGCCGGTACTGCACGCAGATCAGCGCATACCGCAGTTCGCGGCCGCTGTAGCCCTTCTGCAGCACGTCGGCGACGGTGAAGAAGTTGCCGAGGCTCTTCGACATCTTCTTGCCGTCGACCAGGAGGTGCCGCGCGTGCATCCAGACCGACACGAACTGCCGGCCCGTGTGCGCTTCGGTCTGCGCGATCTCACACTCGTGGTGCGGAAACATGTTGTCCTCGCCCCCGGTGTGGATGTCGATCTGCGGGCCCAGGTAGTGCATCGACATCGCCGAGCACTCGATGTGCCAGCCGGGAAAGCCGCGCGCGCCGCCGCGGAACGGCGCATCCCACTGCATCTGGTGCTTGGCGTCGGTTTTCCACAGGGCGAAGTCGCGCGGATCCTTCTTCTCGTCGTTCACCGCGACACGCGCGCCGGCTTCGAGTTCGTCCAGCACCTTGCCGGACAGCTTGCCGTAGCCGGGGAACTTCGCGACTTCGAAGTAGACGTTGCCGGCCTTCTGGTAGGCGATGCCCTTCTGCAGCAGGTCGTCGATGATCGCCCCCATCTGCGGCACGAATTCGGTGGCGCGCGGCATGTGGTGCGGCAGGCGCACGAACAGCTGGCGCTGGCAGTCGTGGAACTCGGCCTCGTACTTCTTGGCGATGTCCCACGCGGTCATGCCGGTTTTGCGCGACGCGGCCTCCATCTTGTCTTCACCGCCTTCGATGTCGTCGAGGGTCAGGTGGCCGACGTCGGTGACGTTCATCACCTGGGTGACCTGGAAGCCCTGGTCCTCGACGAAGCGGCGCAGCACGTCGGCGAACAGGAAGCTGCGGAAGTTGCCGATGTGCGGCGAGCTGTAGACGGTCGGGCCGCAGTGGTACATGGTGACCTTGCCCGGCACGAGCGGGCGCAGTTCGACCAGAGAGCGGCTCAGCGAGTTGTAGAGCTGGATCGGCATGCGGGCGGTTCGGCTGCGCCGATCAAAGGCCCGCGGGGTGTCGCTTGCAACGATGGGTGCGGATCCGGGCGCGAAGACCCGCTCCGCGGTGCTGCAGCTGCAGGGTGACCCAGTCCCCTAGCCGTGGCCAACCGATGGAACTTGCCGCCGCCGCCGCTACAACGCAGGAAGTGTCCACCCCAAAGGGAACGCCGCAGCCGGAACCCCGGCCCCCCCTTGCCCCAGGCGTCTCCCAGGCGCTCGGCGGCCACTTCGACCTGCTCGCCGAGGTCGGCCGCGGCTCCTCGGGCACCGTGCACAAGGCCCGCCTGCGCGCCCCGTACAAGGACCTGCCCGCCGGCGCCGAAGTCGCCATCAAGTTCCTGCGCAAGGAACTTGCGGTGGACGAGAAGGCCCAGGCCCGCTTCTTCGCCGAAGGCGAACTCGGCCAGACCCTGGCCCACCCCAACGTCGCCGCCATCTACGGCGTCGAGACCATCGAACTGCTCGGCCTGCCCATCACCTACCTGGTGATGCAGTACGTGCCCGGCACCACCCTGCGCGAATTCGTCGCCAAGAGCGGCGCGCCGGTCGAGGACTTGACCCGGCGTATCGGCGCCGACGCCGCCGCAGGCCTGTTCGCCCTGCACCGCCGCGGCCTCGTGCACCGCGACATCAAGCCCGAGAACCTGATCCTGACCCCGGACAGCCGCGTGTGCATCGTCGACCTGGGCCTGGCGCGGCCGTTCGCGGCGGGTGGCGCGGGCGCGGAGGGTGGCTCCGGCAGTGCCGGTTCTGGCAGTGGCGGCTCGGGCAGTAGCGGCTCGGGCGGTAGCGGCTCGGGAAGCGCCGGTTCTGGCAGCGCTGGCTCGGGCGGCAGCAGCAGTGGCCACAGCCGCCGCAGCTCCGGCGGCTTCGCCGGCAGCCTCGCCTATACCGCTCCCGAAGTGCTGCAGGGCAAACCGAGTGGCCCGCGCGCCGACCTCTATGCACTCGGCGTGGTGCTGTTCGAAGTCACCACCGGTCGCCATCCGTTCCACAACGCCGGCACCGCCGACGAGATGATGCTGGCGCACCGCGAGACCCCGCCGCCGCGCCCCTCGCACCTGCGCGCGCGCATCTCGCCGCTGCTCGAGCAGGTGCTGCTCGACCTCCTGCAGAAGGACCCCGATCGCCGCTTGAAGGATGCCGCCGAACTGCAGCGTGTGCTGCAGCAGGGCGAACAGTCCGAATACTGGCGCCGCCACGAAGCGCGCGCCCCAGCGCTGGCCAGCGGCCGCCGTCTCTTGCGCATGCGCCGGCCGGCGGACACACCGTTCTTCGGTCGCACCGCCGAGCTCACCGCACTCGACGCCGAACTGGCCCTGGCGCGCACGGGCGTGGGCCGCGTGGTGGTCGTCTCCGGTCCCGAAGGCATCGGCCGCCGGCGTCTCTACGACGAAGCGATGGCGGGCTGGCTCGAGGGCAAGCAAGCGCCGCTCTACCTCGGCGGCGACGCCGACAGCGGGCTCGGCCACGGCGAGCCGTTCGCCTCGGCGCTGCTCGACTGGCTGTTGCGCGGCGATGGCCGCGATTCGCCGCAGGCGGCGCCGCGCGCCGCGGCCGCCGCCGTGGCGTTGCTGCAGTGCAGCGAAGCGGAGGCCGAAGCGCTCGCGGCAGTGGCGCTGGGCACCAGCACCGAACCGCCCGAAGTGCGCGCCGACCGCCTGGCGTCGGCGCTGTTGCGCCTGCCGCAGCCGCAGCGGCCGTTGGTGCTGCGCGTCGACCACGCCGAACGGCTCGACACCAGCGGCCGCCTGGTGCTGCAGCGCCTGGCTGCGCGCGGCCGGACGCAGCCCCTGCTGCTGCTGCTGGCCACCGGCCTCGAGCCAGTGGCGGTGGACGTCGACCGCCGGCTCGACCTGGTCGGACTCGAAGAAGCCGAATTCCTGGCGTTCGGCCGCGCCCTGTTCCGCCCGGGCGCCGTCGACGAAGCATTCCTGGCGGGCGCGCACCAGATGACCAGCGGCCTGCCCGGCAACCTGGTCGAGGCCCTCGACCATTTGGCCCAGGAAGGCGCCGTGCAGGGCCGCGCCGGCGACTACCACAGCCTGCAGCCCGGCGTCGAACTGCGGCCGGCACCGAGCCACCTGGCGCGGTTCCGCGCGCGGGTCGCCAGCCTGGATGCCGCGCAGCGCGCGGTGCTGGCGGCCACCGCCGTGCTCGGCGAACGCTGCCGGCTCGACGATCTGGCCGAACTGGTGGGCAGCCCGCCGCTGGCGGTGCTGGAGACCCTGTCCCTGTTCCGCGGCCGCATCGTGCGCGCGCAGGGTGGTGAAGTGTCGTTCCGCCACCGCGACTTCCTGAAGGTCCTGCTGTCGACCCTGGCGGCAGAGGCGCGCGCCGACCTGCACCGCCGCGCCGCGGCGCTGCTGGCCCGCCGCGGCCGCCCGGCGCTCGAGATCGGCATGCACCTGTCGCAGGCGCTGGAGCACGAAGCGTGCCTCGATCCGCTGCTGCAAGGGCTCGACGAACGCGTGCGCGCCGGCTCCCGGCGCACCGCACTGCGCATCGCCGGGCGCCTGGCGGTGCACTTCGCCGCGGTGCCCGACCACGAAGCGAACCGGCGACGGCGGCTGCGCTACCTGCTGCTCGCGGGCAAGGCTCGCGTCAATGCCGGCCAGCACGAAGCCGCCAGCCGCGACTTCCAACGCGCCGAGACCCTGGCGCAGACCCTGGGCGACGTCGAGGGGTCGGCGGCAGCACGCACTGCACTGGCCGCGCGCGCGCTCGACGCCGGCCGGCTGTGGTCGGCGATCGCGCTGCTCGAGTCGGTGCACGACGACCTGCAGCGCGCCACCGGGCCCGGACCCGATGCCCTCGCCGCGCAGGCCCACGGCCTGCACGGCCGGATCCTGCTCTACCGCGGCCAGGCCGCGGACGGTAACCGCCAGTTGCAGGCCGCCTTGCACCGGTTGCCCAGCGACCAGGACGACCTGCGCTGCCACCTGCTCGTCGACCTGGCCCGCATCGAGGCGCTGCAGCACCACTACCCCACCGCGCTGAAGACCCTGCAGCGCGTCGAACAGAACCAGGCCGCGCGCGCGCTGCCGCGGGTGCGCCTGCGCCTGCACCTGTACCGCGGCCAGGTGCGCGCCGTGCTCGGCGACGACGAAGCGGCGCAGGATCTGCGCTTCGCGGTCGACGAAGCCGAACGGCTGTCGCTGCCGGCCTACGCCGGCCGGGCGACCCTGTTCCTGGCCGAACGCCAGTTCTGGCGCCGGCGCGACGACGAAGCCCGGCACACCTTCGCCCGCGCGGCCGCGATGGCCCACGCCGGCGGCGACCGCCTGGGCGAAGCGATGGCGCGCGCCTACCTGCTGCGGCTCGGGGCGAACGACCCCGATCTGGCCGCGCTGGTCGAGTCCCTCGAACTGCCGTCGGTGCGGTGCAACTGGATCCTGGCCCAGGATCCCAGCACCCCTCTCGACGAGGCGCGGCGCAGCGAACTCGAAGCGCTGCTGGCCGAAACCGACCTGCCGCTGTCGCTGCACCTGCGCGCCCTGGAGCGGCTCGAGCGCCCGGCCTCGGCCCGGTCCCTGGCCCGAACCATCGCCGAACGGGTGCCCAGCCGCTCGAGCCGCCAGCGGTTCCTGGCCACTTGGGGCCGTGGCGCGAGAATCTGAGCCACTCGCGCCCGTTGATTGCGTATAGGTTCCCACTGTGCGGTGGCCCGTGTTCCTGGTCCTGGTGGTCCTCACGCTGTGCGCCGCCACTGCCGCTTGGTTCGCGCGTGGTGCCGACTGCATCCCGATGGTACCGCTGGTTCCGGCAATGCCGCTGCGCTCGGGTGCACCGGGCGCCTCGGCATTGCCCGCCGAGGGCTCGAGCGGGCCGCAAACCAGCCCCGGGACCCCCGTCGCAGACCCCGGTCTGCAACGCACCGCCACCCCGGAAGGAGCCGCCGCACTGCGGGTACGGGTCACGGCGCAAGACGGCACGGCGTTGCCCGGGGTCGAAGTGCTGGTGACCGCACTCACCAGTGGCCCTGGCGCCGGGGCAGCCGCAGTGCCATGGCAAGGCGAACAGGCCACCGACGCCGCCGGCGCGGCCACGTTCGCCGTGCCGTGCCAAGGTCGGCGGGAGGCCACGGTGCGCACCTCGCTCACGCCCCCCACCACGGTCAGGCTCCAGCCGGGTACCACGCTCACGACCGACCTGGTGGTCGACGCGCGGGCGGTGGTGCGCGGCAACGTGGTGGCCCGCGACGGGCAGCCGGTCGCCGGCGCGACTCTGTGTTTCCTGCCCTGGAGCGCAGAACGTGGGACGACCCCGCAGGCGACCGACGGCGGCACGGTCGGCCGCAGCGGCGCCGACGGCAGTTTCTGGTTGCCGCTGCCGGGGCCCGGACACCTGGGTGCCCACCACCAAGACCACGCGCCGTCCCCCTGCGCCTGGATCCGCGGCAGCGCGGCGGGCGAGCCGCCGCACGAACTCGCCGTGCGCCTGGTACTGCTCAGCCAGGGCACCGAGGTGCAGGGCACCGTGCTCGATGCCCAAGGCCAGCCGATCGCCAACGCCAACGTGCTGTTCGCCAGCGAAGCCACAGCCCATTCGCGCGAACTCGCCACACCGCCGTCGCGCGCCAGGACCGACGCCGCGGGCACCTTCCAGTGCCATCGCGTGGCCCCAGGCACCCGCCACTACTGGGTGCGCGCCCAGGGCTTCGCCACGGGCTCCGGCACGATCACGCTGCAACCGGACGTTCCCGTGCGTCTGGACCTGGTCCTGAGCCGTGAAGCCGTGGTGCGCGGCACCGTGCGCTTTGCCGACGGCCGGCTGGTCCAGGGGGCCGCAGTCACCGCCACCGCGGCCGATGGCACCCAGACGGGTGCGGCGCGGAGTGGTGCCGACGGCAGCTTCCGGCTCGAAGGACTGCCGGCAGGCGACCAGGTGCTGGCGGTGGATGCCACCCTCGCCGGCACAGCCCAGCGCGCCCAGTCGGCCGTGCTGCTGGAAGCCGGCGGCGAACACGTCTGGAACGCCCAACTCACTGCCGGCGGGCCCGAACTGCAGGGCCGGTTGGTCGACCGCGCCGACCAGCCGTTGGCAGGTTGGACAGTGGTCTGCCAACCGCGAGACGGTGGCCCTCAGGGGACCCGCACCGGCAGCGACGGCACCTTCGTTTTGCGTCCGGGCAGCGGCAGCGCCGTGCTGCTGGCGTTCGCCCCCGGCACACCTGCCGGCAGTCTGCCCGACGGCCTGCTCGAAGTGCCGGATCCCAGCAGCGCGCCGGTGCACTTCGCGGTGGACCGGGCGCGGCCGCGCCGCGCGGTGACCGGCCGGGTGGTCGACGGCCTGGGCCTGGCCATCGCCGCCAGCGCCACCTTGCTGCACCGCGACCTGCAGCGCAGCGTGCGCACGAGCGCGGCCGCCGACGGCACCCTGCGCTTCGCTTCGGTGCCGGCAGGCACGGTGGCCGTGCTGGTCGAACACCCGGGCCACGTGCGCTGGGTGCGGGCCGAATTCGCCTTCGACGGCACCGCCGACCTCGACCTCGGCACCGTGGTGCTCACGGCCAGTGGCGCCATGTTCGGCTCGGTGGTCGGCGCCGATGGCCAGCCGCCCGCCAGCCTCGAGCTGTTCGTGTTGACCGACCAGGGGCGCATCGACGCCAGCTACAGCGGCGGCAGTTACCGGCTCGACGGCGTGCCGAACGGCCGGCAGCGTCTGCAGGTGCAAGGGCCTTCGGTGGCGGCGGCCACCTTCGAGATCGACCTCCCGGCCGGGGTGGAACAGCAGCGCGACATCGTCCTGCAGCGCGGCGTGCGGCGGCCCTTCACCCTCGAAGCTCCGGCTGCGGCAGGCCGGACGCTCAGCCTGGCGCTGCGGGTACCCGGACGCGACCAGCAGTGGCTGGGCGAAGGCCAGCGCCAAGGCGACGGCGCGGTGTCCTTCACCGCTTGGCTGGCGCCGGGCGAATACGAGGCCATCGCCTACGGCCAGAACGGCTTCGTCGCCCGAGTGCCGGTGGTGTTCGGCGAGGGCTACGACCGCCCGGTGGTCCTGCGGCTGCTGCAGCGCTGAGGCCGCGCTGACGCCACTTCAGCCGCGCAGTTCGGCACCGACCTGGGCCGCCTGGTCGCGCACCTTGCCCAAATAGCGGCTCTCGTCCTCGTCGGTCAAGGTGCGGTCGTCGGCCCCGAGGGTGACCGTGAAGTTGAGGCTCTTCTTGCCCGGCGGCAACCGTTCGCCGCGGTAGACCTCGAACAACTGCACGTCGCGCACCAGTTTCCTGCCGACGGTGCGCAAGAACTCGGCCACGGCGCTGGCCTGCACGCCGCTGTCGACCAGCAGCGCCACGTCCACCGGCAGCACCGGGAACGTCGGCACCGCTTGGTAGTGCGCCGTGCGGCGGCCGTTGGCCAGCAGCGCCCGCACGTCGAGGCACGCGATCGCGGTGGTGCTCGGCAGGTTCATGGCGCGCGCCACCCCCGGATGCAGATGCGCGACGTAGCCGACCGGCGAACCGTCCCGGTCGATGGCCACGGCGGCGTTCGGATGCACCCACGGCTGGTCCTTGCCGTGCCAGACCCGCGCCATGGTGGCCGGATGCCCGACGCGCTGCAGCAACCGCTCGAGGTTGGCCCGCAGTTCGAGGAACGGATGCAGGCCATCGCGGCGGCTGTGCACGAAGGCGACCTCGCGCACTTCGTGCGGCAGATCGTGGTCCGCGCGCATTTCGGCGTGGTAACCCTTGCCGTGTTCGCACAGCAGCACTTCGGCACCGCCGGCAGAATGGCCCACCGCGCCACCGGCCAGGTTGTTGGCGGCGCTCTGCAGCAGGCTCGGCAGCACATGGCGGCGGATCCGCGCCTGCTCGGGTGCCACCGGATTCTGCACCCGCACGTAGGCATGGGCATCGGCGCCGCAGGCCGCCAGCACCGCGTCGGGCACGAAGCTGTAGTTGTAGGCCTCGCTGCAGCCGAGGTCGAGGCAGGCCACTTCGAGCAGGCGCCGCACCAGGAACAGTTCGTCGTGGCGCGGTGGCGGCGCGATGGTGCCGCGCAGCGGGCGCTCCGGGATGTTGTCGTAGCGGAACATCCGACCGACCTCTTCGATCAGGTCGTCTTCGTGCGCGATGTCCTTGGTGGCGCGGAAACTCGGCACGGCCACGGTGAAGCCCACGGGGGTGGTCTGCACGCCGAACTGCAAGGCTTGCAGGATGCCCGCGACGCGCTCGTCGGGCAGCTCGATGCCGAGCTTCAGCGCCAGGCGCTCGCGGCGCAGTGCCACGGTCTTCTGCGGCTCGACCCAACCGAGCGGATCGGCGAGCGGCCCCGCGGCGGTGGCCGTCGGGCAGTGCTGCTGCAAGAGCTGCAGGAACCGCAGGGCGCCAAGGCTGGCGTTGGCCGGGTCCTGAGCCTTCTCGAAGCGCGCGCTGGCGTCGGTGCGCAGGCCAAGGCGCATGCTGGTCTTGCGCACCGTGGCGGCGTGGAAGTTCGCCGCCTCGAGGAACAGCCGGGTGGTGCCCCCGCCGACCATGGTGCCCGCACCGCCCATGATGCCCGCCAGGGCCTCTGGGCGCGTGCCCACGCACACCAGCAGGTCCTGGTCGGTCAGTTTGCGCGCCTGGCCGTCGAGCGTGGTCAGGCTCTCGCCGGACTTGGCCCGGCGCACGCGGATCGGGCCGCTGCCGACGTGCTCGAGGTCGAACGCGTGCAGCGGCTGGCCGAGTTCGAGCAGCACGTAGTTGGTCAGGTCGACCGGCAGGTTGATGGCGCGCTGGCCCACCGCCTGCAGCCGCCAGCGCAGGGCCGGGGGCGACTTCTCGGCGCGCACGCCGTCGATCACGAGCCCGCAATAGCGCGGGCAACCGACCCGGTCCTCGACTTCGATCGGCACCGTGGCCCCGCGGGCCGGCAGGGTCGGCGGCGGCGGCAGGCTGCGCAGCGGCCGGCCATAGATCGCGGCCAGTTCGCGGGCGAAGCCGTAGTGGCCCCACAGATCCGGGCGGTGGTTGATCGACTTGTTGTCGATCTCGAACACCCAGTCCTGCACCGGCAGCACGTCGACGAAGCGCGCCCCGATCGGCGCGTCGGGAGGCAGCACCAGGATGCCGTCGTGGTCGCTCGACAGGCCGAGTTCGGCCTCCGAACAGATCATGCCGTGCGACTCGACGCCGCGGATCTTGCCGACCTTGATCTTGAGTGCACCCTTGCCGCCCTGTTCGGGCAGCGAGTCGCCGGGCCGGATCACCACCACGCGTTGGCCGCGGGCCACGTTGGGCGCCCCACAGACGATCTGCTGCACCCCGCCGTGCTGCGGGCCGAGATCGACCTGGCACACCGACAGTTTGTCCGCGTCGGGGTGCTTCTCCGCAGCGCGCACGTGGCCGACCAGCAGGCACTCGAGACCTTGGCCGAACTGCTGCACGCCTTCGATCTCGGCCGTGCTCATCGACAGGTCTTTCAGGATCTGCTGCGGCTCGAGGCCGCTCAAGTCGACGTGTTCGGCCAACCAGGACAGCGAGAGTTTCATCGCGGCACCTCCGGGAACTGGCGCAGGAAGCGCAGGTCGCCCCCCATGAACTGGCGGATGTCGTCGATGCCGTAGCGCAGCATCACCACGCGCTGCAGGCCCATGCCGAAGGCGAAGCCGGTGAACTGCTCCGGATCGTAGCCGCCTTGCTGCAGCACGTTCGGATGCACCATGCCGCACGGCAGGATCTCGATCCAACCCGAGCGCTTGCACACCGAACAACCACGCCCCTGGCAGAACGGACAGTTCACGTCGAGTTCGAAGCCGGGCTCGACGAACGGGAAGAACCCGGGCCGCAGGCGCACCTGCACGTCGCGCTCGAGGATCACGCGCAGGCAGGTTTTCATGGTGTGGATCAGGTTCGCGGTACTGACCCCGCGGTCCACCACCAGTCCTTCCATCTGGTAGAAGGTGTGTTCGTGGCTCTTGTCGACGGTTTCGCTGCGGAAGCAGCGGCCAGGCACGATCACCTTGAGCGGCCCAGGACCGTGCTCCTTGACGAAGCGCTGCATGGTGCGCACCTGCACCGGCGAGGTGTGCGTGCGCAGCAGATGCCGGCGCCCGCCGTCGATCGGCTCGCACCAGAACGTGTCCTGGCTCTCGCGGGCGGGATGGTCGGCCGGGATGTTGAGCGCATCGAAGTTGAAGTATTCGGACTCGACTTCCGGGCCGTCCTGCCACTGGAAGCCGAGGCTGGTGAACAGGTCCACCAGTTCGTTCTGCACGATCGTGATCGGGTGCAGGGCGCCGCGACGCGGTGCGGGTGCTGCCTCGGTCGGATCGAAGTCGGGCAGGGCGAGCTCGCGCTGCAGGGCGCGTGCGGCGAAGCCGGTGCGCGCCGCGGCGATCGCGGCCTCGACGGCCTGCTTGACGCCGTTCGCGGCTTTGCCGAACGCCGGTCGCTGCTCCTTCGGCAGACTGGTCACCAAGCGCAGCAGCTGGGTGAGCTCGCCTTCGGCGGCGAGCAACCGGGTTTCGACGGCGGCCAGAGCGGCTTCGTCCGCAGCGGCAGCCACCTGGGCCAGCCAGGAATCACGCTGAGCAGTTGGGTCCATCGGAAGCGGGGGCAAGAACGAGTCGAGCACCGTACAGCACAACGGCGCGGCTTGCGCTCGCGCCGTGCCGAACCAACCAGCAAAACCGCCAGACGCGGGACCTCACGACCCCACACCCCGACGAGGCGCGTGGCTCCAAGCTCGGCGTCACGCTGGAACCGCGCGACGCCAAAGCGGCGTCACGCCAGAACAGCCTTGGCTTTGCCGCACACCGAGGCGAAGGCCTGCGGATCGTGGATCGCGAGCTCGGAGAGCTCCTTGCGGTTCAGCTTGATGCCGGCCTTCTGCACGCCATGGATGAAGCGCGAGTAGCGCAACCCGTGGGCAGCCACTGCCGCGCTGAGGCGGGTGATCCACAAGGCGCGGAACTGGCGCTTCTTCTGCTGGCGGCCGAAGAAGGCGAACGCGTCGGCGCGGATGCCGGTGACGCGCGCCATCTTGAACAGATTGCGGCGACCCTGGCGGAAACCCTTGGCGCGCTTCAGGGCGCGGTTGCGGCGCTGGCGCGTCGCGGGACCATTCGTTGCGCGAACCATGGTGTGTTACCTCCCACCCAGCAGTTGAGCCATGCTGACCGCGATCTGCCCCTTGCAGATGCCCTTCTGTCGGAGCTGGCGCTTCCGCTTGGCACTGCGGCGCACCATGATGTGCGACGTGAACGCGTGGCGGAACTTGACCTTGCCGGTCTTGGTCAGCTTCATGCGCTTGACCACCGCCTTCTTGGTTTTCTGCTTCGTCATGGTAACTGGGGAGCCGGAACTGGAAGCTCGGAAAGTGCAGGCCCGAACCGGGTCGTTGACCCGGAACTGGGAAGGGCGAAAAAGGTAACGAGCGCCGCCCCCCCGAGCAAGCGGCTCGGGGGAAAACTCTGGCGCCCGGCCGAGTCGCCGGGGAAAACCCGCCACCCCACGGGGCGTTGCCCCACCCGAACGCCCCCAGCCCGGCCATGGCTCACGAGCCGCCCCGCGGAGCGTTGCCCCACCCCCACCATGCACCACTCGATCGCCGCCCTGCAGGGCCTCACCTACCTCACCCTGGGCTTGGCACTCGCGGTCCCGCGCCTGCGCCGCGTAGCGGTGTACGTAGCGGTGTTGGCCGCCTTGTGCAGCCTGGTCGTGGGCAGCCTCGACCCGGAGACCCGCACCCTGACCACCGTGCACACCTACGCCGGCTTCGAGGGGGCCGACCAGGAAGTCAGCATGGTGTCGTTCCCGACCGGGCAGGCATCGGCGGCTGGCTGGCTGTGGCCGTTACCGTTCGCCGGATTCGCACTGCTGTGGATCCTGCTCCTGGTGCGGGCCGGTGCCACACCCCTGCGTCAGCCCTGGCTGTGGCCCCTGCTGCTGGCTTGGACCGCCACCGCCCAGTGGTTGGCGATGCAGTGGCTCGCCGCCCCGGCACCGGTGGTGCAACCCCTGGGCATCGACCGATTCCTGTTCCCGGCCGGGGTGGCCCTGGCCCTCGGCGCGGCGCACACGGCACCGACCCTGCTCAGTGTGCTGTTCCGGATCAGCGCCGGCACCGTGGCCGCACGCCTGCCTGCGGCGCTGTGGAGCAAGTTCGCCAGCGACCAACACCTGGGCACCAGCCTCGACATCAGCGCCGTGCGCGACATCGTGAACCCGATGACCGGCCTGCAGTTCGAGCCGCGGCTGGTCCCGGGCAGCGGCCAGCAGCAGTTCTGGCTGATCTGGCTGGAACACGTGGTGATGTTCCCGGCGCTCTACCTGCTGAGCCTCACGGGCATCGCCTTCGCTGCCTACATGATCCGGCGGCACGGCGCGAATTGACGCGGCGCGAACGGACTCAACCACCGCGGCCCAGCTACAGCGGCCCAACCACAGCAGCCCAGCCACAGCAGCCCAACCACAGCAGCCCAGCCGCGGGGTCACTTGCTCTGCTGGCGCTGCTCCAGGCGTGGCTCGCGGCGCACGAAGCTCATCTGCCGGATCGACCAGCGATCTTCGAGTTCGAGCGGCGGCACTACGTCGGGCTGGGCGCTGACGAACTTGTCGCTGGTCGCGTTCACGATCTCGAGCTTGCGCAGCTTCCAGATCGACTGCACGGAACCAGCTTCCCCACCGGCGCGCGCCCCCGATTCGCAGTTGAACAGCACCGCGTAGATGAACGCCAGCGGCAGCGACAACTCCTTGCGCAGCCAGCGCACTTCGGCGACGAAGTCGGTGACCGGCTGCTTGCCGACCGTGGTGTTCTCCTCGGTCGGATCGTTGAGGGTGAAGTCGTTGCGGTTCAGGTTCTGGTTGGCGGCAGCCAGGATCTGCCCCTCGAAGTAGTCGCGCGGCGCCTGCGTCGCCGCCGCCGTGACGCTGCGGTTCTGCAACACGATCTCGACCTTCTTCTGCATGCCGCCGATGTCTTCGAGCACGCGCGGCGCATCGGCGATCGCCTTCTGGCACGCCTCGATCGCCAACTGCTGCTGGTAGCACCAGTAGCCGAGTGCTGGCGCAGCCAACAGGCACACCAGGATCAACGACGTGTAGGAGTCCAGATTCTGCAACCACTTCATCGCCGCACCTCCGTCGTCTGCGTCGCCGCGGCCAGCAGGCCGCCGAACCGGTCGCCGAGCCGATCGATCGAATCGAGCATGCCCACCGCCCCCCGCGCGCTCGGCCCGAACGGATCGAACGAGGGTTTGATGCCGATCTTGATGGTGAAGTACGCCCCCACCACACCGCTGTCGGGACGGAACAAGTGCTCGCGCGACTTGCTGGCGTTGCCCGGCAGGATCAAGAATGGTGAGTCGGGCTTCTTGGTGTCGGCTTCGAGCGCCGCCTCGAGCTGCGAAGCCCGGCTGCGGAAATCCTCGCCGCGCAGCGCCACCGTGAACTCGAGCCCGCGCGAGCGCCCCATGTCGAGCGACAGTTTGGTCAACAGGTAACGACCGAGCTGCGGCTCGATCGGCAGCAGCACCTGGGCGAACCGCACCAGCACCGCCAACCCCGACTCGAGGCTGGTGTCCTCGAAGATGCCGGACTCCTTCTGCTTCTGCTCGACGACCTTCTTCAGCCGTTCGCGCACCACGAGCAACCGCTTGGGCACCGGTACGGTCTGCAGCTCGGCCACCAGGTCGCGGTACGTGTAGTCCTTGCCACCCTTGTTCTCGATGCGGAAGTTGCGACCGTCCTCGAACCACCGGGAGCGGAACACCGCGAACAGGCGACCGTGGAACTGCGGCAGCGACTTCGGGTCCTTCGGATCGACGAAGGTCCGCCCCAGCTCGTACTCCAGGTTCTGCAACTGCCGCGACAGCAGCGTGCTGTGCAGCAGCAGCAGCAACACCCCGAGCACGCAGGCCAGCGCCAGCGGGAACTTCACCCGATCGAAACCGCGCGTGAAGGCCAGATCTTCCTGCCGCAGATCGAAGCCAGCCGGTCCGCCCAACCGTGCCAGGGCGACCCCGAGGGCCGTGGCGAGACCTGGGCCGAGGTTCTGCACTTGGTCGGCGTCGAGGTCGTGCGACAGCTTGCCGAGCAGATCCAGCGACTCCGGCTCGGCGGCGAACACTTCGCGCAGCAGCTCGTGCACCCCGGGCGCTTCCGCAGCGGTCCCGGTCACCAGCAGCTTGCGGATCGCATTGGCCTTGGGCGAAGCAGCGAGGTAGCGCACCAGTTCCCGCGCCAGGCGCTGCTGGAAGGCGGTGTGGGCGGCCTCGACTTCGGCATAGGGGACCACCACCGTGCGCCGGGCGGCGGCCGTGGGCGCTGCGCTGGCGGCGCCCGGATCGGCCGGCGGCGCATCGGCAGCCGCGGGCAGAGCCGTTTCGACCTCCAGGGTGCAATCGGTGCCCGCACGCAGGCAGGCGCGCACCGCCTCGCGGGCCGTCGCCAACGGCAACCCGTGCTTGCGCACCAAGTCCTCGGCCACTGCGTCGTCGCCGAGGCGCAGTGCGCGCATGTCGATCAGCTTGTCGCCTTCGACCAGCAGCACTTTGGTGGTGCGGGCTTCGAGCTGCACCAGTGCCGTGATCGGCGCGGCTTCGCCCGCCACCGCCGGAGCGAACGCCGAGGCCCAGTGCGCCGCGCGCCACAAGGCGAGGGTGTCGAGGTCGACGCGCTCCGGCTCGACGCCGCTGCCGACGAGCGCCTCGAGATGGCTGCGCAGGCCGGCCTTCGGCACCGAGGCCACCAGGATCCGGGTGCCCTTCTCGGCCGTGGCCCCGATCTCCAGGAAGTCGACGACCATGTCGTCGACGGCATGGCTGTGGATCTCGCCTTCGATCTCGGCCTTGACCACCTTGCGAATCGCTTCGCGGCCCTGGAACGGCAGCTCGATCTGGCGCAGCACGGCCTCGCGGCAGGGGTAGGCGAGCAACGCTTCGCCGCGCAAGCCCGCGCTACGCGCCGCCTGGACCGCGGCGCCGACCGCCGAGGCGCGCTGCGCCGGGTCGGCCACCGGAGTGGACTGCACCGCGAGCAACCGCACCTTCTTGTAGTTGCCGTCGATCTCGACCACCGTGACGGCGCCGTCCCCGGCGTCGATGCCCATTGCTCTCACCATGCTGTCGTCCTCGTCGCTCGAGTGGTCTTGATCTTGATCCGAAGGGGTGCCGTCGGTGCCGGCGTGGCCACGTGCTGGCTCACCGGAACCCACCTCGGCCAGCCGGCCGACTTTCCGCGTCGTAACGGGTCCGCTGCTCGTGCGTCAACACGGCGCGCAACCGTTGTTCGGCGCGCGCCCGCGCCGCCAGCAGCTGCGCCTGCAGGGCCGGCGGCAGTTGGGTGGCCTCGGCGGCGCGCAGCACCGCCAGCTCTTCCTCGCGCGCCGCTTGCAGCACGAAGCGCACCGACTGGGCCTGCGCCGCGGACAGCCCGTAGCTGGCCGCCAACACCGCCACGTAGTCGGCGTCGCCGCGCACTTCGGCCGGCACCGAGTCTTCCGGCGCGGTCCACAGGTTCGGCAGCAGGAGGCCGGTGTTCATGCCGGCGAGGAAGCTGCCGAAAGCGGCGCCCAGAATCCAGAGTCGGGCATGTCTCACTTATGGCGCGCGGGCGATGCCGCGCCCTCTTCGGCCCGCAGGAGGGCGTCCAATCGCTCCATCTCGCGCTGCACGGTGTCGGGGGCGGCTTGCAGCGTGGCGGGTGCCTGGCCGCCCCGCGCGCCACCGGCCTGCAGCCAGCCGAACTGCCAAGCCAAGCCCACCACCGCCAGCACCGCCGCGGCCAACAGGATGCGCCGGCAGAACGACACCAGGAGCTCCGGATCCGCATCGGGCGTGCGCGGCACCGGTCCGGCGGCGCGCACGGCGGCCAAGACGCCGGACGTGAAGCCGGGACGCGCCCGCGGGGTCGGCACCGCCGCGGCCGCGGCGACCAGTTCGCGGCGCCGGCGCTCGGCGGCACAGGCCGCGGCGAGTCCGGGCTCGCCAGCAACCCGGGCGGCGAACAACGCACCGGCGGCACCCGGCAATTCGCCATCGAGCCAGCGGGCCAACAGACGGGCATCGGCAGTGGAGAGGGTCATGAGGTTGGAACCAGGGGGCGGGTGCCGGGGCGGTCGGGACGGGAACGGAGGATGGGGATGGAGACGGGCGCGGCCGTCAGGGCGCGCCGCGTGGCAGCAACTCGGGATGGTGCTGTTCGAGGGCGGCTTTGAAGCGCTGGCGCGCCCGGAACAGCCGGGACTCCACGGTGCCCAGATTGCACTGCAGCACCGCGGCGATCTCGGTGTAGGAAAGGTCCTCGAACTCGCGCAGGATCAGGATCGTCCGATACTTCTCGGGCAGCCCGTCGACGATGCGCCGGGTCGCCGCGACCAGTTCGTCACGCAGCAGCGGCGCGGCCGGATCGTCGCGGTCCACTTCCCCCTGCCGCGGGCGGCCGTCGCCGCGCCCGGGCGAGCCAGAGCCGTGCGGGCCTTCCTCCGCCGAACGGGAGCCGCCCCCGCCGAAGGTGCCGTCGAGCATGGCATCGTCGCCGACCAACTTCAGGCGGCGGTGGCTGGCGCGCGCCAAGCGGTCGGTCGCGGCGTTCACCGCGATGCGGTAGAGCCAGGTGTAGAACGCGGAGTCGCCCTGGAACGTGTGCAGCTTGCGGAACACCTTCAGGAACACGTCCTGGGCCAGATCCTCCACTTCGATCGGATCGCGGCAGTAGCGGCCGAGCAACCGGAACAGCCGGTCGCGGTAACGCTCGACCAACTGCGCGAACGCCGCTTCGCTGCCGGCGAGCACGGCGGCGATCAGTTCTTGGTCGGTCTCGGGAGCTTGCTTCAAGGCCAGCACGTCCCTCTTGGAAGGGCTGCCCGCGGTTTTCTTCCCGCACCGCGCAGTCCGGGCCGCCGCCTCATTCCGGCTTGGCCAGGAGGTGCCCCAACTTGTCGCGCTTGGTCTCCAAGTAGCGTTGGTTGTGCGGGTTCGGTGCAATCCGCAGCGGCTCGTGCTCGACCACTTCGAGGCCGTACCCGGCGAGCCCGTTCAGTTTCTTCGGGTTGTTGGTCAGCACCCGGAGCTGACGGCAGCCCAAGTCGTGCAGGATCTGCGCCCCGGTGCCGAACTCGCGCTCGTCCGGGCGGAAGCCGAGGTGCACGTTGGCCTCCACCGTGTCGAGCCCCTGGTCCTGCAAGGCGTAGGCGCGCAGCTTGTTGGCGAGGCCGATGCCGCGCCCCTCCTGGCTGATGTAGAGCAGGATGCCGCGCCCAGCCGCCTGGATGCGCCGCATCGCCTCGTGCAGCTGCTCGCCGCAGTCGCAGCGCAGCGAACCGAACACATCGCCGGTCAGGCACTGCGAGTGCACCCGGACCAATACCGGCCCTGCCAGCGGCGGGAAGCGCCCAGTGCCGCCGACCCGATCGATGCCCAGGGCCAGCGCCATGTGGGTCCGGCCGTCGACCAGGCTGTGGTAGGTGTGGCAATCGAACATGCCGAACTGCGTCGGCATGCGTGCCACGGCGACCCGTTCGATCAGGCGCTCGCGGCGGCGACGGTACTCCACCAAGTCGGCGATGGCGCCCATCTTGACGCCGAACTTCGCGCAGAACTGCTCGAGGTCGGGTACCCGGGCCATCTCGCCGTCGTCCTTGATGATCTCGCAGATCACACCCGCGGGGCGCAGGCCGGCCAGCCGGCACAGGTCGACGATGCCCTCGGTCTGGCCGGTGCGCACCAGCACCCCACCCTCGCGGGCGCGCAGCGGGAACACGTGGCCGGGGCGCGCCAGATCCTGCGGCTTCGCCTCGGGCGCCACGGCCGCCAGGATGGTGCGGGCTCGGTCCTTGGCCGAAATCCCGGTCGACACGCCGTCCGCGGCCTCGATGCTGACCGTGAACGCGGTGCCGAAGCGCGACTTGTTCTCCTGCACCTGCATCGGCAGCTGCAACTGGTCGCAGATCGCCGGATCGAGCGCCAGGCAGACCAAGCCGCGGGCATCGCGGATCATCTGGTTGACCAGCTCGGGGGTGGCGAACTGGGCGGCGAAGCACAGGTCGCCCTCGTTCTCGCGGTCGGGGTCGTCGACGAGCACGATCGGCCGGCCCTTGGCCAGTTCGTCGAGCAGTTCTGGAATCGTGGCGAACGTCATGCGGGAGGATCCGGCGCAGCGCCGGGCCGAGCAGTCTAGCCCGCCCGGTGGCCGACCGGCTGTCGAACCTCGCAACGCTCTGGGCAAACTGCTGGTTCTTGCAGCAGCCGGGCGCGGTCCGGGCGGCAAAATCGGCCCCGCCGGCAGGCGCCCGAGGATCCGGAACCGGCCATGGCATGGCTGTCCCAAGTCCTTGCTGGGACCATAGTTGTTTTTTTCTTCAGCACCCTCTGCGAGGGCGCCGAAGCCGGGTGCGGCATCGGGGCGAACGGCAGCACCTGGGACTCACGAAGAAGCGGATGAAACGCACCTTGCTCGAAGTGTTCGGCGGCCTCACGGCCGTGGTGGTGATGGGCTCGTTCCATCATCAGCTGGCCCGCCTGGAGGCGCAGCAACAGCACATGGCGACCCTGGAGCACCAGGTCGCCGATGCCGTGGCGCGCGCCAGCAGCCCGCAGGACGTGGAGGCACTCCGCCAGCAGGTGCTGGCCGCCACCGAAACCCGGCTGGGACAGCTCGAAGAGCAGCTGAAGAAGGCCGACGCCGGCTCGGCGCATGCCGCGGGGCTGGCCCTCGAAGTGCAACGCGCCCGGCACGAAGTGACGACGTTCCGCAACCAGCTGTCGACCGACTTCGAGCGCACCAAGCAGCTGGTCGACGCCTACCTCTCCGAGGTGCGCACCCGCGAACGCGACGCCGCACAACGCATCACCGCCACCCAGGACGCCGTGGCGACCCTGGCCGGCCAACTGCACCGCGACCCGAACGAACTGACCAAGACCATGCTGTTGCCGACCGTGCAGCTGAGCGGCGACGACACGGTGGGTTCGGGCACCTTGATCTTCTCGGACGAGAATCCGACCACCAAGAAGGTCGAGAACTACGTGCTGACCAGCCACCACGTGGTGCGCAACATCCTGGCCGACACGCCGCGCGCCGCGCGCGACGGCTTCGACGTCACGGTCTACCTGCCCAACGAAAAATACGTGGTCAAGGGGCGCATGGTCGCCAGCCAGCCGAAGATCGACGCCGCGCTGGTGCGGTTGTTCACCGACCGCAAGCTGCCGAACGTCGCCAACGTGCTGTCGCGCGAAGAAGCCGCCAGGGTCAAGGTCTGGGACCCGGTGTGCGCGGTCGGCTGCCCGCTCGGCAACGACCCGGTGCCGAGCCACGGCGAAGTCAGTTCGCTGCGCAACGAGCTGAACGGCGCCAACTACTGGATGATCAACGCGCCGACCTACTTCGGCAACAGCGGCGGCGGCATCTACTTGACCGACACCCGGCAGCTGCTCGGGGTGTTCAGCAAGATCTACACCCATGGCAAGGGCAACCCGGTGGTGGTGCCGCACATGGGCCTGTGCACGCCGATCGCGCTGGTCTACGACTGGCTCGCCAGCGAGAAGCTCGACCACTTGCTGCACAGCAGCAGCGTGCCGCGCCCCGACCTCGGCCAGCTCGCCGCGCCACCCCGCTGAACCGGCAGCGCCGCCGGGCTGGCGCAGTGCAGGGATGCCCGGCGCCCGGCGCAGCGCTAGGCTGCCAGCGCATGCTTCGCCGCCCCGCCGCGCCCCGCCCCGAGCCACGACCATGAGATGTGCGCTGGTGAGCACCGAGATCGGCGGCTTCCACCACGGGGGCATCGGCACCTACGTGCGCCAGGCCGCCAAGGCGCTGACCGCGGCCGGCCACGAAGTGTGGCTGGTGACGCAACACCCAGAGCCGGCCCGCATCGACGAACTGCGGACCCTGCCCGAGTTCGCGCAGGTGCGCTTCGTCGAAGAAGTGGCTGCAGCGGCACCCCGGCTGCGCTTCGCGCAGGCCCATCCGACGCTCGACTTCGCGCAGCGCGCCTACGACGCCCTGCGCGCGGCCGCCGTGCCGTTCGACTATCTCGAGTTCCCGGACTACGGCGCCGCGGGCGCCGTCGCGGTGGCCGAGCAGCGGCTGTTCGGCAGCCTCGATCCGGCCCTGGTCGTGGTGGCCCTGCACTCGCCGACCTTCGAGTGCTGGCAGCACAACCGGGCGCTGCACGTCTACGGGCCGCACGAGCGCGAGGTCGCCGCACTCGAACACGAGACGATCCGCCATGCGCCGAGGCTCTGGTCGCCGTCGGCGCGCCTGCGCGAACTGGTCGCCGAGCGCCTCGGCCTCGACCCGGCCGCGATCCCCTTGGTGCGCTATCCGCTGCAACTGCCGGCCACCGCCCCGCCCCCGCCGGCGCCGCGGACACGCCTCGCGGACCTCGACTTCGTGTTCTGCGGCCGCATCGAACCGCGCAAAGGCGTGCGCGAACTGGCCGCGGCGTTCGCCCAACTGCCCGAGCTGCGCCTGGACTGCATCGGCCGGGACGGCCCCACGGCACCGCTGCAGACCAGCGAAGTCGAAGCGCTGCGCCGCCACGGCCCGCCGAACGTGCGCTACCTGCCGCCGCTGCCCCGCGAACAACTGTTGGCGCGGCTGCGCGCGGCCGATGTGGTGCTGCTGCCGTCGCCCTGGGACAACTGGCCCAACGCCTGCCTCGAAGCGATGGCCGAGGCGCGCGTCGTGGTCGGCGGCCGCAACAGCGGCATGGCCGAGATGATCGAACCCGGCCGCAGCGGCTTCCTGGTCGACGGCGGTTCGGCCGACGACCTGGTGCGGGTGCTGCGGCACGAACTCGCACCCGCACTCGACCGCCTGCCGGCCATCGGCGCAGCCGCCGCCGAACGCAGCCGCAGCCTGGCCGACCCGCGCCACTACGTCACGGCGATCGAGCAGTTGGTCGAAACCCACCGGCGGCGCCCTCGCCGCCCAGCCAGCCCGAAGCCACCACCACGCGTGTCCGTGCTGGTGCCCTACCACCGCGAAGACGAGGCCATGGTCGGCGCCGCAGTGCGCTCCGCGGCGGCGCAGAGCCACCGGGACCTCGAGATCCTGGTGGTCGACGATGGCTCGCCGCGCCCGGACGCCGCGGCGATCCTGGCCGCGTTGGCCCGCATCGACCCGCGGGTGCGGATCCTGCGCAAACCGAACGGCGGCCTCGCTTCGGCGCGCAACCACGCCATCGAACACGCCACCGGGGAGTGCTGCTTCTGCCTCGACGCCGACAACCTGCTGCGGCCGGACGCCCTCGCCACGGCGCTGCAGGCCTTGGCCGCGGCCCCTGAAGCGCTGGCCGTCGCGGGCCGTTTGCAGGCGTTCGACGACCGCAATGGGACGCCCATGGTGCTGGCCGAGCCCCTGCCGTTCGACCGCCCGCTGGCCTTGTTCCGCAACTCGCTCGGCGATGCCGGTGCCCTGTTCCGCGCCAGCGTGTTCCGCGACCACGGGCTGCGCTACGACCCCGTGGTCGACTGCTACTCGGACTGGGCGCTGTGGCTCGACTTCCTGCGTCTCGGCCTGCCGCGGGTGGTCGTGCCGCGCGTGCTCTACGACTACCGCGTGCGGCCGGATTCGATGATGGCCGCGACCGCGTTCGACCGGCACCTGGCCCTGCTCGGGCTGCTGGTCGAACGGCACTGGCCGACCGCCGACGGGCCGGCCGAACGCGAACTGCTGACCACGCTGATCCAGGGTTGGGGCGTCGGCGCCCTGGTGGCGGCCTTGGGGCACCCGAGCGACCTGTGGCAGGACGCGCGTGGGCTGGCGCGGCGGCTGCAGGACCCCGACCGGCGGGCCATGCGGGTGCGCGACCAGCTGGCGTTCGTGCTCGGGCGCTTCGCCGACCGGCATCCGGCGCTCGGCCGGGTCGGCCGCTGGCTGGTCGGGTCGGCCCTGCGTTGGCACGGGCGGCGCAAGGACCGGCGCACGACCTGACGCTTGGCATCGGCAGCGGGCCACCGGCACCGGTCGGCGCCGAGGGCACCGGTCAGGTTGGCGGGGCCAAGCTTGGCGATCTGGAACCGCTCAGCGCCGCAACGCGCGCCGCAACTTGCGCAGCTCCGGCGAATCGATGCCGGCCTCGACGATCGACTGCAGGTGCTCGCGCGCCTCGCCGAGCCGGCCGAGCCCGCGCAGGCAACGCACCCGCGCCGCGTGGAAACGCGCGGCCTGCGGCCGTCCCGACAAGGCTTCGTCGATCAGTTCCAAGGCCCGCTTGTCGTTGCCGCGCGCCGAGAACAGTTCCGCCATGGCGAACAGCAGGTCGGGCTGCCCAGGGGCGAACTCGAGCGCCTTGGCCAGCAGGTCGAGCGCTTGGTCGTGCCGGCCGAGCCGCCGTTCGATCAGCGCCACGTAGTAGATCGCGGGCCAGAACTGCGGCTGCCGCTCGAACCAACCGCGGAAACGGTCGAGGCAACCCGCCGGGTCGCGCCCCCGCTCCGCGCGCTCCACGGCCCGTGCGAAGCTGGCCTCGAAGTCCGGCTCGTCGAGCTGCAACCAAGCACGGGCGCACCGGTCCCGCACTTCGGCGGGCAGCAGCGGGAACCGCAGCGCCGCGCGCAGTTCGGTGCGCGCCAGGGCCACGGCGCCTTGCGCTTGCAGGGCGAGCCCGAGCCAACCTCGATCCGTGCCAGCCAAGCGGCCGGCGAGGCCCGCGAGTGCCACCGCGAAGTCGGGCGGCGCCGCACGCTGCACCAGCAGGTCGGCCAGGACCTGCAACAGCACGCCGCGCCGGGCCCCATCGTCCCATTCGCGGGCGCGCACCGTGCGTTCGCGCAGCCGCTGCAGCCCCCAGCGCAGGTGCTGCCAGGCGTCGGCGTCGCGCCCCTCGGCGAAAGCGAGCTGGGCCAGGTGGGCACAGAAATCCGGATGGCCGTCGAGCTCCGCGCCGCGCTGCCACAGCGCCGCAGCCCGCCCCAGCTCCCCGCGATTGGCCAACAACAGGCCGAGATGTTCCAAGCCGCGCGGCGGCGGCGGCTCCAGGTGCGAAGCGTGCTCGAGCCACTGGCGGGCCCGCCCCAAGTCGCCCAGCTCCACCAACTGTTCGGCCACCGCCACACAACCATCGCCGTCGACCGGCTGGCTGTGGTAGCAGCGATCGAGGAAGCGCGCCACCGCCGCCTTGTCCAGGAGTTCTTCGTCGAGAGCCAACGCCGCGGTGGCGGTGGCCAAGCGCAGCGCCAGCCCAAAGCGCGGGTCGCGCTGCAGCGCTTCGGCGAACGGCTGGATCAGCGCCTCGCGATCGTCCGGGACCGCGATGTCCAGGTCGCCGCTGAGCAGGATGGCGTGGTCGAGACCAAGCAGGAAATGGGCGAAGGCCAGCGCATCCCGGGTCAGGAGGCCCGGCGGCGGCAGTTCGAAGCGCAGGTCCAACAACCGCGCCAAGTGCCGCGCGAGCTTCAAGAGGCCGGCCACCGGATCCGCGAACAGCACCTGCCCAGCCACCATCGCCGTGATCGGTTCGCCGCCCGGCTCGCCATCGTCGTCGCGGAACACGTGGAACTCGACGCGCACCCCACCTTCCATCGGTCCCAAGCGGCCGGCGACCACCGCACGCACCGGCAGGTCGTCGGGCACCAGGTCGAAGGCCGCGTCGAAGTCCGGAACATCGTCGACCGGCAGCCAACGCACCGGACCGTCCTCTTCGGTGGTCTGCAACTCGAGCATCGCGGTCGGCAACGGCCGGCCCTGGTTGAGCACCTGATGGACGAAATCCGGCAGGCGGCGCGCCAACACCCGACCGTCCAGGCCCGGCGGCAAAGCCGGCAAGGCCAAGTCGGCGGACAATGCCAACGGCAGGAACAGCACGTCCGGGTCGTCGAGGCTCTCGGGCAACTCCGGCAGGTCGGGTGGTTCGGCCATGGCGTCAGCCCGGCGGCCAGGACAGGGACCGGCCGGCGAGCACGTGCACGTGCAGATGGAACACGGTCTGCCCGGCGCCAGCCCCGTTGTTGACCACCAGACGGAAGCCATCCTCAGCGACCCCGAGGGTGCGGGCCACCCGAGCGGCCACCAGCAGCAAGTGGCCCAGGAGCGGCGCCGCCTCCGGCCCCGCATCCGCGAGCCGCGCCAACGGCGCTTTGGGGATCACCAGGAAGTGGGTCGGCGCCTGCGGCGCCACGTCGCGGAACGCGACGCAGTGCTCGTCCTCGTGCAGGAACTGCGCCGGCAGCTCACGGCGCAGGATGCGTGCGAACACGTTCGAAGGGTCGTAGGGCAACGGTGCGAAGCCTGGGTGCGGCGGCGGGTCGAAAGCCGACGTCGAGGGCGAAGCTAAGACCTGGAGTGGGCTGGCCGCAAGCCCCGTAGTGGGCGAGTTGCGGATCGCCAGCAAGAGTCCAGGTGCCCGGAGGCGGCCAGGGCAGCGCGGCCAGGACGCGCAGCCTGGGGGGGCACCGTCCGGCAAAATCCAACGGGCCGCGCGGCCCGGGCTCCGGCTACGCTGCCCGTCTCCCCATGCAGCCCCACCCGCCGTTCACGGTCGCGCTCGCCGGCGGCTCCGGCAGCGGCAAAACATCCCTGACGCGCGCCCTGCTCGGCCAGCTCGGCGCGACTCGCTGTGCAGTGCTCGACCACGATTCCTACTACCGGGATCTGGCCCATTTGCCGCTGGCGCAACGCGCGGCGACCAACTTCGACCACCCGGACAGCCTGGAGAGCGATCTGCTGGCCCACCATCTCGCCGAGCTACGCGCCGGCCGCGCGGTGCAGCGTCCGGACTACGACTTCACCAGCCACACGCGCAAAGCGACCAGCACCCGCGTCGAACCACGGCCGATCGTGCTCTGCGAGGGCATTCTGCTGCTGGCCGCGCCGGAGCTGCGTTCGGCCTTCGACCTGCGCGTCTACGTCGACACCCCCGCCGACGTGCGCGCCCTGCGCCGCGTGCGCCGCGACATCGTCGAACGCGGCCGCACCGTCGACTCGGTGTTCGAGCAATACTTGACCACGGTGCGCCCCATGCACGAGCAGTTCGTCGAGCCGGCCCGCGCCACCGCCGACCTGGTGCTGGGCTGGCAGCACGAACCACACGAATGGGCCGCCACCGTGGTGGCGGTGCTGCGCGGTCGGCTCGAACGCTGACCGCCGTGCCTCAGCGCACCCGCAGCCCCATCGGCAGCTGCGCGTAGAGGCGCGGCCGACCGTCGTCGGCCAATGCCTGCTGCAGCACCGCGAACACCTCGCCGCACGGCGCCTCGGCGCACAGGAGGCGCAGGGCCTCGGTGGCGCCGAGCGCCCGCACCCGGCTCTCGAACATCGAACTGAACAGCGAATCGGCGAAGTTCTTCGGCTCCGGCCGGTGCTCCAGTTCGACCTCGGCACCCAACTGTGCTTCGCGGCGCAGGAAGGCCACCGCATCGCCGACACCGCCCAGATGGTCGACCAGCCCGCGCTCCTTCGCCTGGGCCCCAGACCACACCCGCCCACCCGCCACCGCGTCGATCGCCGCCACCGTGGTGCCGCGCGAACTCGCCACCTGCGCGAGGAACCGCGCGTAGACGTCGTCGACCATCGTCTGCATGCGGGCGCGGGCCTCGTCGGACCACGGCCGGTCGCTCTGGTCGAACAACGGGCCGTCGTCGAGGGCCACCACTTCACTGCGCACGCCGAGACGCCGCATCAGGGCGCCGGTCTGAAAACGCATGCCGAACACGCCGATCGAGCCGGTCAGGGTGGTCGCCTCGGCGAAGATCGGCCGGCCGATCGCGGTGATCCAGTAGCCACCCGACGCGGCGAGTTCGCCCATCGAGAACGCCACCGGCTTCACCGCGGCGAGCCGCAGCAGCGCCTGGCGGATCGCTTCACTGGCGGTCGCCGAGCCACCTGGCGAGTTGATGCGCACCACCACGCCCTTCACGTGCTGGTTGGCGGCGAGTTCGTCGATCAGTTTGCACGAGGGCCCACTGACCATGCTGCCGGCGTTCGGCTGATCGCCGTCCACGATCTCGCCAGCCAGGTGCAAGACCACCAGCACCGGATCCTCGATCGCCTCTTCCTTCTTGGCCTTGAGCAGGTTGGTGAACAGCGACATCAGGTCGCGGTTCTGCGCCTTCTTCTTCGGCGCCTGGTCGTGCAGTTCGAAGCCGTCGCCACCGCGGAACACGGCGAGGGCGCGCTTGGCCCCGGTCCACGGCACCAGCGCATCGACCAGGCCGGCGGCCAACGCCTCCTTGGCCAGCACCAGCCGCTGCCCCTGCAGTTCCCGCACGCGGCTCGGCGCCAGCTTGCGGCCACTGGCGATGCGGCGCACCAGGTCCTCGTTCATGCTGGCGAGCATCGCCTGGTAGTGCTGCCGCAGGTGCTGGGACATCTCGGGCAGCAGGTAGGGTTCGACCGCGCCCTTGAAGGCGCCGACCCGGGTCACTTCCGCCTGCACACCGACCAAGTCGAGTGCGTCCTTCAGGTGCGTCACCGTCATCGCCGGCGAGCGCAGGTCGAGACCGCCCATGTCGGCCAGCAGGATGGTGTCGCAGAGCGCGGCGAGCTGGTAGCTGGTCGGCGTGCCGTTCTCCAGGTAGCAGACGATCTGCTTGCCAGCCGCACGCACGGCGCTGAGGGCCCGCTCGACCTCGCGCAACTGCGGCAGGTTGAGGCCAACCGTGCCGGACAGGTCGAGCAGGACCTGGGGCTCCGGCACTTTGGCCAGCGACTCCAGGGTCTCGAGCAGCGGGTAGAACGGCTTCGGCGGCGCACTGTTGCCGCCGGTCAAGAGGCGCATCGGATCGAAGCCCATCTCGGCGAGGTCGGCGTAGACCCCGTCGGGCTTGACGAACGGGACCCGCACGGCGGCCGGCGCAGCGGCTGCCTGAGCCTTGCCCGCCACCTCGGCCGTGGGCGGATCCTGGGCACCGAGGCCGGCACCGACCATGGCCAGAACCAAGAGGGATGGAGAGACCGGCGAGAGGATGCGTTGCAACATGGAGCGGAGCGCGCGAGGGAATGGAGGACGGGACCGAGCGGCCGCAGGTGGCCGTTGGCGGCGCCATTCTGTCACTTGGTGCGAGGCTGCGCCGTGGTTAGGCTACGGAGCCACGCGCCCGTAGCTCAGTTGGATAGAGCACCGCTTTCCTAAAGCGGGGGTCACAGGTTCGACTCCTGTCGGGCGTACCAGTCCAGGAGACGAGGCAGTCCAGAAGACGAGCAGTCCAGAAGACCTAGCCACCGGGGGCCGGTGCGCAGAAACGCCCCGGCAAGTGTGGCTGCAGGGCCCAAGTGTGGCTGCAGGGCCGGTGTGGCTGCCGATCTGGCCAGCTCAGCCGAGCAGCAGCCGTCGGCGCGCCCACCATTCACCGGCCGCGAGCACCAGCATGGCCGCCAGCGCCACCAGCGGCGCCCACTCCGGCACGCCACCGTCGGCGCGCCGCCAATCCGGCCGTGGCGCAGCCCCCACCTCCCCACCCCCACCCGGAAGGCTCGGCGCTTGCCCAGCCAGCGCAGCGCACGCCAGCACCGCGGCCGGCGTCGGCGCCGCCGGCAGCAGCGTGGTCGTGAGTTGCAGTTCCGCCGTGGCCGGCGGATCGGCGCGCTGCACATGCTGCAGCCACTTGGCCAGGCGCGCCGGGAACCGGTCCTCCTGCCGGAACGCCTGGCCGTCGCCACCCGCGAGGTCCGCAGCGAACGCCCCCACCCGACCGAGCCCGCGGTGCCCGAACGCGAGCAATGGCCAGCCCTCTGCGCCGGCGACCAGCAGCACCCGCGCATCGAGCGGCGCGCGCCCCGGCACGGCACCGCCGAGCGGTGGCCATTCGGCAGGTTCCGGCTCGAGCAGCGGCGTGTCGGCGATGGCGCGCACGGGCACCAGCTGCGGCGGCTGGGCGGGGGGCGGCACGGCGGGGGGCGGCGGCGCTGGCGGGTCGACCGGCGGCTCGGGCTTCGGCCCGTCGCGCGGCGCCTCCGGTGCAGCGGATGGCTCGGGCGCCCCGCCGCCTGCGCCGCTGCGCGGCTGCCGGCCGACCCGCTGCAGCGCGCGAGTCACTTCGGCGCTGACGAACACCGGCACTCGGCTTGCATCGCTCTCGGCCAGGAACTGCCCGCCGCCGAGCCGGGCCAGCTCCGCGGCGATGCCCTGGTACTCGTCGGCACTGCCGGCCGGCACGATCGACAGGATCGACACGGTGATGCCACTCTGGCGCATCTGGCGGATCTCGCGCTGCAGGCCGAACCGCTCGTCGAGATCGAACTCCCCGTCGGTGATCACCACCACGTGCTGGACGGCGGCGCGGCTCTGGGCGAACTGCTGGCGCGCCACCTGCAGGCCGCTCAGCAAGTAGGTCAACTCCCGCGCATGCCCGAGCCGTTCGATGCCGGCGCGGATCGCCTGCTGGTCCTGGGCCGACGTCAGCGGCAACTCGACCCGGCCCGCGCCCTTGTTGCCGAACGTGACCACGGCCACCGCGTCGTCGGCGAGCAGCGCCTGGCTGGTCTGCCAGGCACTGGTCTTCGCATAGCTCATCTTGCTGCGCCCGGAGACCACCTCCTGGCCCATGCTGCCCGAGCGGTCGACCACCAGCACCAGCGCAATCGCGTGTTTGTCGACGTCGATCGGCTCCTTGGCCACCGGCCCGGCTGCGGCGGGGTCCGGCGGCGTGTCGGACGGTGGCGGGGGCGGGGGCGAACTGGGCGGAGGCACGGGGGGTGGCGGAGGCTCCGCCGGCGCGTTGGCACCCGGTCCGGAACCGGATCCCGGTCCCGTTCCGTTCGGCGGTGCCGGCAGCAGGGGCAGCAGGGCGCGCACCGCCGAGCCGGGAGCCCCGAAGCTGGGCGCCAGTGCGAACAGGCCGAGTCCGTCCGCCACCGCCGCCGACAGGGTGGCCGCGAACGGCTCGGGCACCGCCGTCCCCAACACCAAGGCCGGTGCCGCGGCGAGTTCCGCGGCACTCGGCGCGTTCGGGCCGTCGAGTGGCACCGACCGCACGGCGAACCCCTGCGCCGCGAGCGCGGCCGCGCAGTGCCCGGAGGGCTCGGCGACCAGGAGCGCCGGCGGTGGCAGCACCTCGATGCGGCCCTGCCGCACCAGTTCGCCTTGCGGCAGCGCCACGGTGAGGGTCACCAGCAGAGTTCCCGGCGCGGCCGTGAGGAACGGCACGGCCCGGCGCGGTTCGGCCAGGGCCACGGCGGCGTCGTGCAGCACGCTGCCGGCCAGTTCGAGGCGCACGTGCACGGACCAGGGGCCGGCCACGGGCAGGTGCAGCAACAATTCGTTGGGCCGGCCAGCCCAAGGCTGGCGCACCAAGGTGGCAGTGAGCTGGTCGGGTGCCCACGGCAGCGGTTCCGCCCGCAACTCGGCGGCGGCACCGAACGGCCCTCGCGGCCAGGCGCCTGGACCGGCACCGGCGAGCTGCACCACCACGGCCTCGCTGCGCGGCCCGACCCCGGCTGCAGCGCGCAGCAGCAACGCAGCGGGATCGTGGCTGGTTGCAGCACCTGCCGGAGCTGCACTGCCGAGTACCACCACGGCCGGCGGCCGCGCCTCGGGCACGAACTGCGGCGCCGAACGCCACAGCCCCACCACGGCGGTCGCGAGCGCCACAGCGAACGCGAGCCAGCGCACCGCCCCGCCGCCGCCGCGGCACCATGCGCCGAGGCCCGCGAGCCCCACGCCGAGCCCCGTCAGTGCCAGCGTTTCGCTCACCGCGACTCCGCGGCCGGCAGGAACACCGGCAGCAACCAATCGATCCGATCGCCCAAGTCGCGGCCTTTGCCGCATTCGACTTCGAGGGCCACGGTGGCTCCTGGGGTCACCGGCAGCAGGCCGGGATCGAGCAACGCGCGGCCGACCTGCAAGTCGCGGTGTTCGAAGCGCAGCTTGCCGTCGACACTGATCCGCACGTCGACCCGGCCCTGCACCGGGAGGGCCGCGGCACTGTCGTCGAAGGCCACGCGGGTCCAGAACGCGGCGCTGCCCGCCGGCGCACGGAACACGAGACGGCTCCGGCTGTGCACGCCCAGGCCTTTGGCGTAGGTGCGGCCGGCCGCCACCAGCCAACCGCCGGTCGCGGCCTGGTCGCGGCGCCACGGCCACAACACGTCGCCGTCGTGGCCACTCTCGGCCACTTCGCTGGGTTGCAGATCCGAGGCGAAGGTGTGCGCACCGAGAAACACCACACTCGCCACGTCGCCCGTGTGCACCAACACCTGCTCGTCGGTCTCCAAGCGGCAACGCAAGCCGCGCGCATCGAAGGCCTCGACCTGCACCCCGAGCCGATCCCCCGTGCGCGTGCACAACCAAGCTGCGGGCGGGGTGGCGCGCGCTGCGGCCGCCCCGAGACGCAGGCCGAGCACGTCGGCGACTGCGAACCAGCGCGGCGAGTCTTCGCCCTTGGTCTGGAACCGAATGCCCTCGCTGCCAAAACGATGCAGCGTACCGGACAGCCAGTCGAAGCCGAGCGGCACGCGGCGCACCAGGGCTTCGTCGACGCCACGCGGCAGGACCAAGGCCGCCACCCGATCGCGGTCGGGACCGGGCCCGGCCAGGGCCGCGAGACGATCGACCGGGAACGACTGCGGGCCCAGGGCTGGACTGTGCACGGTGAAGCGTTCGCCCTGGGCATCGCCGCCGACCAGACTGCCACAGAGCTGCTCGCCGCCGGCCAGAGTGACGACCGGCAACTCCAGCGCGGCCCCAGGGCAGCCCAGCAGCGCCAGCACCTCGGCGCTGGCCACCCGGCGCACCCCTTCGGCCGTGGCCACCGCGAGTGGCCCGGGCCAGTCCCCGGAAACCGGCGCGCTGCCGACCGGCGCGGTGGCGCGCAGCACTTCCCCGCTGCGCAACACCACCTCGAAGGTTGGCGCCTGGGCCGGTGCGCCCACCAGCAAGCACGCGAACACCAGGAGGCAGTTCGTCCGCAGGTGCGTCCCCAGAAACCGGGCCGAGCGCAGGCGCTTGGCGATGCCAGAATGGCACAGCACACCGGGCGCCTCCCCACCAACCCTGCCATTCTGGCACTCGGCGGTCGCGCCGGAGCCCGCGCCCGCGACCGCGGAGGAAATCCTAAGAGTTTTATTCATGATGCCTTACGAACTTCCACTCCGGCCTCTGCCACGACCGCCCGCGGCTCGGCACCGGGTTTGCTCTGCGCGCGGCCCGAGCAGCCGGTTGCGACCGGTTGCTGCTACGCCGCTCCTCGCTTCGCCGCGAAGCAAGGCTCGGCAGCCACCACTACGAACGTATCCAGATTCCCCCCCGAGGTTGTGATGGTCAAACAACTCGTGTTCGAAAACGACGCCCGCGAAGCCGTGCTGCGCGGCGTCTCCAAGCTGGCGAAAGCCGTCGTCTCCACTCTCGGCCCACGTGGCCGCAACGCCGTGCTCGACAAGGGCTGGGGCGGTCCCACCGTGACCAAGGACGGGGTCACCGTCGCCGAGGAGATCGAGCTCGACTGTCGCTACGAGAACATGGGCGCCAAGCTGGTCAAGGAAGCGGCCAGCAAGACGTCCGACAGCGCTGGTGACGGCACCACCACCGCCACGCTGCTCGCCCAGGCGATCTGCGAGGAGGGCATGAAGTACCTGACGGCCGGCGCCAACCACGCCGAGCTGATCCGCGGCGTGCGCGCAGCCACCGAGGCACTCACGGCCGAACTGCAGCGCATGAAGAAGGCGGTCCCAGGCAACGACCAGAAGGCGATCATCCAGGTCGCCGCGATCGCCGCCAACAACGACCCGGAGATCGGCAAGATCATCGCCGATGCGATGAAGACCGTCGGCCAGGACGGCGTGATCACGGTCGAAGAGGGCAAGGGCCTGGAGACCGAAGTCAAGGTCGTCGAAGGCATGCAGTTCGACCGCGGCTACCTGTCGCCGCACTTCGTCACCAATGCCGAGGACATGACGGTCGACCTGCGCGACTGCTACGTGCTGGTGCACGAGGACAAGCTGTCCAACGTGCGGCCGCTGCTGCCGCTGCTCGAGAAGCTGAAGGAGAGCAACAAGCCGCTGCTGATCATCGCCGAGGACATCGAAGGCGAAGCCCTGGCCACGCTGGTGGTCAACAAGCTGCGCGGCATCCTCAAGGTCTGCGCGGTGAAGGCGCCGGGCTACGGCGACCGCCGCAAGGCGATGTTGCAGGACATCGCGATCCTGTGCGGTGGCGACGCGATCTTCAAGGACCTCGGCCTCGACCTGGAGAAGGTGCAATTGCGCCAGCTCGGCGTGGCCAAGAAGGTGCTGATCGACGCCGACAACTGCACCATCGTCGAAGGCAAGGGCAAGGCCGCGGACGTCAAGGCGCGCGCCGAGCAGATCCGCCGCGAGATCGAAGGCACCACCTCGGACTACGACCGCGAGAAGCTCCAGGAGCGCCTGGCCAAGCTGACCGGCGGCATCGCCGAGGTCCGCGTCGGCGCGCACACCGAGACCGAGATGAAGGAGCGCAAGGCGCTGGTCGAGGACGCGCTGCACGCCACGCGCGCCGCGATCGCCGAAGGCATCCTGCCCGGCGGCGGCACCGCGCTGCTCAAGGCCAGCCGCGTGCTCGCTTCGCTCGAGCTGAAGGGCGACGCGCACTTCGGCGTCGAGCTGATGCAGCACGTCTGCCAACGCCCGGTGCGCACCATCGCCGAGAACGGCGGCATCGACGGCGCCGTGGTGGCGCGCAAGGTGCTCGCCAACAAGAGCGACACCTTCGGCTACAACGCGCTGACCCAAGAGTACGGCGACATGTTCCAGTTCGGCGTCGTCGACCCGACCAAGGTCACGCGCTCGGCGCTGCAGAACGCGGTGTCGGTGGCGACCCTGCTGCTGACCACCGACTGCCTGATCACGGATGGCAAGAAGGACGAGGACCACTCGGCCGACGACGCCGAGTGAGCCCGTAGGCATTCCCCCACGCATTCCCACAACCCACATTCGATTGGAGTAGACACATGGCTTCCCTGCGACCCCTGGACGATCGCGTCGTGCTGAAGGTGCTCGACGCCGAAGAGAAGACCGCCGGCGGCATCCTGTTGCCCGACACGGCCAAGGAAAAGCCCCAGCGCGGCAAGGTCACCGCCGTCGGTGCCGGCAAGCTCGGCAAGGACGGTGCGCGCCTCAAGATCGATCTCGCCAAGGGCGACATCGTGCTGTTCGGCAAGTACGCCGGCAGCGACGTGAAGGTCGACGGCGAGGACTACAAGATCCTGCGCGAGAGCGAGATCCTGGCCAAGGTGGAGGGCTGAACCGATGGGCAAGCAGATCGTGTACGACGACGTCGCCCGCCGGAAGGCCGTGGAAGGCGTCAAGAAGCTCGCCAAGGCGGTCAAGGTCACCCTCGGCCCCGCTGGCAAGAACGTCATCATCGAGAAGTCGTTCGGCGGTCCGCAGGTGACCAAGGACGGCGTCACGGTGGCCAAGGAGGTCGAGCTCGAGGACCCGTTCGAGAACATGGGCGCCAAGCTGGTCCGTGAAGTCGCCAGCAAGACCAACGACGTGGCAGGCGACGGCACCACCACCGCCACCGTGCTCGCCGAAGCGATCGTCACCACCGGCCAGCGTTACCTGACCTCGGGCGTCGACCCCAACGCCCTGCGCGCCGGCATCGACGCGGCGGTCGCCAAGGTGGTCGAGCAGCTCGCTGGCATGGCCAAGAAGATCGACAACAAGAGCCGCGAGGAGATCGCCCAGGTCGGCGCGATCTCGGCCAACAACGACCAGGAGCTCGGCAACCTGCTCGCCGACGCGATGCTCAAGGTCGGCAAGGAAGGCGTGGTCACGGTCGAGGAGGGCAAGGGTGCCCAAACCGAGCTGGAGCACGTCGACGGCATGCAGTTCGACAAGGGCTACATCTCGCCGTACTTCATCACCGACCCGAAGACCATGGAGGCCAGCTACGAGAACGCGCTGATCCTCGTGCACGAGAAGAAGATCTCGAACGTGCGCGAGATGATCCCGCTGCTCGAAGCCGTCTCCCGCGCCGGCAAGCCGCTGGTGATCGTCGCCGAGGACGTCGAGTCCGAAGCGCTCGCGGCCCTGGTGGTGAACCGCCTGAAGGGCGTGCTGAACGTCTGCGCCGTCAAGGCCCCGGGCTTCGGCGACCGCCGCAAGGCGATCCTGCAGGACCTGGCGATCCTGACCGGTGGTCAGTGCATCAGCGAGGACCTCGGCATCAAGCTGGAGAACGTCACGCTGGAGCACCTCGGCACCGCGCAGAAGCTCCGCATCGGCAAGGATGCGACCACCATCATCGGTGGCGCCGGCAAGAAGGCCGAGATCACGGCCCGCGCCGACAGCATCCGGGCGCAGATCGAGAAGACCACTTCCGACTACGACCGCGAGAAGCTGCAGGAGCGTCTGGCCAAGCTGACCGGCGGCGTGGCGATCCTGCGCGCCGGCGCGATGACCGAAGCCGACATGAAGCAGAAGAAGCAGCGCATCGAAGACGCGCTGAACGCCACCCGCGCCGCCGTCGAAGAGGGCATCGTGCCCGGTGGCGGCGTGGCCCTGCTGCGCGCCAGCAAGGTGCTCGACACCATGAAGAGCAAGGGCGACCAGCAGTTCGGCATCGAAATCGTGAAGCGCGCCTGCGAGGCGCCGATGCGCCAGATCGCCGAGAACGCCGGCGAAGACGGCTCGGTGGTGGTCGACGAAGCGCTGTCGCGCAAGGCCAACGAAGGCTTCAACGCGCTGACCGGCGAATGGGTCGACATGTGGAAGGCCGGCATCGTCGATCCGACCAAGGTCGTGCGCAGCGCGCTGCAGAACGCCGCGAGCATCGCCGGCCTGATGCTGACCACCAACACCATGGTCACCTCGCTGAAGGACGACCACAAGGCGGTCGAAGGCAGCACGAGCTGAAGAACACGAGCTGAAGAACCGGCGGAGCCGGTTCTTCAGCTCGTGAGTTGTCCCGCAGCACGGCCGGAAACGACATGGGCGAAGCAAGCCAGCCAATGCGGCCGTGCGGCGAGGGGCGGCTGGTGAAAGCGGCTGAAGCCGCTTTCTACCAGCCGTTTGGGCAGTCCAAGGCCAAGGGCAGTCCAAGGCCATGGGCAGTCCAAGCCCAAGGGCGAAACTGCGTGGCTCCAGCCGTGGCGGTTGGCTGCCGATAGCTTGGAACCGCCGGTGCCAACGGCAATTGGCCTCCGGATCGTACCCTCCTGATCGCATGTCCCAGAAGCGCGACTACTACGAGGTGCTCGGCGTCGACCGCAAGGCCGACGAGGACACGATCAAGAAGGCCTACCGCAAGTTGGCCCTCGAGAACCATCCGGACCGCAACCCGGGCAACGCGGAGGCCGAGCGGCGCTTCAAGGAAGCTGCCGAAGCCTACGCCGTGCTCAGCGATGCGCAGAAGCGCCAGCGCTACGACCAGTTCGGCCATGCCGGCGTCGACGGGCAAGGCGGCGGCCAGGGCTTCGCCAACGCCGAGGACGTGTTCGCCGCGTTCGGCGATCTGTTCGGCGGGGCAGGTGGCTTCT
This sequence comes from Planctomycetota bacterium, assembly GCA_016795295.1. GTDB lineage: Bacteria > Planctomycetota > UBA1135 > UBA1135 > UBA2386 > JAEUHP01. The sequence goes on along the minus strand of JAEUHP010000008.1, from coordinate 28,851 downwards.
TCGAACAGTTCTTCGGCGGCGGGGGCGGCGGGGGCCGGCGCGGCCGCGGGCGGCGCGGCACCTCGCTGAAGGTCGACCTCGAGCTCACGCTCGAAGAGGTCGCCAGCGGCAGCAAACGCACCATCGAATTGAAGCGCGCCGAGCCGTGCGGCACCTGCAGCGGCAGCGGCGCCAAACCCGGCACCAAGAAGAAGCGCTGCGGCACCTGCCAGGGTCACGGCGAAGTGGTGCGTTCTCAGGGCTTCTTCCAACTGCGCCAGACCTGCCCGCACTGCCAAGGGCGCGGCGAGACCATCGAGGAGCCGTGCGGCAAGTGCCACGGCCGCGGCGCCATCAGCAAGCCCGCCCCCGTGCACATCACCATCCCGCCCGGCATCGAATCGGGCCACGCCGAGCGCATCCCCGGCCAGGGCGAACCCGGCGAGGGCGGCGGTCCGCCGGGGGACCTGGTGGTCGTGCTGCACGTCAAGGAACACGACGTGTTCACCCGCTTCGGCGACGACCTGGTGATGCAGACCCGCATCAGCTTCCGCCAGGCGGTGCTCGGCGACGACATCGAGATCCCGACCATCTCCGGCGACACGGTGGCCATGGCGATTCCCGCGGGCACGCAGCCCGGAGAGAAGCTGCGCGTGCGCAACCACGGGCTGCCGCGCCGCGACGGCTATGGCCGCGGCAACCTGGTGGTCCTGGTGCAGGTCGACGTGCCGAAGAAGATCTCGCCCGAACAGGAAGAGCTGCTGCACAAGTTCGACGAACTCGACGGCGGCGGCAAGAAGGGCAAGAAGGCGGCGAAGAAGACGATCTTCGAGAAGGTGAAGGAGTACTTCTCGTGAGCACGAACCCCGCGGCCTACACGTTCCCACCCGCAGCCTCGCCCCACGACCACCCAGCGAACCCACGTTCGCCATCCTCCCCCTCCCCCATCACCCCCCGGTTGCCACAGCCATGACCGCCAACGACCCCGACACCCAGAATGCAGCCGAAGGGCCGACCCAGGGCCACGGCCCGAGCACCGAACCGACGGTCGAGATCCCCGGCCACGAGCGCGAACTGACCCGGCTCAAGGACGAACGCGACCAGCTCGAAGGGCAACTGCAGCGCACGCTCGCCGACACCGCCAACATGCGCCGCCGGCAGAAGCAGGAGATGGACGATGCGCGCCGGCGCGTGGTCGAGGGCCTGACTCAGGAACTGCTGCCAGTGCTCGACAGCTTCGGCATGGCGCTGGCGGCCTACGACCAGGGTGGCGAGCCGAAGGCGCTGATCGACGGAGTGCGCATGGTGCGCACGCTGCTCAGCGGCGCCCTCGAACGCCACGGCCTGCAAGAGATCCCCGCCAACGGCTTGCCGTTCGATCCCGCCCGCCACGAAGCGATCGCAGTCGAGAGCAGCCCGACGGTGCCCGAAGGACATGTGGTGCGGGTGCTGCAGACCGGCTACCAACTCGGCGACCGCGTGGTGCGGCACAGCCGGGTCGTGGTCGCCGGCAAGCCCACCGAGCCCAGCGCGACGTCCTGATCCGCATGCCGAGACGGGCGCCCCCCCGCGCATTCCAACGAACCACCGAGGTACCGATGCCCACCTACGACTACCTGTGCAGCGCCTGCGGCCACCGCTTCGAAGAATTCCAGTCGATGACGGCGAAGGCGCTGCGCAAGTGCCCGGCCTGCAGCAAGAACCAGCTCGAACGCCTGATCGGCGCCGGTGCCGGCGTGATCTTCAAGGGTTCGGGCTTCTACCAGACCGACTACCGCTCCAGCAGCTACTCGGCGGACGCCAAGAAGGACACGAGCAGTGAGACGAGCGGCGGTTGCACGCCGAAGTGCGGCACCGCGGATGCGCCCGCGGGCTGCAGCATGAAGAAGCAGGACGGCTGAGGCTGCGACGGCCTGACTGGGCACTGCAAGGCAGGGCCCAGGCAAGCCGTGCCGTGGTCCGGGCAACCGAGGTTCGGTTGCGGCCGCGGCTGCGATGGGCACAGAGCCCCATCCGCCTCACTCCCGCCGGATCGACACCTTGCGGAACTGCACCGGATCCTGGTGCCCGCAGAAGCCGAAGTGGCCTTCGGTGCGATCCTTGCCCACGTGGTTGGCCAGCGCCGACGCGGCCTTCGCCACATCGGCCGCCACGATCGGCACACCGTTCAGCAGCACCGTGTAAACACTGCCGCGGACCGTGACCCGCAGCGTGTTCCACTGCCCAACCGCCCGCAAGTACCCGCGGTGGGCCGGCACCACCCCGTAGACCGAGCCGCAATACTGGTAGGACTTCAGGTCCGCATACTGCGGCGCCGTGTCGTCGAGCACCTGCACTTCGATCCCCGCATACGCCGGATCCCCGGTGCCGGGATAACGAATCGCCAAACCGTTGTTGCCGCCGGGCGGCAGCCGGAACTGCAGTTGCGCAGTGAAGTCGCCATACCGCGCCGCCGTGAACAGATTGCCACCCTGGCCCGGCTTGCAGCAGATCGCACCGTCGCGCACTTCGTAACTGTCGGTGTTGCCCTGCCACCCCGCCAAGGACACGCCGTCGAACAAGGGTTCGAGCCCGTTGGCCTCGTGCGCCAGCAGCAGCTCGTTCGCTTCGTCGGCCGGGATCTCCCGCACCTGCAGGTTGCGGAAGCGGATCTCGCCACCGTGCGTCTGCAACTGCAGCGGCCCGCTCGCCGGCAGAGGCCGCTTGCGGTCCCAGTAGTTCTCCATCACCACCCCGTCGACGGTGACCACGCCGTTGAGCCGCACCCAGACCAAGGAGCCGATCTGACGGATCTCCAGCTGGTTCCACTCGCCGAACGGCCGGTCGGCGCAGCGCGATGGGAAACGTTCGTATTGCTGGTTGTTCCACAGCGCACCGCTGCCCTTGTCCGCGCCGAGCGACCACTTGCCCCCGGCCTCCGTGGTGTCCCAGATCTGCACCTGCGGGCATCCACGCAGGTAGATGCCCGAATCGGCCAGCGCCACGGTCTTGTACTCGAGCACGAACTCGGCGTCGCCGAAGGCCGCGTCGGTGGTCAGGAACGCGCCGTGGCCGTCGTTCACCAGCTCGCCGTTCTCGACCCGCCAGTGCGCCGCGGCCGACGCCGCATCCTCTGCCCGCAGCCGTTCGGCCTGGTCCTTCGGCAGCGCAGCGAGCTGGTAGGGCGACATTTCGCGCTGGCCATGCCAACCCTGCAGGTCGCGGCCGTTCCACAGCGGGCGGAAGGTCGCGGCCGGCGCGGCCACCGCCGCCGGCGCAGTGGCCGGTGGCACCACGGGTTTCGTCACGGGATCCTGGGCCAGGACGGCGCAGGCGAACCAGCAAGACAGGCAGCGCATGCCGGCACGCTATCCCGTGGCCCGGGCCGCTGCGAGCCGCGGATTCCTTGGAACCCAGCGCGCGCTGGGGCGTAGAACCGGGGTTCGTGCCGATGACCGAGGTCGCCGAAAGCACCGTGCAGAGGGCCCAGCAAGGCGACCAGGACGCCTGCCGCGCGCTCGTCGAAGCCCTGCACCGGCCGGTGATCGCCACCATCTACCGCTTCCTCGGCCCGGGCCACCAGCAGGAGGCCGAAGACCTCGCCCAGGAGGTGTTCCTCAAGGTGTTTCGCGCCCTCGGCACCTTCGACCCGAGCCGCGCCAAGTTCACCACCTGGGTCTACACGTTCGTGCGCAACCACTGCTACGACGCGCACAAGCGCCGCCGGCTGCGCACGGTGCCGCTCGACGGCGATCCAGACGGCGCGCCCGTGCCGGCCCCCACCGACCGCCGCGAACTGCTGCCGACCCAGGACCTCGAGAACCGCGAACTCGGCCGGCGCATCGGCGAAGCCCTCGGCGAACTCGGCGAGGACCAGCGCATGGTGTTCGTGCTGCGCGAGTACGAAGGCCTCGACGTGCCGGCGATCGCCGCCGTGACCGGGGTCAACGAAGGCACCGTGAAGTCCCGCCTGTTCCGCGCCAAAGAAGCCCTGCGGCGCAAACTCGAGCCCTACCTGCGCGCCGGAGCCTGACCATGGACCCCTTCGAACCGACGGATGGTGCGCCGAACCGGCCGAGCAGCGCCGAGGCCGCAGCCGCGGCTCGTTTCGCCGCGCGCTGCCCGGATGCGGCGACCTGGCTCTTGCCCGCCAACCAGACGACCCCGGAGATCTCCGCGGATTTCGTGGCGCGCACGCTGGCACGCATTGCGGCCGACGCTGCGGAGCCGGTTTCCGGGGCGCCCGTCGACATCCCTGATCCGATCATCCCTGATCCGATACTGACCAGCACCCGGCTCGCCGCATTCGCCGCGCCACCGCCTTCGCCCACGTTCGTCGAACGCACGGTGCGGGCGATCGCCGCCGACCAGCGCCAGCAGCTGCAGGCCCAGCGCCAGCGGCTACAGGCCCAGCGCCAGCGGCTACAGGCACTGCTGGCCAAGTACGTGGCGCCGGAGCCCTCGCCCACCTTCGTGGCACAGACCCTGGCCGCCCTGGCCCAGGCTCCGGCCGCACCGGCCACACCACGCCGGGTCGTGGCCTGGCGAACGCTCTCGCGCGCGGTGCCGCCCCTGCTGGCGCTCGCTGCGGGCACCTGGCTGTTGCTGGCGATCCGCCCGACCACCTCCCCCGCCACGGGACACCACACAGCCGTGGCGCCGGCCTTCGCCCACCACCGTGACGAAGGCCCCCTGGCCGCCGCCCTCGGTGGGCTGGTCGCCGCTGACGATCCCGACGCGCTGCCGGCGGGCGCGCCCGATGGCCCTTGGCTGCTGCAGCAAAGGGAGCGCCGCTGATGCAAAGCTGCGGCGTTCTCTCTGCGCCCCCCAACCGGTCCGTGGCACCGGTTGCGTTCGTGGCCGCGGCGCTCGGGGGCTGGTTGGCTCTGGGTCCGCTCGCCGCCCAAGCACCGGTGGCGCCGAACCCACCACGGCCAACCGCACCACTACCGAGCGAATCCCTGCAGCCGGTCCTCGACCACCTGGACACCCTGCACCGGCGCGGCGACCGCGCCGCCTATCTGGCGGCCTTTGCGCCCGACCACCCGGGTTGCCACGAACAGCTCGGCCGCGCGCTGGCGCTGCAGTTCACGACCGCCGAGCCGGCCAAGCGCACCTCCCGGCTGCTCGACGCGCCACGGCAGATCCAGAACCGCACCGTAGTGCGCGTGCAGCACGACTTCGCCGCGGCCGAGGGCCGAGCGCCGGCCCGAGTCGAATTCGCCCTGTTCGCGTTCGCCGGCCGCACGGGCCAGGCTCCCGTGCCGACGTTCTGCATCCCCCTGCCACAGCCCGAACCGCACCCGGCCGACGCGCGTTTCGCCTGCCCACCGTGCAACCTGGTGTTCGGCGGCGCCACTGGCTGGCTGTGTGTGCCGAAGGACCGCGCCAGCGCCCAGGCCCTCGATGCAGCGACGTTCTACCTGGTCGGCACCGACCTCGCCTGCGACCTCGCGGTGCACCTCCAGACGTTGCCGGCGGCGACCAACCCGGTGGTGGCCGCCAACGCGGCGGCGGCCGCCCTCGCTGGGTCGCTCGGTGCGGCGACGGGCAATCGCGCAGTCCGGGTCCTGCCCGAGCCGTGGCCGCTGCCGGGCCTGGCCCCCAATTCGACGACCACGGCCGGCAGTGCCCGGGTGGCGCTGGTGCCGCCCAGTACCGCTCCGGACGACGCGCAACTGGTGGCTCATGTTGCGGTGCAGGGGCCTCTGCAGCACTGCCTCGTGGTGCGCGGCAGCCGAACGAGCTTCGCCGAGCACCGCATCGAGATCGAGGCGCTGCTGCAGACCTACCGCCTGCTCGATCCACGACGGACCCCGGCGACGGCGGCCGCGGACGCGCTCGAACACCACTCCGGCGGCACCTTCGAAGGCACGAGCTACGTCAATCCGGGCCGGGTGCTCTGTGTCGGCCCGGAAGACTGGCGCCCCGAACAGCGGGCCGGCGGCGCCCTGTTCCGCGTGGTCTGGACCAGCCCGCGCGGCAGCCGGCTGTGGCTGCACGGTTACGCAGTGCCCGCCGGCATGTTGCGCTGGTGCAAACCCAGCGCCGAAGCGTGGGCCGCAGAACTGTGCCGGCAGCGCGGGCTGCCGTTCGCGGATGCGAGCTGTGGCTGGGACGGGGCGGACGATTGCCAGGAACACAGCCGCAGCTGGCAGGCGCGCAGCGGGCAGCCAGGCGCCGCGACGCACCACTTCAGGATGCTGTTGCGCGACAACCTGCTGGTGCTCGCGGACGGCGTGCTGCAGCACGAAGGCGATGGTGCGGCTTTGCAGGCGGCGCTGGTGAGCTTGCGTTTCCAGTGAACGGGAGCAGCCCCTCGCCCAGCGCCACGATTTCTGCGATTCCGGTGACACCGCCGCGCGGCCGGTCCAGGTAGCGATGTGATCCGAGCTCGAGAAGACCGCTGGTTCGAACGCTTCCGGCGCACCGGGGACCCCCGGCTGCTGGCGAAGGCATTCGATCGCACGGCGCCTGAACTCTGGAAGGTGGCGGCACACCTGTGTCGCAACCGGCACGCCGCCGAGGATGCCGTACAGAACACGTTCCTCACCGCGATCGAAGCCAAGGACCGCTGGGACGCAGCGCGGCCACTGCTGCCGTGGTTGCTCGGGCTGCTCGCCAACCGCGTGCGGGAGAACCGCCGACGGGACGCGCGGGCGCTCGAGAGCGAGCGGGTGACCGTGTTGGCCGGCGAGCGGGATCCCGCGGAGCTCGCCGAACACGGCGAGTTCGGGGCGGCGTTCCGCACGGCACTGCAGCGCCTCGCCGAACCATTCCGCGAAGCACTCGAACGGCATCTCGTGCACGGCCAAGCCGCGCACGAGATCGCCGCCGAGCTCGGCGTGCCGGCCGGCACCGTGCGCATGCGCCTGCACCGCGGCCTCGACCAACTGCGGCAGAAGCTGCCATCGGGGTTCGTCGGCGGAGGGCTCGCCGTCGCGGCGTTGGCGCCGGAGTCGTTCGCGGCAATGCGGCAGGCCGTGCTCACCGCGGTGCCGGGTGGCACTGCGGTGGCCGCACTGGGCTCGGGTCACGTGGTCTTGGGCGTGATCGGAGTACTGCTGATGAAGAAGTCGATTCTGGCGGTGGTGGCGATTCTGGGGCTGGGGTTGGGCGCGTGGCGCCTGTGGCCCGAATTCGGCGGCGACCTCGACGCGGCGGCAAGTGCTCCGCCGCTCGTGGCGATGACGATGCGACCGATCGCACCCGCACCCGCGGACGAGGAGGCCACGGCACCCGAAATCCGCGAGCAGGTGGTGGCGGCGGCCTCGGCGCGGCGGACGCCCATGGGACGCTTGCGCGTGGTTCTCCGTCATGGCGGCACGCAGGAGCCGGTGGCCCTGAACCTGGAGGTGACCGCAGGCCTTGGCCCGGACGGCGCGCCGCGCGCTGCCATTCCCGGCGCTCTGCAGTTCGGCACCACGGACGCGCAGGGGGTCGCGGTGTTCACGCTGCCGGAAGGCAAGGCCAAGGTGAGTTCGGCGATCCTGATGCACAAGAAGCCGGTCGAAGCCGAGGTCGTCGCCAACGCCGAGACCGAGCTGCTCATCACGCTGCCGGTCCAACTGGCCGCTGCGGTCGAAGTGGTCGATGCCCGCGGCCAGGCGATCGCCGGCGCACGCATTCTCGGGCGGACGCACAGCGACGTCGGGCAAGTCGTCGAACGCGAGCTCGGCCACACCGGCGCCGATGGCTGGTGGCGCGCGCAGTTCCTCGATTCGGGTGTGCCGATCCGGGCCACCGCCAACGGCTTCGTCGCGTCGCACCCGGTCGATCTGCACCAGAGACGACCGCGGGCGCGGCTGGTGCTCGACGACGGACCCGCGCTCGTCGCAGGCACGGTGTTCGGCCCCGATGGCCGCCCATTGCCCGGGGCGGAGATCGCCATCCAGCCGCGCATGCCCGGCGTGGCCGGCGAACGGCCGATGGCACTCGTCGCCGATGCGCAGGGTCGCTACGAATGCGCCTACGTTCCGCCAGGAGCGGTCACGGTGTTCGCGTTGCGGCAGCTCGGGGGAGGCGAGCTCCGCTTCGCGCGTGCGGACGCCGACGTGCAAGGCCAGCAGCGCCATCAGGTCGACGTACGGTTCGATGCGGGCGCGCGCCTCGTCGTTTCGCTCACCGGTGCCGACGGGCGGCCCGTGGTCGGTCAGGAGATCTGTGCCAGTTGGCGGCCGGAGCGCGAGGTCTACAGGCACTTTTCGGCGATTGCGCGCGGTCGGACCGATGCGCGTGGCTGCTGTTCGTTCGACGGCGTGATGCCCGGCGACTACGAGGTCTACGGCTACGGGCCGTCGTGGCGCAAGATGGAGCAGCTCGTGCTCGTCGCCGGGCAGGAGACCCGCTGCGACTGGTCGCTGCTGCCTGCAGTCGATGTCGAGGTGCAGGTCGTCGACGAGGCTCGGACCCCGCTCGCCGGTTGGCTGGTGGCGCTGCATCCCGGCCCAGGCACGGTGCGCGAGGCCGACACCGACCGTGAGGGCGTGGTCCGCTTCCCGCAGGTTGCCGACGAAGCCTACGAGGTCTCGGTCCACCAGCGGAAGGGGATCGTGTCCTCGGCGCGCACGAAGGTGGCGAACGGTCGGCGCACCGTCGTGGTCGTGGGCAAGGCGGCCATGCCGACGGCGGCGATCCACGGGGCCGTGCAACTGCCGGACGGCATCGCGCTCGCCGACGTGCGCGCCGAGCTCGGCCTGTTCGAGGCGCCCAACCGCGGCTCGATGGGGCGGCGCTTGCAGGCACCCGATGCGACCTTCCGCTTCCCGAATCTCCCTGCCGGCATCTACGAGCTCTCGTTCCGGCGCGAAAACGACGGCGAATACCTGACGCTACCGCGGCGAATCGACGTCGCGGCGGCGGCGGACGTCGACACCGGCACGATCGCGCTGCACATGCCGACCAGCCTGCGCATCGACTTCGCCTGCGCGGATGGTGGCAGTGTGCGCGACCTGCTGGCGGGCTTGGCCATGGCGGAGCGTCCGCGCCACTTCGGCAAACTGCCCTGCGAGCTGGATGCAAACCGCGCGAGCGTGCCGAGCCTGCCCGCGGGCCACTTCGAACTGCTGGTCTGGGGCGCCGACATCGCGCCGCTGTTCCTGCCGATCGTGGTCGCCGGAATGCCCGTCCAGGTGTCGGTGACGCCGCAGCGCGCCGTGCCGACGACGTTCCAGATCGTCGGCCTGCCAGCGGAACCGACCATGGCGACGCTGCTCTTCCGCCAGCAGGGGGTCGAACTGCTCAGCGAAACCCTGCACAAGTCGGTGGCGCCGGTGCGCGGCTTCCTGCCCGGCAGCTACCGCGTCGAGGTCGAAACCAGGGACGGCTGGCGCGGTGCCACGGACTTCACCGTCGGCCATGCGCCGGGGCCGGTGGTCGAAGTGCGCGTCGCGAAGTGACGCGAGAGCCGCGCCGCACGTCGTCCAGCCGGCGCCCAATCCCATGTTCCGGACGGCCCGCAGAACCGTCCGTGGTTCGACTTCACCCGAGCCGCCGCAGCCACGCCGCCACCAGCAGTTCCGCAGTGTGCGGCGCATGCCGGAAGAACAGCGACGGCTCGACCAGTTCGAGTTCGGTCAGCACCGGCCCCGCGTCGCCCCACAGGAAATCGGCCCGCCCGTAGAGCAGCGGCTGCCCGGACGCCCCCGGCACTGCCCCACCAGGGCCACACGCCGCCGCCATCGCCGCCACGGCGAGCCGACGCTCGTCGGGCAGAGGCTCGTACGGCTCGTCGCGCGCGCCGAAATCGTCCTGCACCCGATAATCCCCCGGCACCGGGATCTTGCGCACACACTGCACGATCGCGCCGTCGACGAACACCGCCGACCACTCGCCGCGCGTCAGCACTTCGGGCAGGAACGGCTGCAGCAGCAGATCTTCATGCGGCAGCAGCCGCTGCACGTGCGCAGCGGCCAGGCGCAAACCCGCGGCATCCGTGGCAAAGCGCAGCGTCTCCCGCGCCGTGGCACCCACCGCAGGTTTCAAGAAGCCTTCGCGGTAGCCGCGCGCCTTGGCCCACGCCCCGAGATCCACGGCCCCACCGCGCGGCAGCCACTCCGTGTCGGCGATCGGCACGCCGCGGGCGGCCAGTTCGCGCAGGTAGAACTTGTGGGTGTTCCAGTGCAGCACGGCGGGTGGATTGTCGAGTCGCGTCCTGGCTCCGACTGCGGCAGCGAACGCGCGAAACTCCGGCAGATGCTCTTGGTAGTCCCAGGTGGTGCGCACCAGCACCGCGTCGTAACGCCCCCAGTCGACCGCCGGATCGTTCCACACCGGCTGCTCGAAGGCGAGGCCGCGCGCGCGCAAGGCAGCGTGCAAGTGGCGATCGTCGGCTTCGTGGGCGGGCAGATTCCGGCAGGTGGCGAGGCCCAGCAGCATCCGGGCACGATGCAGGGGGAGCACCCGGTTCGCAACCAGGGGCTCAGGCGTCGCGGCGGCGCGGCAGGTCGGCGAAGCCGAACTTGCTGCGCAGCACGGCGAAGAAGTGGTCGGGGCTCGGCGCCAGATGCCGGAACCGCATCGCGGCGGGCCGGACCGTGAGGGTGCCGCCGACCGGCACCTGCGCCTGCACCTGGCCGTCGACCTGGCAATAGGCGTAACGCTTGCCGCCGGTCTCCACGACTTCGATGGCGAGCCCGTCGCCGACCGGCACCACCAGGGGCCGGGCGGTGAGCGTGTGGGAAGCGAGCGGGGTCAGCACCAGGGCGTCCAGCGCAGGGCTCAGGACCGGCCCACCGGCCGCCAGCGAATACGCCGTGGAGCCGGCCGCCGTGGCCACGATCAGCCCATCCCCGCGGTAGCTCGCCACTTCGACCCCACCCGTCGCGGCCCGCACCGTGATCATGCCGCCGACCGCGGCGCGGCTCACCACCACGTCGTTGAGGCCGAGCACCGGACCGAACTGGCTGCCGTCGGGGCCGCGCGCTTCGCACCAGAACATCAGACGCTGCTCTTCGTGCAGCTGGCCGGCCAACAGGGCGGCGAGCGCGGTTTCGGCCTGTTCGATCTCGAACGAAGTCAGGAAGCCGAGCCGCCCGCGGTTGATGCCGAGCGTCGGCACCTGGTGCGCCCCGAGCCGGCGAGCCGTGGCCAGCAACGAGCCGTCGCCGCCGAACACCACCACCGCATCGGCGCCGCGTTCGGCCAGGGAACTGTCGCGGTCGGTGACCACTTCGGCGCGGCAGCCGCGCGCCCCAAGCCACGCGGCGTGGTGCTGCACCAGGGCACGGGTTCCGCCCTTCTTCTCGTCGCCGACGACGAGCACCCGGCTGGGCGGCGAACCCGGCATGGGTCAGCGGCGCAGCGGCGCCGAGTTGCCCGGGACGTAGCGCTCGGCCAAGAAGCGTTCGGCCACGGCGGCGGCGGTGAGGCCGCAGTGTTCGAGCACCTGGCTGCGGCTCATGTGCTCCAGGAGTTCGTCGGGCACCCCCATCACCTGCACCCGCGCGCGCACCGGACCGTGCTGGGCCAGACACTCGAGCACCGCACTGCCAAAGCCGCCGACCCGGGTGTGGTCTTCCAGGGTCACCACCCGGTCGTGGCGGTCGCACAGGGCGAGCACCCCCTGCTCGTCGAGGGGCTTGCAGAAGCGCGCGTTCACCACCTCGATGTGGATGCCGCGCTTGTCGAGCAGCGCCGCCGCTTCGAGGGCCGTCTGCACCATGTGGCCGTAGGCCAACACGGCGCCATCGCTGCCGGGGCGCAGGATCTCCATGCGGCCCAGTTCGAGCGGCTGCCGGCGGCCGTGCCAGCCGAGCAGATCGCCGGCATTCGGCGCGTTGCCGCGCGCGTAGCGGATGCCGCTGGCACCCGGCAGATCCAGCGCGAACAACATCATCTCGTGCAGTTCGGGGCCGTCCTTCGGCGACATCAGCACGATGCCCGGAAGACAGCGCAGGAACGCCAGGTCGTACAGACCGTTGTGCGTCATGCCGTCCTCGCCGACCAAGCCGCCGCGGTCCATGGCGAACAGCACCGGCAGCTTCTGCAGGATCACTTCCTGGAACACCTGGTCGTAGCCGCGCTGCAGGAACGTCGAGTAGATGGCACACACCGGGCGCATGCCCGCAGTGGCCATGCCCGAGGCCATGGCGACCGCGTGCTGCTCGGCGATGCCGGCGTCGACGAACCGGTCGGGGAAACGATCGCGGAACTCCATGAGGCCCGTGCCATCGGGCATCGCGGCCGTGATCGCAACCACCCGGCGGTCGCGCTCGGCGAGCTGCTGCATGCCCTCGCCGAACCACTCGGTCCACGACCGGCCCGGCTTCTGCACCGGCAGCACCGGCTGCAACACGCACGGCTCCACCGGCACCTTTTCGGCCTTCTTCTTGGGCGGCTGCGGCTTGGCCGCATGGGCGCGGTCGTAACGATCCTCACTGCCGGGCACGCCCTTGCCCTTCTCGGTCAGCACGTGCAGCAGCACCACGCCAGGCAGTTTCTTCACGTCCTCGAGCGCCGCCAGCACCTGCTGCACGTCGTGGCCGTCGATCGGCCCGAAGTAGCGGAAACCGAGCTCTTCGAAGATGTGGCCCGGCACCACCATGTTCTTGACCATGTCGACCGCGTCGCCGAGCCGCTGGTCGAGGTCCTTGCCCACCACCGGGATCGCCTGGATCAGGCCGTGCATGGCCTCCTTGGCGCGGTTGTAGAAACTGCCCGAACGCAGTTTGTTGAGGTGCCGCGACAGCGCGCCGACGGTCTTCGCGATCGACCATCGGTTGTCGTTGAGGATCACCAGCAGCCGGTCGTCTTCCAGCGCGCCGGCGTGGTTCAGCGCTTCGAACGCCACGCCGCAGCCCATCGCCGCGTCGCCGACCACTGCCACCGAGTGCCGCTGCACGCCCTGCATGCGGTCGCCCATGGCGATGCCGAGCGCCGCCGAGGCCGCGGTGCCGGCGTGGCCCATCAGGTAGACGTCGTAGGGCGACTCGAACTTGTTGCTGAAGCCCGACAGCCCCCCCTTCTGGCGCAGCGTGTGGAAGCGCGCCTTGCGTTCGGTGAGCAGCTTGTGCGGGTAACACTGGTGCCCGACGTCCCAGACCAGCCGGTCGGAGCGGAAATCGAACGCGTAGTGCAGGGCCACGGTCAGTTCGACCACGCCCATGCCCGAACCGAGATGCCCCCCGGTGATGCTGACCGTGTCGAGGATCACCCGACGCAGTTCGGCGCACAGGGCCGGCAGTTGGTCGCGGCCCAGGCGCTTGAGATCCGCGGGGTTGTCGACCTGGTCGAAGAGAGGCGTCGGCGAGCTGTGGTCCAAAGCCGTGTCCGCTGCTGCGGGTATCGAGTTCGGCCGCGAACGGGCCGCTCAGCGGCGCCGTTCCACGGCCTGGAACGCAACATCTTGCAGGAGCTGGGCCGCGGCGTCCAGAGCGACCGGGGGAACTCCAGCGGCTGCCGCCCCGGCCGCGGCGATCGCCGGGGCCAGACCGGCGGCGGCGGCAGCCAAGCCACGGGCCGTGGCAAGGCTGGTTTCGAGCCCCACCAGGGCCGGCCAGGTGAGCTTGCCCAGCGCCACGTCCGCCAGGGGGTTCTTGCCCAATTCGGCCGCGGTACCGGTGAGGTCCAGGCAGTCGTCGGCGATCTGGAAGGCCCGGCCGAGCTGGTCCCCGAACCGGGTCAACAGGTCCAGGACGGCTCGGGGCACGGGCTCTGGGTGCCGGGCGGCGTGCGCACCGACCAGCAAGGAGGCGGTGATCAGCGCCCCCGTCTTGTGGTCGTGGATCCAGCGCAACCGCTCTTCGGTGTGCGCCCCGGGATCCCCTTCGGCGGCCAAATCCTCCACCTGCCCGCCCACCATGCCCCGGCTGCCCGCAGCCACCGCCAGAGCGGCCACCGCCGCCGGGCCGGCGTCGGCCACGCCTTCGAAGGCCAGGGTCAGCAGGGCATCCCCTGCCAGCAGGGCCAACGCCTCGCCATAGACCACGTGGCAGGTGGGCCGCCCCCGGCGCAGCGCGTCGTCGTCCATGCACGGCAGGTCGTCGTGCACCAGACTGTAGGTGTGCAGGCACTCGAGGGCGGCCGCCGCCCGCAGCACCCGGGTCGGGGCCTCGCCCACGGCGACGGCACCGAGCAGGGCCAGCATCGGGCGCAGCCGTTTGCCGCCCGGAAACAACGCGTAGTGCATCGCTTCGTGCAGCCGCACCGGGGCCGCGGTGCGCGGCGGCAGCAACGCCTCGATCGCGGCGTCGACCCTGGGCAGCCAATCCGCGGTGAACCGCGCGAACGTACCCGTGGCCGTCATCGTCCCCCCCCCTCGGCAGAGCACCAAGGCGCGCAGAAACTCACCGTTCGACCACCATGCCGAGCATCAGCTCGGTCGCTTGGCTCGGAGTCAGTTTGGGCAACAGCATGCGGTAACCTTCGTCGCGGATCGTGGTCTCCGTGGCCCCCCGGCGCAAGCAGCCATCGCAGAACCGCAGCGAGACCACCCCCGCCTTGCGGTCGACTTCCACGGCCATCCGGGCACCGTCGATGCTGCCGGCGAGCAGGCCGCGCTCGTCGCTGGCGAGGACTTGCACGGACTCGAACCAACCCGCGCGCAGATCGCGCAAGCGGTGCACGTGCCAGGCCTCCGGCAGGCCAGCCACCGCGAGCAGGCGGTCCAACCGCTCGAGCCAGCGCTCGCGGCTCACCGGATCCAGGTCGGCAGGACGGACCGCACCGGCCGCGGCCTCGGCCGGCAACGCCCCCACCACCTGGACCAGAGCGGGCAGCCGTTCGGCACAGAAGCGCGCATCGACCGGCGCATAGACCAACGGCCAGCCATCGGCCGGCAGCGCGGTGGCCACCCCGCCGCGGGTCACCACCCCGTCGAAGAAGCGCAGTTCGAGACGGCCCGCCGTCGCGTCCAGGGTCGCGGTCATGCGGCCGGCGGCCAGGCACTGCGCGCCCAGGCCATCGCCATCGGCCACCAGGACTTCGACGTCGGCCAGTTCGCGCTCGTGCAGAGCGCGGGCGGCGAGGAAGCGCGGCAGTGGGAAACCCTCGGCGGCCAGCACGTCGCGCAACGCCAACAGGCAACTGCGCACGCCTTCGGGCATTGGCCCCCATCCCGCAGTCGGCTTCGCCGCGGCGGCACGTTCGCGGTGCGCCCGCAGCGCGTCGGCAAGCGTCGTGCTGCGGGACAGTGCGGCGGCCAACTCCGTTGCCAGCCGGTCGCGCTCGGCGGCGGCGGCGGCGCCCTCGCGGGCGGCCGCCGCGGCGGCAGCTTCCACAGCCACAAGGCGCGCCGCCACCACGCGCGCATCCCGTTCGGCCCAGCCGATCTGCTCGGCCAGCTCGCGAGTCTCACGGAGCAGCCAAGCAACTGCCGAGAGCAGCGCGGCGAGCACCAGCCAAAGCGACAGGCGGCGGAACATGCGCGCTAGACGGCGCAGTGGCAGGGAACTTCCCCGCGATCGGTCACGGCCACGGTTGGCCCTTGTTCTTGTTGAACCAGGTCTGCCACTCGGTGAACTTGCGCAGCGTCTGCCGGGTCAACTTCTCCAGGGTGCTGGACCACTTGTCGCTGATCGTCGCGCGGCGGTCCTGGGCGTTCTGCGCCTCCATGTTGCCGCTGCCGATCTGCGAAGCGATCTCCTCGATCTCGCCCCACTTGGCGATCAAGATGCTGACGATCTCCTTGCGCACCGCGTCCTTGCTGTCCTCGAAGTTGCCGAGCGCTTCGCCCGCCGCGGCCTGCAGCGCCGCTTCGTGGTTGGTGCGCGCCTCGACGCAGAGAAACTTGACCTGCGCCTCGTCCTTGGTCTTGCCCAGATGGCGCAGGAACACTTCCCGCAGCGGCACCCACTCACGGCGCTCGGGATACCGCTTGTTCAGGTAGGCGGCCTTCAACACCTTGGCGCCGTCGACGCCGCACTGGCCGAGCGCCGCAGCCGCCGCGATGTAGAGCTGCACGGTCTCCGGCGGCCGCAGCTTGCCCTGGGTCAGCGTGAAGTCGAACGCCTTGACGATCGCCTGCTGGTCCTTGGGTTCGACGCTCGCCTGCAACTTCTGCAGCAGTGCGTCGATCGCAGCCACCCCATCGGCGTCGCGCGCCATTTTCTTGTCGAGCACGCACTCCTTGAGCAGATCGATCTTCTCGACGACCTCCTTGTCAGGGCCCTTCTTTTCGGCGCCCTTGGGCGGCACGGGATCTTGAGCGAGGAGCGGCAGCGCAACGGCGGCGCAGAGCGACAGCCAGAACGCCCGCGGAAGTGGGGAACGAAGCAGCACAGCAACCTCCATGGATGGGGATTTCGGGCCAACCGACCCCGGAGGTGTAGTCCGAGGCGGGGGCACAGCCCACCCCGATACAAATAACGTGCCCGGACTCCCTGTGGCGCAGAATCTGCCTTGGCACCGGCGGCGCGGGCCGCCGCAGTGTCCCCCGCCCAGGACACCCGCGCCCAGGGCGCGGCATGGTGCCCGGCCCACCTGGCACCTACGCTGCCCGAATGTCGACTGCAAAACCCCCGGTCCGGCTGGCCGACTACCGCCCTTCGGCCTACCGCAGCACCCGCTTGGAGCTGGAGTTCGATCTGGACCCTGCCGCGACCCGGGTGGTGGCCACCACGTGGTTCGAACGCACGGGCCCGGAGCCTGCCGACCTGTGGCTCGACGGCGAGGACTTCACCGTGGAGGCCCTGGAGCTCGACGGGCAACCGGTGTCCGAACGCGCCTGCGAAACCACGGCGCACGGCCTGCGCCTCCGCCATCCGCCAGCGGCGTTTCGCCTGCGCGTCGTGACCCGCCTGCGGCCGGCAGAGAACACCGCGCTGTCTGGGCTGTACCTTTCCGGTGGCCGCTTCTGCACCCAGTGCGAAGCCGAGGGTTTCCGCCGCATCACCTACGCCCAGGACCGCCCGGACTGCCTGTCGGTGTACACCGTGCGCCTCACGGCCGATGCCACCCAGTTCCCGACGCTGCTGGCGAACGGCAATCCGGTGGCGCAGGGCGCGTTGCCGGGTGGGCGGCATTTTGCGGTCTGGCACGATCCGTTCCCGAAACCCGCCTACCTGTTCGCGGTGGCGGCCGGGCGTTACGAGACCGTGACCGGATCGTTCACCACGCGCTCCGGGCGCGCCGTGAGCCTGGCCGTGCACGTCGACCCGGGGGCAGGCGGACGCGCCGCCTACGCGCTCGACAGCCTGCAGCGTGCGATGGCCTGGGACGAACAGACCTACGGACGCGAGTACGACCTCGAGGTCTACAACATCGTCGCGGTGCGCGATTTCAATTTCGGGGCGATGGAGAACAAGGGCCTCAACATCTTCAACAGCGCCTACGTGCTGGCCGACCCGGCCACCGCCACCGACGGCGACTACGAAGGCATCGAGGCAGTGATCGGCCACGAGTACTTCCACAACTGGACCGGCAACCGCATCACCTGCCGCGATTGGTTCCAGTTGGCGCTGAAAGAAGGGCTCACGGTGTTCCGCGAACAGCAATTCAGCGCCGCGATGCGTTCGCCGGCCGTGCAGCGGCTGCTCGAAGTGCGCCGGCTGCGCAGCCGGCAGTTCGCCGAGGACCAGGGGCCGCTGGCCCACCCGGTGCGCCCGGCGAGCTACCACGCGATCGACAACTTCTACACGGCGACGGTCTACGAGAAGGGCGCCGAAGTGGTGCGCATGCTGCACACCGTGCTCGGCGCGGCGGCGTTCCAGCGCGGCATGCAGTGTTACTTCGCCGAGCGCGATGGCACCGCGTCGACGATCGAGGACTTCGTCGACTGCCTGGGCCGCGGCGCGGGCGTCGACTTGCGCCGATTCCTCGCCTGGTACGACCAGGCGGGCACGCCCGAAGTGACGGTGCGACGTCGCTTCGACGCGACCCGGGGCGCGTGGGTGCTGGAACTGACGCAACGCACCGCGCCGACCCCGGGCCAGGCCGAGAAGCAGCCGTTGCCGATCCCACTGCGCCTCGGCTGGCTCGATGCCCACGGCCAACCGGTGCCGACGGCACTGGCTCCGGGCGGCAAGATGCAGGCCGAACACCTGGTGGTGCTCGACCAGGCCACCGCCACGGTCGAGTGCTTCGGCGCCTTCGGTGCACACCCACCCGTGCCCGCGCTCCTGCGCGGCTTCAGTGCGCCGGTGCACCTTCGCTCGGACCTCGACGCCGCCGAACGACGCCTGCAGATGGCCCACGACGCGGATCCGTTCACCCGCTGGGAAGCTGGCCAGGAACTGGCCCGCCAGTGGCTGTTCGCCGCGGCCGCAGGCCAAGCCCCGGACGCCGCACCGTTCGTCCACGCCCTCGGCATCGAACTCGAACGCGGCAGCGACCCCGCCTTCCAAGCCATGGCTCTGCGGCTGCCCGACCTGGGCGAACTGCTGCAGCTCGCCACGACACCCGATCCCGAAGCGCTCGCGGCGGCGCGCACCGCGCTGCGCCGCCAGATCGCCACGACCCTCGAGCCGGGCCTGGTCGCGGTGGCCACCCGGGCCACGCAAAGCGGCGTGACGGCGACCGCCGCCGGGGCCCGGGCGCGCCGCGCGGTGGCACTGGATCTGCTCGCCGCCCTGGGCAGCCGCCACGAAGCGCTGCTGGTGCAGGCCTTCGCGCAGGCGGGCAACCTGACCGACACCATGGCGGCTCTGGAGGCCCTGGGGCAGCTCCCCGGCGGGCACTTCGACCGCGCCTTGGCCGCGTTCCACGCCCGCTGGCAGGCCGAGCCGTTGGTGCTCGACAAGTGGTTCGCGGTGCAGGCCGCCGCCGACCGCAGCGACGCCCACCAGCGCCTGGAGCAACTGCGCGCCCACCCCGACTACGATCTCGGCAACCCGAACCGCGTGCGCGCCTTGGCCCGGGTGTTCGCCACGCAGAACCTGCGCGCGTTCCACCAGCCGGACGGCCGCGGCTACCGTTTCTTGGCCGAAGTGGTCGCGGCGATCGACCCGCGCAATCCAGCGCTCGCCGCGCGCCTGCTGCAGCCGTTCGAGAGCTGGCGGCGGTTCGACCAGGGGCGGCAACAGCAGGTGCGGGCGGCCCTCGCCGGATTGACGGCGCGCGGCCTGTCGACCAACAGCCGCGAAATGCTGGACCGCACGCTGGCTTGAGCGCCCCCTACGCGCCGACCGGACGCCCGGCACGACGGCAGGCCCGCACCAGCCACGGTCCCACCTCGGCCAACGGCAGCTCGCATTCGACGGCGCCGAGTTGCCGGGCCGCCTTGGGCATGCCGTAGATGGCGCAACTCGCTTCGTCCTGGCCGATCGTCCGCCAGCCAGCCGTGCGCAAGGCCAGCATGGCCGCCGCCCCGTCCTGCCCCATGCCGGTCAGCAGCACCGCGATGCCCGGCCGCGGCAGCCCGGCACAGCTCTCGAACAGCACTTCGACGGCCGGCCGATGGCCGCGCCGCGGCGGCCCGTCGTCGAGCTGGGTCTCGAGACGCCCGGCGTCGTGGCAGATGCGCAGGTGGCGATCCCCGGGTGCCAGGTAGGCAGTGCCCGGCACCAGCGGCTGGCCGTGGTCCGCGACCACCACCGGACGCTCGCCTTCGTGGGCCAATCGCTCGACCAGCGGGGCGAGGAAGGGCTTGGGAATGTGCTGCACCAACGCCAAGGGCGGCAACTCCGCACCGCGCAGGGCCCGGAACAGTTCGCGCAGCGCGATCGGCCCCCCGGTGGACACGCCGACCGCGACCAAGCTGGGGGCGTCGCGCCCCACCGGCCCCGTGCGGCACGACCAGGGCACCTGGCAAGCGATCGGCGGCGGCGCGGTGAGTTGGCGCAATGCGGAGTGCAACTGCTTGGACCACTGCAGCAAGCTGCGCACGTCCTGCTGGTCCGGAGCCACCACCACTTCGGCGATGGCGGCGGCCGCCGACGACGGCAACGCCACGTCGGGCGGGGCGAGCAGCACCACCGGCGGGCTGGACGTGCCCTGCGGCAGCGGCGGCAGCGACGGCCAGCGCACCACCACGGCCGCCACGGCCTGGGCCGTCGGGTGGGCGACCGGCTCGTAACCGGCGGCGCGCAACCACTCGGCCAGGGCCGCATGGTTGTCCGGGTCTTCGTCGACGATGGCGACCCAAGGGCGCACAGAGCCGGTCACTTCGGGCCCTCCAAGTCCTGACGCAACTGCCGCCACGCGCCGTCGTCGGCGCCACCAGCCACCAACGGTCGCACCGACACTTTGCCGGTCGCGGTTTCGACCACCAGGAAGCATCCGCCGTCGACGGGACCGTCGACGTGGCCACCGAAGGTCATGCCGAGGCGGTAACACTCTTCCTTCAGCGCCGCAGCGTTGCGTGCGCCGATGTCGACGCCGGTGCGCACCATGCGCCCACCGCCGGCCAACCTGGCCAACAGGTGCCGCGGGTCGGCCCCGGCCTGCAGCAGGAGATCCCGCGCGTTCGCCGCCGCCTGGTCGGCGAAGTAGCCCGGCCCCATGCCCGCCCCCTTGCCGTTCGGCCGCACCACATGGGCCAGCGCCGCCACCTGGTTGCGCAGATCCTGCAGCACGAGTCCGACGCACGAGCCCAGCAGCGTGGTCAGCACTCCCGGGTTGCGCGCCGTGGCGATGCCACCGATCGGCACCTGGATCACGTTGCGGTCGGACATGGCTCGGGCTCCTCCACCTTGGGGCGCACCCGACGTCGGCCGAGCGCGTGCTCGGCGTAGCCGACCGGATCGAGGATCAAGGTGACCCGGCCGTCGCCGCGGATCGCCATGCCGGCGAGCCCCGGCACCCGCTGCAGTTCGCTGCACAGGGGCTTCAGCACCAAGTCTTCCTTGCCGAGCAGTCGGTCGACGGCGAGCGCCAACAGCATCTCGCCCGAACCGAACAACACCGCGTGCTGCGGTTCGACCTCGGGACCGGCCAGGCCCTCGCCCGGGAAGCGGTAGGTCGCCGGCAGGCGCACCAGCGGCATCGGCTGGTCGCGCACCACGATCGTCGGCCGCCCCTGGACCACGTGCTGGCGCAACCGCGGCAGTTCGACGATTTCGCGCACTTCGGTCAAAGGCAGGGCGAACATGGTGCCGCGCACCTCGATCAAGAGGCTCGACAGGATCGACATGCTCGGCGGCAGCTGGATGGTGAAGCGCGAGCCGCTGCCGACGTGGGATTCGAGGTCGAGGCTGCCGCGCAGGGCCTTGATCGTGGCCAGCACGATGTCCATGCCCATGCCACGGCCGGACACTTCGGTGACCGCCGCCGCCGTCGAGAACCCAGGCGCGAAGATCAGCCGTTGCGCCGCGGCAGGCGACGTCGCCGCGGCCTCGTCTGCGGTCAGGATGCCCTTCTCGACGGCTTTGGCGAGCAGACGCTGCGGGTCGATGCCGCGGCCGTCGTCGTGGACCTCGATGACCACCGAACTGCCGCGCTGGAAGGCGCTGACCCGCACCGTGCCTTGCGCCGGTTTGCCGGCGGCAGTCCGGTCGGCCGGAGCCTCGATGCCGTGGTCGACCGCGTTGCGCAGGATGTGCACCAACGGGTTGATCAGTTCGTCGGCGACGCGTTTGTCGATCTGGGTGTCCCCCCCGGAGATCTCCAAGGCCACCGATTTGCCAACCACTTCGGCGGTGTCGCGCACCACGCGCTGCAGGCGGCGGAACACGCTGTCGAGCGGCACCATGCGCAACTGCAACACCGCCTCGTGGATGCCGCCCACGGCCCCGTCGAGGTCGTAGGTGGTCTCGTCGAGTTCGCGCAACACCCGGCCGATGCCTTGCAGGTCGCCGAGGCCACCGTGCAAGAGCTGGGCGTGGGTCGTGAGTTGCTCCTGCAGACGCAGCAGGGCCGGGCCATGGGCGCCGGCGACCGCGGCAAAGCACTCGAGCGCCTGCAGACCGTGCTGCAGTTCGGCCGCGGCCGCGAACAGTTCGCCGGCCCGCTGCAGCGGCCGCATCTGGCGGGTCACCAGGTGCAGCCGCGAGCGGGTGATCACCAGTTCGCCGGTCAGATTGACCATGCGGTCGAGGCGGTCCATGCGCACGCGCACCGTCTCGTTGGCCTCGGCGTTGCCGTTCGCTGGCGTGCTGGTTGCACGGGCTGGCTCTCCCCCGCTGGTCCGCAGACCTGCCACCGGCGCCGCCTTGGCAGCTGCAGCCCCCTTCAGGGCATCCAGCAACACCCCGGTCTCGGCATGCTCGTGCCCCCCGGAGGCGATCTCCGCGGTCAGGTGCGAGACCATGTCGATCGCCGCGAACATCGCCTTCACCAGACCGGGATGCGGCTGCACCTTGCCGTCCCGCACCAGCACCAACAGGTTCTCCAGCTCGTGGGTGACCTGGTTGGTCTTCTCGAAGCCGAAGCAGGCCGACAAGCCTTTCAGCGAGTGCGCGCTGCGGAACAGTTCCACGACGCGCTCCTGCGGCCAGTTGCCATCGGCTTCGGCCAGTTGCAGCAGCACTCGACTGAGCTGCTCCAGGTAGTCGTGGGCCTCGCCGAGGTAGTCGGCGATCAGATCTGCGTTGCCTTGTTGCGCCGTCATGGTTGCATCCCCATCGCCCGACGACCGAAGCCGATCGCCCCACCCGAGCGCCGCGTACGGCTCTCGGGTGGCTTCCCTCCTCCAGCAGGACTCAGATCTGGAAGCGCCGCACCAGCTCCTTCAGCGCCACGGCCTGCGCCGACAGCTCCTCGGCCGACGCCGCCATGTTGGTGGCGTTGTTCGAGTTGCCTTCGGTGAGCTTGGCCACGTTCTGGATCGCCCGCGCCACTTCGGTGGCCGTCGCCGACTGCTCGTCGGTGGCCGTCGCGATCTGGGCGATCGATTGCGCGGTGCTCTGCACGCCTTCGATGATCTGCTTCAGTGCTTGGCCGGTGTCCTCGGACAGGCGCGTGCCCTCGACCACCCGCTGCGTCGATTCGCGGATCAAGCCAGTGATCTGCTTGGCCGCTTCGCTGCTGCGCTCGGCGAGCTTGCGCACCTCGTCGGCGACCACCGCGAAGCCGAGGCCGTGCTCGCCGGCGCGCGCCGCTTCGATCGCGGCGTTGAGCGCCAGCAGGTTGGTCTGGCTCGCGATCTCGCTGATCACCTGGATGATCTCGCTGATGCGCTCGCTGGAACGGTTGATGTCCTTCATCGCCGCGATCGAGCGATCGACCGCCTGGCCACCCGCCGCCGCCTTGGTGCTGGTCTCGGTGGCGATCGAATTGGCTTCGGACGCGTTGCTGGCGATCAGGCGGATGCTCTCGGTGAGCTGGTCGACCGACGCCGTCATCTGTTCGACGGTCGCGGCGTTGGTCTGGGAAGCCTCGGAGAGGTTGCTCGACGCATTGCTGATCGTGCCGGCACTCTGGCTGAACTGCTCGGCACCCTCCTTGATCTGCACGATGATGTTGCGCAGGTCCGCGATCATGCGCCGCAACCCCTCCCCGAGCTGGCCGACCGGATCCTGGCCGCTGACGTCGTGGCTGGCGGTGAGATCCCCCTTGGCGGCCTTCTCGACCACCTGCAGGAGGCTGTTGACCTTGGCCCGCAACTCGGCAGCCGCGGCGGCCTCGGCCTTGGCCTTGCGTTCGATCTCGGCGTTGAGCTGCTTCTGCGCCGTGACCACTTCCCAGTTGACCACGGCGCCGGTGAAGTTGCCCTGCGCGTCGAACAGCCCTGCGGCCGAAAGCGAGATCACTTCGTTGCCGAGCGGGAACTCGGCAGTGTGCGTGCGCCCACGCAGACTCGGCAGCAGACGCTGCTGGTGGCTCGGATCGCGGTGGAAGCGATCGATGCTCATGCCCTGGATCTGCTCGGCGCGCACGCCGAACTTCTCCAGCAGCACCGGCTCGAGCTTGCGCAGGGTCTCATGCGCTTTCTTGTTGCTGTAGACGACCCGGAACTGCGCGTCGCAGATCATCACGTTGGTCGCCACTGCATCGGTTGCGTCCGACGCGCGCTTCGCCGCAACCTGCGCCTGGCGCTGGTTGGTGATGTCGGTGGCGAGCTTGACCACCTTGGTGGGGTTGCCGGCCGCGTCGGTGATCGGGAAGTAGGTGGCGTTGATCCAGACCGGACGCCCGCCCTTGCCGAAGCGCTGGTAGTCGCCACTGTCCGACTCCCCGCGGTTCAGCTTGGCCCAGAACTCGCGGTACGCCGGCGACTCGGCGTACTGCGGGTCGACGAACAGACGATGGTGCTTGCCGAGCAGCTCGTCACGGCCGTAGCCCATGGCCTGCAGGAACGCTTCGTTGGCGTCCAGCACCGTGCCGTCCAGGTCGAATTCGATGACGGCGAACTGCCGCCGCACCGCCTCCAGGAGTTTCACCGCTTCGGCACCCTGTCCTGCCGGCTTGGTCGTCCGCTGGCTCGCAGCCTTGCGCTTCGTGGTCGTGGTCGTCATTCCATCACCCTTCGGTCCCTGTGTGGTTGGTCGTGATTCCGGCGTCGCTGCCACCCAGCAGGCGCGCCATGTCCAGCAGGATCAGCAGCCGCTCCTTGCGGCGTGCCAATCCGAGTACGTAGTCCTTGCCCGCGCCGCCGAGCGAAGCAGGCGTCGCCGAGATCTCCTCGGTCGAGAGCCGCAGCACTTCGTCGACCCCGTCGACGACGGCTCCCACGGTGCGCCCGCCGAGGTTCATCACCACGATGCGCGTCGTTTCACCGACCGGCTGGTCGGGCATGCCGAAGCGCCGGCGCAGGTTCATGATCGGGATCACGTTGCCGCGCAGATTGATGACGCCGAGCACGTGCTCGGGCACCTCTGGCACTTGCGTGATCACGCCGACCAGGATGATCTCCTGCACCGCCATGATGTCGACGCCGTATTCTTCGTCGCCGATGCGGAAACTGACCACCTGGAAAGTCTTGCCGTCCTTGTTGGGCAGCAGGCCACCGGGCAGGCGCGCGGAGGCTGGAACGACCGGGGCCTTGGCACTGGGCGCGGCCGTGGTTTCGACATCGGGTGCCGCCGAGATCGGCGGCGAAGCGGTTGCGGTCATGGCTCCTCGGCGACCGCGTTTCCTACTGCGGTCGTGGCCTCTTTCTCGGCGACCGCATGGCAGAACTTGCTAGCGTCTTTCCCCTACGCACTGAGGGGAAACCACCGCTCTGCCGCAGCGACCATCACGACGCGCGCGCCCTCCCGCCCCCGCGCGCGGCGGAACTCACTCCCACTCGATCGTCGCCGGCGGCTTGCTCGAGATGTCGAGGCACACGCGCGCGAAACCCTTCACCTCGTTGAGGATCCGGCTGGAGATGCGCTTCAGCACCGGCAGCGGCAACAGTTCCCAGTCTGCGGTCATCGCATCCTGGCTGCTCACCAGCCGCAGCACGCACACGTCTTCGTAGACCCGCGCATCGCCCTTCACACCCACCGACTTCTGCGGCACGTAGACGGCGAAGTACTGCCAGAGGCCGCGCTGCAGGCCATTCGCCTCGACTTCTTCGCGCACGATCCGGTCGGCTGCACGCAGCGGCGTCAGCTTCTCGCGGGTCACTTCCCCGAGGCAGCGCACGGCGAGCCCCGGACCTGGGAACGGCTGGCGGTCGACCAACGCACTCGGCAGCCCCAGCTCGCGGCCCAGCGCCCGGACTTCGTCCTTGAACAGATCGCGCAGCGGCTCCACCAACACCAGATCGAGGTCCTTGGGCAGGCCGCCGACGTTGTGGTGGCTCTTGATCGTCGACGTGGCACCGCCGTGTGCCGCCACGGACTCGATGACGTCGGGATACAGGGTGCCCTGGCCCAGGAACTTGGCGTTGCGCTTTTGCGCGGCCTTCTCACGGAACACTTCGACGAACACGCGGCCGATGATCTTGCGCTTCTGCTCGGGATCGACCACACCACGCAGTTCGCCCAAGAAGCGCTCGCTGGCGTCGACCACTTCGAGGTCCATGTGGTAGTGGTCGCGGAACAGCGCCTCGACGCCTTCGCGCTCGCCTTGGCGCAGCAAGCCGTTGTCGACGAACACGCAGTGCAGCCGCTGGCCGATGGCCCGGTGGATCAACACCGCAGCCACCGAACTGTCGACGCCACCGGACAGGCCGAGCACCACTTCGCCCGTGCTGCCCACCAGCTCGCGGACCGCCGCGATCTTGCTCTCGACCAAGTTGCCCGGGTTCCAGTCGGTGCGGCAGCGCGCCACGCCGAGCACGAAGTTCTTCAGCATCAGGCCGCCGTCCTCGGTGTGGGCGACTTCCGGATGGAACTGCAGCCCGAAGAAGCCGCGCGACCGATCCGCCACCACCGCGAACGGGCACGGCTCGCTCTGCGCCAGCACCGTGAAGCCAGGGCCCAGCTTGGCCACCTTGTCGCCGTGGGACATCCAGACGGTGCCGTTCGGGCGGCAGCCGGCCAGCAGGTCCTGCCCGTCCAGCACCGCGAGCTCGGTGCGCCCGTATTCCGCCCCCGACTGCGCCGGCGTCACCAGACCACCGGTGTGCTGCGCCAGCCACTGCAGCCCATAACAGATGCCGAGCACCGGCACGCCCTTGTGCAGAATCGCCGGATCCAGGGCCGGAGCGTCGTGTTCGTAGACCGAGCGCGGCCCGCCCGACAGGATCACCGCCGCCGGCCGCATGTGCTCGAACGTGAACAGCGCCCGCTCCGGCACCGTGATGCGCGAATAGACACCGAGCTCCCGCACGCGGCGGGCGATCAACTGGCAGTACTGCGCCCCGAAGTCGACGATCAGCACGCCGCCCGACGGGCCACTGGTTTGGGAGTTGCTCATGCTTCGCCGCTGTAGTTCGGCGCTTCCTTGGTGATCTGGATGTCGTGCGGATGGCTCTCGCGCAACCCGGCGACCGTGACGCGCAGGAACTTGGCGCGCTGCGCCAGTTCGGGCAACGTGCGCGCCCCGCAGTAGCCCATGCCGGAGCGCAGACCACCCACCAGCTGGTAGACGAAATCGGCGACGGCGCCCTTGTACGGCACCATGCCCTCGACGCCTTCGGGCACGAACTTCATCTTCTCGCGCACTTCGCCCTGGGCGTAGCGGTCGGCCGAGCCGGCTTCCATCGCACCGAGCGAACCCATGCCGCGCACGGTCTTGAACTGCCGGCCGCGGAACAAGATCGTCTCGCCGGGCGATTCTTCGGTGCCCGCCAACAGCGAACCGAGCATCACGCTGGACGCGCCCGCAGCCAGCGCCTTCACGATGTCGCCACTCTGCCGCACACCGCCGTCGGCGATGACCGGCACCCCGGCCGGACTGCACGCGCGCACCGCTTCGAGCACCGCGGTGAGCTGCGGCACGCCACAGCCGGTGACGATCCGGGTGGTGCAGATCGAACCCGGTCCGATGCCGACCTTGACGCCGTCGGCGCCAGCTTCGATCAGAGCCTTGGCTCCGTCGTAGGTCCCCACGTTGCCAGCCACCACCGGGATGGCGAAGCCCTTCTTGATCGCCGCCACGGTGTCCAGCACGTTCTTGCTGTGGCCATGCGCGGTGTCGACCACGACCACGTCGCAGCCCGCCTCGACCAGCCGACCGACGCGCTCGAGGTCGTGCACGCCGATCGCCGCACCAACCACCAACCGGCCACGCCCATCGCGCGCCGCGTGCGGATACTCCTCGGTGCCGCGGATGTCCTTCATGGTGATCAGGCCGGCGAGACGCCCGTCGGCCTGCACCAGGATCAACTTCTCGACCTTGTTGCGGCGCAGGATCTCGCGCGCCTGCTCGAGCGTGGTGCCCGGCGGCGCGGTGACCAGGTTCTGGGCCGTCATCACGCTGCCCACCTTGGACTCGCGGCGATCGACGAAGCGCAAGTCGCGGTGGGTCAGGATGCCAACCACGCGGCGCTCGTGGTCGACCACGGGCAGGCCGCTGATCTTGTGCGCCTGCATCAAGTCCTTGGCCTTGCCCACGGCATCGTCGGCGAGCAGCGCCACCGGATCCTGGATCACGCCGTTCGCGGAGCGTTTGACCTTGTCGACTTCGCCGACCTGCTTCTCCACCGACAGGTTCTTGTGCACGATGCCGATGCCGCCCTGCTGGGCCAGCGCCACGGCCATGCGCGACTCGGTCACCGTGTCCATCGCCGCGCTGGCGATCGGCACCTGCAGGGTCACGCCACGGCAGAAGCGGGTCCGGGTTTCGACGTCACGCGGCAGGGCCGAGGCCATCTGCGGCACCAGCAGGACGTCGTCGTAGGTGAGGCCTTCGCCGAGGAACTCTGCCAAAGTTGCTTTCTCCGGAGGGGTCGGGAAAGCGGGTAGAGCCTAGCGAGGCCAAGGGGGCGACGCCATGGGCTGTGCGCGAACCGATCGCCTCGACCAACCCTCGACTGCGCCGCAGGCGGGGCGCGCCAGTCGGGCGGCGATTGTGTCAGCCGGCCGCCTGGATGGCTCGGCAACAACCCCGCCCCGAACAGCCCCGACCGAAACCGGAAGGAGAACCTGGAGCCCAACGCCAGCTACCAGGGCCCAGTCCCAACGTCTGGGCCAAAACCAGCCGCCACCCCAACGACGACCGGCGCCCTACGAGCGAACCGCTGCTAACCACCCAATTCGTCGGGCCGCACCGAACGCATCGCCCGGCCAACCAGCGGGGCGACCAGCAGGGAACCAGAGCACCAGCACACGATCCACGCAGCTACAGCCATCGGAGACCTCCTGGGGGATGCCGTTCCCTACGCCCAAGGCGTCGCGAGTGGCTCGATTCCTCACCGGAATTTCACCGATTCCCGGAAGTGGCACATCTTTGAGACATCGGTAGGACCGAAAGTCCGACCACACCAGACAGCCGCGGGGCCTTGCGCAGGTGACGGCGGCAACGCCCCGGCGGGGCAGCCAGCCAGCCTGAGCCTGGCGCCCGCTCGCCAAACCGCAGGTCCGCGGCGCTCAGCGCACTTCGAAGCGGTAGACCGGGGCCAGGTGAACGGTCAGGTTGCCAGCCGCATCCCCAGGCACACCATCGAGATGCGCCAAGTCCAGGGTCGGCGCGCTGCTGCCGACAGACCAGCGCAGGGCGTTGCTGGTCGCCGGCTGGATCAGGTCGAACCACTGGGTGGTCAAAGTG
>JAEUHP010000298.1 GCA_016795295.1 Planctomycetota bacterium | reverse complement strand
GCCGAGCCCCGCGTGCTGTTTCGAGGCTTTGGTGGTGAAGAACGGCTCGAAGATGCGCGTCCGGGTCGCCTCGTCCATGCCGACCCCGGTGTCGCTCACCTCCAGCACGGCGAACCGCGCCGGGTCCAGGTGCTGGGCGCGGCCGGTGAGGTCTGCGGGGGCGGCGCCGCGGGTGCGCACCGTCAGTTGTCCGCCGTCAGGCATGGCATCGCGGGCGTTGACGACCAGATTCAGCAGGACCTGCTCCAGCTGCGCCGGATCGACTTCGACCACCGCGGGTTGCGGATCGGCGACGACGGACAGCCGGATCTGTGACGTCAACAGGCGGCTGAGCACGGCCATGCTCTCGCCGGCGGCGCGGCCCAGGTCCAGGGCCACTGGCCTGCGGGCCTGGCGGCGGCCGAGAGCCAGCAGTTGTTGGGTGATCTGCGCGGCGCGGCGCCCGGCTTCGACGATGCTCCGCGCGCTGCTGCGGAGCGGCGCCGCAGAGGGCAATTCGGCCAGGATCTCCTCGGCGCAGCCGAGCACGACCGTCAGCAGGTTGTTGAAGTCGTGGGCGACGCCACCGGCCAGGCGGCCGATGGCTTCCATCTTGCGCGCTTCGACCAGCGCTTGCTGGGCACGCTCCAGGGAGGCGAGGCTGTGGGCCAGCTGGCTGCTGCGTTCGCGCAAACTCCGGTTCAGCGTCGCCGCACCGATGGCGTGGTCGACGTGCTGGCCCAGCAGCTGCAGCACCGGCAGATGCTGTTCGGCCACGCCACCATCGCGCACCGGCACCGGGCGCGGCCGCCACGACGCCAGCAGCAAGGCGCCGCGGCAGCCGTTGCCGGCGTGGTGCAAGGGCACGGCACCGATCTGCCAGCTCGTCGTCCAGCGCACCGCGCCGGCTCCGAGCAGAGTCTCGACGCAGCCGCGTGCACCTGCCGCCGCCGCGCCGCGCGAAGCCGTCAGCAGTTGTGCCTCCGTCAGCGTCGTGAGCCATTGCCACGCTTCGGCGGGCAGGCCGGTCGCAGTGCAGGGGTGCGCGCCGGTGTGGGTGGCGACCAGTTCGACTGCCCGGGTCTCGGGCAAGATCCGCAGGGCACCGACCCAGTCGATGGCGAAGCCCTCGCCGAGCAAGTGTGCGGCGCGGACCAGCACGTCGTCGCTCGACGGTTCCCCACCCAGATCGATGGAGAAGCGGGCCAGGGCCCGCAGCCGCAACAGTTGTACGTCCAGCTCGTTCTGCGACCGATACAGCTGCTGCTCGGTGCGCACCAACAACTCCACTTGCGCGGCGAGCTGGGCGCGTTCCTCGAGCAGTTTGTCGAGGTCGTAGGACGAACCGAAGGCCGTCATGACTCCGGATAGACGCCGCAGAGAGCCACAGTGAAGTTGTGGTAGCAGCTGCGGCCGTCCGCGGGCGCGATCTCGCCGTAGGTGTAGAAGCCCAGCCAGGGCGCTGCGCCACCCAGTTCGGTCTGCAGCGGCAGCACCAGTTCGTCCGCCGTGCGCGAGCCGAACAGTTGCTTGCCGCGGCCGGCGCAGTCGAACTGCAGCACGAACAGCGGCGCTTCGCCCTTGCCGGCCCGCGCCAAGCGCTCGGCGCAGCGTCGCGCCGAGCTGCGGATCGCGTCCGGGTCGCGGCGTGCCAGGCGGATCACGCTGCCCTGTGCCAGGCCGCCACCGGGGAACAGCAAGGCGCCGTTGGCCTTGTCGAGGCCGAGCGGCGTGCGGATGCGCAGCGGTTCGGTGTCGTCCGCGTTCGGCGGCACCGGCAGCCCCACCGACAGATAGATGGCGCCTTCGGTGTTGAGGTCGTCCGGATCGCCGTCCAGAAACTGCCGGAACACCTGCCAAGCCGGCTGGTGGTCGATGGTTTCGACCCACGGCCCGTGCGCCGCCGTGATGGTGCGTTCGATGCCGATGCCACGGCAGCCGTGGCTGAGGGCGAACTCGAGCCGCCCCGCGCCGCGCAGCACCACGGCGGTGACGGCGTCGCTGGCCACTTCGCCGTCGCAGAACTGCGTGGTGCCTTCGAACACCAAGGCGTCGCCGGCGGCGCCGCCGACCACCGGCAACGGGCGCGGCAGGCCGGCGTCCAAAGCGGCCAGCAGGTCGCTGGCGCTGCCGC
Organism: Planctomycetota bacterium; assembly: GCA_016795295.1. Taxonomy (GTDB): domain Bacteria; phylum Planctomycetota; class UBA1135; order UBA1135; family UBA2386; genus JAEUHP01. The sequence goes on along the minus strand of JAEUHP010000298.1, from coordinate 9,000 downwards.
GCAGGCCATCGGGCAGCAGCAACAAGGCGAATTCGTCGCCGCGCCAGTGCGCGCGCACCCGTTCGGCGATGGCCCGGCCCACCCCGGCCGGGTCGGCGCCGTAGCCGCGCACCAGCAAAGGTTCGAAGTCGATCTGGTCGGAGTGCACGGCCAGCACGCCGACGGCGCGGAACGATTCCTCGCTGGCGGCCTTGCCGATCACGCCCTCGGCCGAGCAGCCGGCCAGCCGCGCCCCGCCCGCGACTTCGCGCACCCCGGCGAGCACTTCCTGCGGATCGTGGCCCGAGGTGGCGAAGACCAGGCAGAAGTGCGCGGGCCGGCCGTGCAGGGCCGCGCACGCCGCGGTGGCCGCCGCTCTCCCGGCGACCCGGGCGACCGCCTCTTTGCTGAGCGCAGATCCGGCGAAACTGGGCATGCCGCACAGGCTAGCAGCGTGACGGACGGTGGGCAGCGACAAACGCCGCGAGCTGGCTCATCGACGTTGCTCGGCCAGCACGCGCGCAAAGATGCGTTCGTAGTGGTCGGCCATCTGCGCGACCCGGTAACCCTCGTCCAGCCGCCCGGGGCCGGCCGCACCCAGACGCTCGCGCAAGCTGGGCTCGTCGGCCAGCTGCTGCAGCGCATCCGCCAGTGCCATGGGGTCTTCCGGCGGCACCAACCGGCCGCAGCGGCCGTCGACCACCACTTCGGCCAGGCCGCCGACGCGGCTGGCGACCACCGGCCGGCCAGCACCCAGGGCCTCGAGGGCGGCCACCCCGAGCCCTTCGGCGCGCGACGGCAGCACGAACACGTCGCAGGCCGCCAGCAGGTCGCCGGGATCGTCGCGCTGGCCGAGAAAGCGCACCCGCTCCGCCACACCGAGGTGCTGGGCCTGTGCCTCGAGCGCCGTGAGTTCGGGACCGGCTCCAGCGCACAGCAGCACCAGGTCGCCGCGCAGCCGGGCGAACGCTTCGAGCAGCACGTCGTGGCCTTTGCGCCGCACCAGGGCCGCCATGACCAGTACCACCACCGTGCCGTCGGCGAGGCCCAAGGCTTGGCGGGTCGCGGTCCGGCCGCGGTTCGGCTGCAGACGCGCCGGATCGGCCGCTTCGGGCACCAGGTCGATGCGTTCGGCGGGCACGCCACCGGCCAGCAGGCAATCCCGCACCGCCGGGCTGATCGCGGCGGTGCGCTGGCAGAACCGCTGGTAGACCAGCCAGGTGCGCGGATTGCGCCGCACCCGGCGGTCCATGCGCCGGGTCATCACACAGGGAATGCCGAGGCTCCAGGCGGCGAGGCCGGCCAGCCAGCCGGCGCGCGCCGTGTGCACGTGCACGAGGTCGATGCCGCGCAGCGCGCGCCGCACCCGGGCCACCGCGAGCAGGTCCAGATCGGCCCGCATCGGCACTTCGACCACCGGGAAACCCATTGCCATGGCCCGCCGTGCGCTCTGGCTCTCGGGCGGGGCGATCAGCACCTGGGAATAGCCGCGTTCGCGCAGGGCCTGCAGTTCCAGGAACACCTGGACTTCGCCGCCGGAGAAGCCGAGTTCCGAGTCGATCTGGGCGATCCGAGGCAGCGCGCGCGGCATGTCGCTGGCACAGTAGACCCCGCCAATCGGCCTTGGCAAGGCAGCGCACCCGCACTTCGCCGGTCTTCCGGCTCGGCCGGCCGGCGGCCGAAAGCCGCCGGATCGCGGCCAGCGAATGGGTGCCTTTTGCCGGGCGTTTGCGTAACCTTCCGCGCCTTCCAAGAACGACGATGCCCTACCTCTTCACCTCCGAAAGCGTCAGCGAAGGCCATCCCGACAAGGTTGCCGACCAGATCAGCGACGCGCTCATCGACCACTTCCTCGCCTTCGACCCGACCAGCAAGGTCGCCTGCGAGACGCTCGTCACCACCGGCCAAGTCGTGCTCGCCGGCGAAGTGAAGAGCAGCGCCTACCTCGACGTGCAGCAGATCGCTCGCCAAGTGGTCGAACGCATCGGCTACACCAAGAGCGAATACATGTTCGAAGCGCACAGCTGCGGCGTGCTGAGCGCGATCCACGAACAGAGCCCCGACATCAACCAGGGTGTCGAGCGCAAGAAGCCCGAGGATCAGGGCGCTGGCGACCAGGGCATGATGTTCGGCTACGCCTGCCGCGACACCGACAACTACATGCCGCTGCCGCTCGAGATCAGCCACATGCTGCTGCGCGAACTGGCGGTGATCCGGCGCGAGAAGAAGAGCGTGATGCCGTACCTGCGGCCCGACGCCAAGAGCCAGGTGACCATCGAGTACGGCGACGACGGCAAGCCGAGTCGCATCGACACCATCGTGGTGAGCACGCAGCACGACGACTTCGACACCGAGTCGAAGATGCTGGCGCGCATCAAGAAGGACGTGGTCGAGGTGCTGGTGCCGCGCGTGATGAAGAAGCTGCCCAAGCGCGTGCGCGAGCTGTTCGGCAAGGACATCACCTACCACGTCAACCCGACCGGCAAGTTCGTGATCGGCGGGCCACACGGCGACACCGGCCTCACCGGCCGCAAGATCATCGTCGACACCTACGGCGGCAAGGGTGCCCACGGCGGCGGCGCGTTCAGCGGCAAGGACCCGAGCAAGGTCGACCGCAGCGCCGCTTACGCGGCGCGGCACGTGGCCAAGCACCTGGTGGCGGCGGGCGTCTGTGACGAGGTGCTGGTGCAGGTCGCCTACGCGATCGGCGTCGCGCGCCCGGTCGGCTTCTACGTCAACACCTACGGCACCGCGAAGGTGCGCATGACCGACGGCGAGATCGCGGCCAAGGTCGCGGCGATGCCGGAGTTCGACATGCGCCCGTGGTTCATCGAGCAGCGTTTCGCCCTGCGCACGCCGATCTACAGCGAAACCGCCAGCTACGGCCACATGGGCCGCGAGCCGAAGGTGGTGACCAAGGTGTTCGACAACGCCGGTCGCCAGGCCAAGGTCACCGTCAAGCTGTTCCCGTGGGAAGAGCTCGACTCGGTGGCGGCGGTGCAGAAGGTGTTCGGCCTCGGCAAGGGCTGAGCCGGGATCGAGCCGAGGCCATTGGCGCGCCGATGCCGGATCGGCGATTCTCTCTGCCATGTGCCGCTTCACGCTCTATCTGGGTCCGACCATCCGGCTGTCCTCGCTGGTGGTCGAGCCCAAACACTCGATCATCCAGCAGAGCTTCCGCAGCACGGGCCAGGACGATCCGTTGAACGGCGACGGCTTCGGCATCGCCTGGTACGTGCACGAACTGTCGCCCGAGCCGGCGCTGTTCCGTTCGGTCACGCCGGCCTGGAACAACGACAACCTGCTGGAGCTGGCCAAGGTGGTGAAGAGCCACGTGATCCTGGCGCACGTGCGCGCGGCGTCGAAGCACGGCGGCCAGAGCGAAGCGAACTGCCACCCGTTCCGCTGGGGTCGGTATGCCTTCATGCACAACGGCGACATCGGCGACTTCGCCAAGTTGCGGCGGCCGCTGCTGCAGACGCTGTCGGATGCCGCATTCGCCGTGGTGCAGGGCAACACCGACAGCGAGCACCTGTTCGCCCTGGTGGTCGACGAACTGATGAAGGGCCAAGCCACCGGCCTCGACGCCATGGCCCAGGCGATGGCGAACGCGGTGCGGCGGGTGGTCGAGCTCGGGCGCGACTACGGCATCGGCGAGCCGCACTATCTGAATCTGGCGCTGAGCGACGGCGCCGATGCGGTGGCGGTCCGCTACACCACGCACGAAGGCTACGACGGCGAGAGCCTGTTCGTGCACACCGGCCGCATCTACGTGTGCAGCAACGGCGAGTGCCGCATGCTGGCCCCCGACAAGGGCAAGGGCTGCGTGCTGGTGAGCTCCGAGCCGCTCAGTGAGGACCAGGGCTGGGATCCGATCCCGCGCAATGCGCTGGTCCGGATCGACCGTGATGGCGCGGTGGCGGTGCAGAAGCTGGACGACTGAAGCCGGTCTGCGACGGGGCTCGGGCCCGCGCGCCCCGCCCAACCTCCCACTTGGCGCGGGCGCGCTCTTTTCCCTGCCCGGCCGAGGGGCTACCGTCCTTGCCCCCCATTCGAGGACGCCATGAGCTTCACCCACGCCGGTCGCACGCTGCGCAAGGTCGCCGTCATCGGTTCGGGCCAGATCGGCCCGGACATCGCCCTCTACTTCACCAAGGTGCTGAGCCCGTTCGGCGTGCACACGGTGGTGGTCGACGTCAGCGACCAGGCGCTCGCCAACGGCAAGGCCAAGCTGGAGAAGAAGGTGCAAAAGGGCGTCGAGTCCGGCGCCTTCACCGCCGAACAGCAGGCGCAGATGCTCGGCGCAGTGGCCTGGACCAGTGACTACCAACAGCTCGCGGGTGCGGACTTGGTGGTCGAAGCCGCCACCGAGAACAAGGAGCTGAAGGCGAAGATCTTCGCCCAGGTCGAAGGTCTGGTCGGCCCCGACGCGATCCTGTGCAGCAATTCGAGCCACCTCGAGCCCGAAGTGATCTTCGGCCACGCCAAGCTGCCGGGCCGCACGGCGGTGGTGCACTACTTCTTCCCGGCCGAACGCAACCTGATGGTCGAAGTGGTGCCGGGCAAGCACACCGCGCCCGCCACCACCCAGTGGCTGCTGTCGTTCTACGAAGCGATCGGCAAGGTGCCGATCCGCGTCGCCTCGCGCTACGGCTACGCGCTCGACCCGGTGTTCGAAGGCCTGTTCTTCGCCTGTGCTCTGCTGGCCGAACAGGGCATCGGCACCACCAAGCAGATCGACGTGGTCGGCAAGAAGACCTTCAAGATGGGGGTCGGTTCGTTCACCGCGATGAACCTGACCGGTGGCAACCCGATCACCGCCGTCGGACTCGACAACTACACCACCAAGATCAACGCCTGGTTCCGCACCCCGCAGTCGTTGAAGGACAAGGTGGCGAAGAAGGAGCCCTGGGACGTGCCCGCGCGCGGCGAAGTGGTCGAGGTGCCGCCGGCCCTCGAAGCGCAGATCCGCGACGCGCTGCTCGGTGCTTACTTCGGCATCTGCGGCGAGATCGTCGACGCGGGTCTGGTGTCGATCGCCGACTTCAACATGGGCCTGGACATCGCGCTCGACATGAAGCCGGCGTTCACCTTCATGAACGAACTCGGCACGGCCAAGGCGCTGGCCCTGGTGCAAGCCTACGCCGCCAAGAACCCGGGCTTCCCGGTGCCGAAGTGCCTCGCCGCGCTGGGCAAGGACAACCGACCGTTCGAGGTGCCGGTGGTGCTGCGCGAAGACCGCTCTGGCATCGCGGTGCTGACGATCCGCCGGCCGAAGGTGCTCAACGCGCTCGACCAGAGCGTGTTCGAGGAGCTGCGCACCCGCTTCCAGGAGTGCGACCGCGACCCCACGGTGCGGGGCATCGTGCTGACCGGCTTCGGCAAGAAAGCCTTCGTCAGCGGCGCCGACGTGAACTTCCTGGCCAAGATCGACAGTGTGGCGATGGGCGAACGCACCTCGCGCGCTTCGCAGGTCTGCGTCGACGCGATCCAGGCGGTGCAGAAGCCCACCGTGGCGGCCCTGAACGGCCTCGCCTTCGGCGGCGGCATCGAGACCGCGATGGCCTGTGAAGTGCGCATCGCCCAGAAGGGGCTGCGCGTGCTGGCCGGGCAACCCGAAGCCAACCTCGGCATCATCCCGGGCGCTGGCGGCACCGTGCGCCTGCCGCGCCTCGTCGGCATCGAACGCGCCGCGGAGATGCTGCGCACCTGCCGGCCGATTTCGTCGGAGAAGGCGCTCGCCTACGGCCTGATCCGCGAAGAGGTCGACGGCGACCTGGTCGGGCGCGCCGTGCAGTTGGCCCAGCAGCTGGCCACCGGTGCGGCGCCGCGTTCGCGCATGGCCGAAGGGCCGCTGCCGAACGTGCCGGCGAGCCTGCCCGCGGTCGACATCGGCCACCTGAGCAAGAAGGTCGACGAGATCCTGTGCAAGGCGATCCTCGGCGCGGCCAAGCTGCCGTTGCGCGATGCGGTGCCGTTCGAAGCGAAGTGCTTCGGCGAGGTCTGCGGCACCGAGGACATGCGCATCGGGGTCGACAACTTCGTGAAGAACGGGCCAAAGGCGAAGGCTCAGTTCGTGCATCGGTGAGCGGCTGGGGGGCTTCAGGTTTCCCGCGCGTGCTCGGTGGCCAGCAACCTCCAGGCATCGCCGTGGTCGACGGCATCCTGCAGCCATGCACGCAGTGGCTTCGGGTCGAATTGATCTGGCTGCATCGGGATTACGCCACAGCTGCCATCTGGCCGCGCGAGCTGGTTGTGGCTGGCCCCGTAGATTGGTACGGCCGCCCATGACCTCAGCGGGCGGCGGCGGCCCGGCACTCCGGCCGCCAAGCGGAATTCTTGGAATGCCAGTCGTTCGCGATACCGGGACTTTCGTTCGACGAGCGTCGGATCGTGGCTCAGGGTGGCGTCGAGTACGAATGCGTCTGGACCGCCGCTGCCGGGCGTCACCAGCACGTAATCGGGCGTCGCCTCCCGATTGGATTCTGCAAGGCTGGTGGTGATCAATCCGCTGGGATGGGGCTGTTCTCCCAGGCGTGGCTCACACCACAGATGCAGTTGTGTTCCAGCGCGGAACATCGGGATGCAACCACCGAGGAACAAAGGGCCGACGGGATCTCCAGAGATCATGAAGCCGAAGCCGTCCTGCAGCTCGCGCACGAGGCGCACGCCGACCCAGCGCTGGTAGAGGAAGGGCAGGTCTGCAACGTGTACCGGGCCCCGTAGTGAAGCGCCCAGCGCCCCTGCTGGCATAGCCTTGCCCGGCTCGAGAATCCCCCTTGCCAAACGGCGGAATGCCGACCAAGCTGGGCCGCGAGGACCGGGACGCGGCTCGCGGTCGCTCGGCACCAAGCGCTTGCCGGCAGTGCGATGCACCTCTTGGATGGCGCGCTCGATTTGAGCGGCACCATGCCTGAGGTCCTGAGTCATGTGCACCAGGGCCTGTTCGTCCTGTTGCGAGAAGGTCGACGTGCCGGCTCGGGCAATACGCGATTCCTCGATGTGCCGCTCGAGCCGCGACCGGACGGCGGCGAAGTCAGCCGCCAAGCGCTGCATCACGTGCAGCATGTAAGCGAGCAGCCGAGGGTCCGCAGTGGCTTCGGCCTGGATGGAATCCCAATGCCTTGGCAGTAGTGTGGAGTCCGCCATCTGCCAATCACTGGGTCGTCGCGACGGTGTCGAATGCAGTGGTGTCCTGGTCTGCCAGTGCTGCGCATGGATTGCGGTGTCGCTCACAGACGACTCTGCCAGGACATTCGGCGCCAACTGCCACAGCTCCTCGACCAGATTCATGAGCCACGAGCAACTCGCGGATCCCGAACCGCACGCGAGACGCATCCTGGACCACGGCGCAAGGCCGGCCTCCAGGAGTTCACCTCCGAATCCCAGCAGGTCGGACGTTATGGCATCCACAATGGGTTTCATGCCTGCACCACGTCGAATCCGGCCTCCGTCAGCTCTCCCCAGGCCTCTATGATACGGGCGCAGCGCCGCAGGTTCCGTCCGTGCTTCTCGCTCCAGCGCCGCAGATCGCGCAGGGCCTCCGCGTCCCCGGCGTCATGCGCGAGCAGTCGCACCTTGCTCAGCACTTCTTGAGTCAGCACCATGTCGATTGCCTGCCACTGGTCCATGCCGAGGTCCGGAAGAAGTCGCAAGCACTGCGCGAGCGACTTCGCCGATCGCATGGAGAAGCCGACGCCGCGAAAGCGCAAAGCGTCGTCGATCTCTTGGATGGGTAGCAGGTGCTCGTCGTCGAGGGATACGGAAGCCATTAGGCAGATATCCCGTGGGGACAGGTCGATTTCGACGACGGCCGCACGATCTAGCACTCTCGGCGAGAGCGGCTTCGTGGTGTGGTCGTTGTTGATGGTTGCCATGAAGCGCACGTTGGGCGCGAGTGGCAAGCTACCGACGATACTCGGTTCGCCACGCACACATTTGCCACCCAGCCATATCGTGCGGTGCACGGGGTCTTCGAATTGGCTCACCACCAGAATGTCGGAGAACCAATGCTCTGGCTGACTCAGGTTGAACTCCTCGAACACCACCAGCCGGGGGCGTCGATCCGATGCCTCCCAGGCCCGCCAGGTGTCGCACAGAAATCGTGTGAAGGGAGTTGGCTCGAAATCGGAGGTGATCGGATTCACATAGCCAAGCAGGTCGTCGCGGCTGCGCCAATTGGCGGCAACTGGCACGACCAAAGTGCGCTTCCTCTCCGGGTCGTCCAGCATGCGCAAAGCCAAGTGGCTCTTGCCGACTCCCGTGTTGCCTCGAAGGATCACAAGCGGCTTGGTCGTAGTCGCGACGCGCAATGCCAAGAGCGTCTCTTCGCCGTAGTTGTCGGCAATGTGCCTCTGGCCACCAGGCTCCAGCAAGGTGGGGTTCGACTGGTTCGGGGCAGTCGGCGCTTTGCTCTGTGCCTCATGGGCCGGAAGGGGGGGCGGCGCCGAAATGGTGGGCGGTGCCGTGGGGCTGCGCTCGGCTGCCGGGGCCATGGGTGCCACCTGGCCCAATCCTGCCAGGGGTGACAAGGGCTGCGGGCCTGCGGTCGCCCTGACTGCGACGGCCGGGAACGCCATTGCGCCATTGCCGCGGCTTCGTGCGCTGGCGGATTTCTCGGCGTTCTCCAGCCACGGACCCAGGTGATCGGCGAAGTTGCGGAAACGCTGCTCGTCCTGAGGATCGTGCCAACCCTGGTCGCCGCCTTCGGCCAAGCGTCTCTTCCCGGCCTCGAAGGCGCTCCGCAGGGCAACGGGATCGACTTCGCGGAGATATTTGCCGCTGAGGCTCCGGTTGGCAGGTCGAGGGATGCCCAGATTATAAAAGCGAGTCCAGCCGTCCGGATGGGGGACAACCTCCCAAAGCGTGCGGTGAGGAAGGTCGATTCTGCGCACCGTTTTTACCCGATAGGCACCATAGAGGGGCCCTCTGCCAACGCGGTTCTCCCGGATCCCTCTCGGCTCAGTGAAGTCTCCGCCCCAGATCAGAAGGATCTGGTCGTCGAGAGCGCGCGGATCCACC
>JAEUHP010000291.1 GCA_016795295.1 Planctomycetota bacterium | reverse complement strand
TTCGGGTGCGGATCCGGAGTCCTCATGGCGGCCCGCGGCAATCAGTCACCCGAGATGCCCCCACCCGACCACGCCCGCGCCCGCCAACTGCTCGCCGAAGGCGCAGCGCTGCGCAGCCTCGCGCGGGCACTGCTCGGCGGTCATGCCGATGCCGAGGATCTCGTCCAAGACACCCTGCTCGCGTCGCTGCAGAGCCCGTGCCCCGATGCCGGCCGGCGCCCCTGGCTCGTGGGCACGCTGCGCAACCTCGCCCTGCTGTGGCGCCGCACCTCCACGCGTCGGGCAGCCAGGGAAGTGGCAGCCGCAGCTGCACCGAAGCCAGGTGAGGGCGATCCCGCCGCCATTGCCGCCCAGGCAGAGGCGATGCGCGAGGTCGCGGCGGCGGTGCACGAACTCGAGGAACCGTTCCGCACGGTGGTCGTACTGCGCTTCTGGCGCGGACTGCTGCCCGAAGCCATCGCGCAACAGCTCGGCGTGCCACGCAACACGGTGCGCTCGCGGCTGCAACGGGGTCTGGAGCGGCTGCGCGCCCGCCTCGATCGGAACTTCGGCGAGCGCCGTGGCTGGCAAGCTGCGCTCGTGCCGCTGGCGAGCCAGACTCCGCTTGCGTCGTACGTGGGGCTTGCGACGCCAGGCGCCGGAGCGGTGGGCACAACCTTCGGAGCGATCCTCATGGCAAACCTGCAGGTCGGATTGGTGACCGCCGCCCTCGTCGCGGTCGGCGTCCTGGTTTGGTGGCTGGACCACCCGTCGGCGGAGCCCCCGACGCCCCGCCCCGGCCAGCGCACCGAAGCGGCCGCCGCCCATGCGGCCGTCGCGAGCCATGGCGACGCAGCGACCACCACCGCAGTCGTCGCTGCCGATACGCCGCCGGCCGACCGCCAGGCCGCCGAGCCAGCCCCAAGCCTCACGGTCCTGGGCAGCGTGACGCGGGCGAAGACCCCGTGCCCGGACGTCGCTCTGACGCTGCAGTGGTTCGACGGCATGGACACGAACGCCACGCCGACGTCGCTACACAACGTGCGCAGCGACGCTTCGGGCCAGTTCGTCTGGCGCGGGCCCGTGCGCTCGAACACCGGCACGCTGCGGGCCGTTCGCGCGGGAACCGCCGACGACACCATGATCCTGTGCACGCCGCAGCACGTGCACGCCGGACAGACCGTCGCCAAGCTGCCGGTGACCCTGCTGGCGCTCGAACACACTGTGTTCGGCCGCGTGCACGACGTGCACGGGGCGCCGATCGCCGGCGCCGAGCTCACCGTGAATGGCTGGCGCGACATCGCCACGTCGAGCGATGCCGATGGCCGCTACGAACTGAAGGTGCCAGGCCCGCCGTACCTGCTGCTGGTGCACAAGACGAGCTACCGCGAACGCATGCTCGACGCCACCGTGGTCGAGGGTATGCCACGCAACGAACTCGACATCGAGCTGCAACCTGGTGCGGCGTTCTCTGGACGGGTCGTCGATGCAGCCGGCAAGCCGATCGCCGGCGCCAAAGTACGCGCTTCGGGCCTCGCGCTCGGCACCGAGACCGACGCTGCCGGACAGTTCGTGTTCGGCGGTGCGGCACCCGACGAAAGCCACGGACTCACGGTGACGAAGGCTGGTTTCCAGCCGACGACCAAGGGTGCCACCGCAGGTGAGGCCCCGGTGGAGATCGTGCTGCACCCGGGGCTCGAGCTGACGCTGCGCGCGGTCGGCGAGCGCGGCGAAGCCCTCTCCGGAGTGCGCGTGGGCGTGCGGAGCGAGGCCTTCCGGCCCATGGAGAACCATGGTTACACGGATGCACAAGGGCTTCTGCGCCTTTGCGACCTGCCGGCGAAGCGGATCGATCTGGTCGCCGACAAGGCCGGCTTCGTCGCGGCGCGCAGCGAGGTCGACGTTCCAGCGCTGCGCGGCGAAGTCGTGCTGATGCTGCGTGCCGGCCGCGCCATCGCCGGGCGCGTGCTCGACCAGAGGGGCCTGCCGATCGTGGGCGCCTCGATCCACTGCGAGGTCACGCCCGCAGACAGCGAACCGCGAACCGTGGGCAGTCGGATCCGGAGCGACGGCGAAGGCCGCTTCGAGCTCCGCGACTTGCCACCGGAGCCTTGCCACGTGCTGGCCCACCACGACGACTACCGGCGGGCGTCCTTGCCGGTCGTGGGCGGGTCCCCCGCGGACCTGCTCGTGCGCATGGAGCCGGCGGCGAGCGTGACGGGCCGCGTGGTCGACGGGATCTCAGGGGCGCCGGTCGCCGCGTTCACCATCGAACTGTCGGCCGACCACGAAGTGCACCCACTGCAATACGTCCATCCGGTGCGCTTCGCTGCGCCCGACGGTTCGTTCGCCATCAAGCACTGGCAGTTGCAGCCAGATACAGCCTTGTTCGTCGACGTCGCCGCGTCAGGCTACGCACCGCAGCGCATCGTCGGCGCAGCGCGGGTCGATGCGCCGCGGGACATGCACGTGATCCAACTGTTCCCGGGCACCACGGTGTGCGGGATCGTGCGCGACGCTGTCTCGGGCATGCCGGTGCAAGACGCCGAGGTCGTGTTGCTTCCAGGGGACCCGGAGGACATCAGCCACCGCTCCTACGTGACTGCGACCGATGGCGGCCCCAACAAGACTGCTTCGTTCACGAATGCCGAAGGGCGCTTCGAACTCCGCTGTGTGCCCCCCGGCCAGAACCGGCTCCAGCTCGCGCATCGCGACTATCCGAAGCGAACGTTCGGTCCGTTCGAAGTCCAAGCCGGCGTCCCCGTGCTCGAGGTGGAGCCCACGCTGAAGCCCGGGTCAACACTGCGCGGCCGCGTCACCGGCATGCCGCAAGCCGCCGGCATGAAGCTGGCCGTGCGCGGCATCGGCGACAAGACGCTCGACTGCCTGCTCGGTGCCGACTGCAGTTTCGAAGTGCTGGGCGTGCCTGCCGGCAAGGTCTCGCTGTCGTTCTCGCCAGCCAAAGGAACCCGGTACACCCTGCAGGTGGAGGTTGGCGACGCCCCCAGAGCCGACGTCGTATTCGCGATTCCGCAGCCCGGCACCGGCTCCGTCCGCGCCACGGTCACCGGCATGCCGCGCGGCCGGGGTGTGGTGGCCAGCCTCGGTGCCGCGCCTGGGCAGTGCAGCACAGTGCGCACGTTCGAGTATGCGGACGCAGGCTTCGTCGTCGGCGACTTGCCGCCGGGCCGTTACGAAGTCGAGGTCTACCCGAACTTCGGCGCCGGCAGCGGCAGGGCCGAAGTCGACGTCGGCACTGGTGAAGTCGCCGTGACGATCGACGTCGTGCGCAGGTGATGGAAGCGCCCCCAGCGGCGTTCCCGGCGCGCCCCTCGTTCCAGCGTTTCTCGAACTGCAGGCGACGTCTGGGAGCCCGGTGTCCGTGAAGGCTCTCGGGCAGATGTGTATTGCCCCGGCCACCGGCACAACCCCGGCCATCATCTGCACCTGCCCGTCGCATCCGTCGGTCTGCTGCTGGGGGCCCTGGCCGTGCCCCAGGAAGCGACGGGGCGATGGAACGTCTTTGCGCGCGGCCCGACGCGCCATCCGTTCCTGTGTCTCGCGGTGCAGCTCCAACGAGCGGCGCCAGCCCTCAGTCCCCGTCGAACGTGAGGTAGGTGCCCGAGTCCGCGCAGCTGCGCGCAACGAGCGACTCGACGCGTCGAAGATGCTCACGCAGGTCCGAGTCCGGGATCTGGGCGAGCAGGGAACGGAGCTCGGTCTGGAGTCCAGCGGCCTGGGAGTGCTGGACTCTTGTCGTGCCGTATGGATTCAGACTGGAGAGGCTGGGGCCGAGCGGCCAACGCGGCTTCTGAATCAGTCCGGACAGCAGGTTGTGCACGTCTGGGACGGAGTGGAGTTCTCGGTGCCGGAGGTTCCGCAGGACCAAGTCGATGCCCATGGAAGATTGGTGACGAGAGGTGTCTGCACTCGAACTGCGAGCGATGCAGTGGCGCTCGCTACCCGTGCGCCGTTGGGACGGACATCCTACGCGCCTTTCTCGCCAAGGCTCTGCGAGAGCGGGCGCAGCAACGCCTCGGGCTGCTCGCGTGAGAGGAACACGGAAGCGTCGGCCCCGCCCATCTCGGTCACCACGATCGCGCTCGACCGAACCAGGGTCGCATGCCGCTGCCGAGTCGGCGGCAACTGGCCATGACCGCTTGCTTGTTGGGGCACCTCGAACGGAAGCCGGGGCACCACTCTTTCCTCTGCCGTTCACGCCCGACTTCACTCGCGGCGGTGGCTGGGGGTTCGCCCTTGGTGCGGGGATCGAGTACGAAAACGCCTATGCCGGCTCGGATGAATATGGCCTCGAGTTGGATCCAGCCCTGGCCATCCAATGGAGAACGGGAAACCACCTGTTCTCGTGGGAGGGCCTGGAGCTCTCATGGACTACTCGCCAGGAAGATCGATGGTACTTCCAAGTCGATGTGGGCTTGGATGGTGAGCGTGAGCGAGAGGATTCCGACGACGGCAGGCTGGACGGTCTCGAGGAGAGGGACGACGAGTTCACGGGCACGGGCGAGGTGAGGTACGCCTTGGACGGGGAGTGGCGCAACTACGTCGGCACACGAGTTTCTGCGGGCGACGGTGATTTCGGCGCGCTGGCATTCGTCTTCGTCGGCCACCGGTTCGGGGCCCGGCAGGATGGAGGTGGAACAGAGGTTTTCGTCTATTCCACATTTGCCGACGGTGACAACCTGAATCGAGACTTCGGCATCAGCCGATCCGAGGCGATTGCGTCCGGACTTGCAGAAGCGGAGCTGGATGGCGGCTATCGCTCTTCGGGCCTGCGCCTCGTCGATCGTCGAATCGTGAGCGAGCACTTCCAAATCGTATCCGGCTTCGAGTTTCAGTACTTCGGCAGCGAGGTGCGAGGTAGCCCCATTGCCCGTGAGGACTTCGCGTTGGAGTTCGAGCTGGCCGTGCTCTTCACCTTCTGAGTCGTTCCGCCCGCGGTTGCGGGCGCGCACTACCGCGCGCGATGGCGCGGCCCAGCGCATGAGGCGTCGTGCCGCGGCTCAGCGTGCCTTGCGGCCGCGGACCGCGGCTGCGGCAACTCCACCGTCGAGTCGGCGACGACGTGTACACCGCGGGAGAAGCCGGCGCGCAGCTCCGCGACGTTTTCGGGCGGGGCGTCGCCGTGTTCCGATTCCCCGGTGGCGCGACCAACAAGTTCGACGTCGACATGAACGGCGCCGTGTTCCTCGGCACCGGGGTCAGCGACAGCACGCCGAGCATACTCGAGTTCCGCAGTGAGACGGCTCGGCTTGCAGCGGCGTGGTTCGATCACCATTGTGGCCGCAACGTCACCACCCATCCTGGCTCTGGCCTCTACGTCAACACCGACCTGTCCGGTGGTCCGGGCAATGGTGTCACCTACGTGACTTGGAAGGAGACGGGCCAGATGAACGTGGTGCAACCGGGTGCCAACGTCAACACGTTCCAGATCGTGATCCACGAGAGCGGCATGGTCGAGTTCCGCTATGGCGCGATGACCGGTATGCGTGGCGGTGCCGTTTTCACCGGGTTCAGCCGCGGTGGCACGGTGTCTGCCCCCTGTGTCGATCCGGGCAACCGCGACCTCGAAGTGGACAACAACTTCGTCACCATGCGGGAAGGCACTGTCGGCGCGCTGACGCTCGCCCCTAGCGCGCGCCCGTACCTCAGCGTGCCGTCGATCGGCCCGGCCCTCAGCCAGCACTGTGGGGCGAGTTCGCGCGACCCATGAGCCCCGCGACTAGAATGCGCCGCGCCATGAGCCGCCTCAGCCTCGCCGTCCTGTCCCTCTGCGCCGCCGTCGCGGCCCAGACCCCACAACCCACCGGCACACTGCTGCGCGCCAACGCCAACCTCTTCACCCGCGGCGGAGCCGGCCTCGGCCCCGGCGAACTGCTGCAGCGCTTCGACAGCGAACTGGTCACCGGCTTCGGCACGGACCCGCAGCAACCGCAGGTGCAGTGGGTCGACGGCGTGCTGCTGCAGTGCCTCGACTTCGGCTCGAACGTGCCGGACGGCAGGTTCACGGTCACGCTCTACACGGAGGACCCGGTGCGCAGCGGTTACCCAGACCTCGCCCAGCCGCTCGGCAGCCAGCCGGGTGTGCTCTGCACCGTCCCGGCGTTCAGCAACCTGCCGGTCTTCTTCGCCGCGCCGCTGGCCACCCCTGCGGGCCGCGACCTGTTCGTCGGCGTGCGCATCAACGCCACCACCTCCAACTACTTCGGTACGCGGTTGAACGTGCTGACCAGCACCACCACGAATTCCGTGTACGACCTTGCCGGCCCCGGCCTGCCTGCGAGCCCGCCAGAACAAGCCAGCTTCCAGTTGTTCCGTAACCTCGCCAGCAACACGCTGACCTACCAGTCGCGCGGCCAATACATGATCGACCTTCTGGTGCGCGGCCCGAGCGGTGCGCCCACGGCGATCACCAACCAGCCTCATTACCCGATCAGCAATCCAATCGGCACCACCTCGATGCTGTCGGGCAACCACCCTGACGCCGCCAGCCCGCCGGCCAACGCGGGCCGCGCCGACGACGTGGGTTACCTGTTCCGTGACGTCGACCTGCCCGCCGGCAGCGCCGTGGTGTTCCTGGCCGCCTTCGCGCCGCTGGCCGCCCCGGTGCCGCTGGCGCAGTTCGTGCCGGGCTCGGTCGGCAGCAGTTGCCTCGACCCGCGCGTCCAGTTCGCTCTCGGGGTCGCCACCACCGGCCCCGGCCTCGACGCCGCGTTCCTGACGCCGATCCCTGCGCCGGCGCGGCTGATGGTCCGCGGGCTGTCGTTCGGCCAGCAGGCGATTGGTCTGACCGCGACCGGCCGCCTGCGCGGTGCGCCGTGCGGATTGCAGCGCCTCTGACCATGGCCCGGTGGCCCGTGGAGGCAGTGGGCCCATTCGCCGAATCCCGTCAACGTTCCGGCCTCGGCGTTCGTAGATGCCGTGGTACTCGCATGGATTCCTGGTCACTTCGCCGGTCCTTCCTCACCTCCCTGCTCGCCACCGCGGCGACAGCACTTCTGTCGCTTGCCCTGCCCGCGCAGGGACCGCCGCCGGGCATGTCGGCCGAGGAGTGGGCGCGGCGACTCAAGCGCGGACTGCAGGACTACACGAAGGTGGAGAAGGCGGCGAAGCCGCGTAGCCTCCTGTTCCTCGGCGGCACCGGCTTCCTCGGCCCGCACACCGTGCAGTACGCGGTGGCGCGTGGCCACACCGTGACGCTGTTCAATCGCGGCAATCGCAACGAGGCACTGTTCCCCGAACTCGAGGAACTGCGCGGCGACCGCGACCCGAAGGTGGGCGACGGGCTGAAGTCACTCGAACAGGCGATCGCTGCCGGCCGCAAGTGGGACGCGGTGATCGACACCTCGGGCTACGTGCCGCGCATCGTCAGCGCCGCCGCAGAACTGCTGAAGCCGGCCACGAAGCAGTACGTGTTCGTGTCTTCGATCTCCGTCTACGCCGATGCGCGGCCGTCGGGCATCACCGAGGCTGCCGCGGTGGCGACGATTGCCGACCCGGCCAACGAGGACGTCGGGGCGAACTACGGCGCGCTCAAGGCGCTGTGCGAACAGGCCGCGGAGAAGGCGTTCCCGGGCCGGACCACCAACGTGCGCCCGGGCTACATCGTCGGCGCCAAGGACGCGACCAACCGGTTCGCCTATTGGCCGGCGCGCGCCGCGAAGGGCGGCAAGGTGCTGGCCCCACCGCGCGCCGACCCGATCCAGTTCCTCGACGTACGCGATCTCGCCGAGTTCCTGGTGCACTGCACCGAGAACGAGACGATGGGTGTCTTCAACGCGGTCGGACCCGATCGGGTGTTGACCATGGGCGAACTGCTCGATGCCTGCAGCGCGGCGACCGGCAACAAGGCAGAGTTCGTGTGTGTGGACGGGGATTTCCTCGCCGCTCGCGAGGCGAACGGACTGCCGATCTGGACGCAGCCCGGCAGCGATTTCGGCGGCTTCGGCGCCATCGCCAACCGCAAAGCGATCGCGGCCGGGCTGAAGTTCCGGTCGGTGAACGACACGGTGCAAGCGACCTGGGACTGGTGGAGTGGCATTTCCGAGGCGGCGAAGGCGGCGATGTGGGACAGCGCACGCAACGGCCGCCCAACGCCCGAACAGGAGGCCGAGGTGATCGCTGCCTGGCTGGCCCGCGCCAAGGATGGCGGGGAGAAAGGTGGCGACAAGGTTGGCAAAGACGAGCGCGGCGCGGGCAGCGGCAGGCGCGAGCGGTAGCGCGGTGGGCCTGGGGCTGGCGCGCGCGCGGTGCACGGCCCGAACCGCTCACCAGGCTGTGCCGAGCGGCCCAGCTCGCAGAAGCCCCGTTCGCGGTGGGCAACGGCGATCTCAACCTGCTCGACTAGCGAATGGGGGCACAGACCACGAGACGCCTCGCAACCACAGCCCCGGCCCTTCAGTGCGCGTGCCCCTGCCGCTGCGCCATGTGCACTTGCAGCCGCTCGTAGTTCGACACGGGCCGGGTGCGATACAGCCGGCGCAGCGCGTGCAGCACGTCGCCGCGCGACACGATGCCGCAGAGCCGCCGTTCGCCGTCGACCACCGGCAGCCGCCGGATCGGACTGTCGCGGAAACACGAGGCCAGCTCGTAGAGGTCGGCGTCGGGCCCGACCACCGCGAAGTCGCGCCGCATGTGCTGGCCGACGGTGCCCTGCGGCTCCCCTTCGTAGTGGGCGGCAGCGATCGCGGTCACGGCATCGCGTTCGCTGAACACTCCGCACAGGCGCCCGTTCTCGACCACCGGGGCGCCGGAGAAGCCGCGTTGCAGCAGCAGGTCGACGGCATCGAGAACCGGTGTGTCCGGATGCAGCACGAAGACTCGCCGTTGCATGACGTGCTCGGCGCGGAGCACGGATTGGTTCGTGTCCATACCGAACAGGCTACGCCGGATCGGCAGATCTGGGCAGCCCCGGTGCTGGTTGGCACAGGGCAAGAATGGCCGCGGCGGATTGCCAGCCGGGCATTGGGCGCGACATGGTCACACGCCGCGTGCCCGAAGTGGGTGGCTGCGGCGCGGGGCGCCGGCCGAACTCGCGGCCGTGGTCGCCCCGCTGGCACGTACACCTCAGTACGAACCCAGCCGCGGCAGCAGCAGGTTGCTGCTGCTCAGGCTGCCCAGCGCGCCGTTGGGGCCGAGTTCGACTTCCAAGATCTGATGGCGGATGGTGACGCCGACCAGAGCGGCTGACGCCGGCAAGACGATCTGCACGTCGACGGCGCCGGCGGTCGGCAGGTGCAGGATGGCGGCGTCCGCGGCGGTCAGCAGCGCACAACCGGCGACCCCTTGCGGAGCAAGCGTGCTCAGCAGCACGTTGGCGGGTTGCAGACCGAGCACTTCGAACGCGAGCGCGTTCGCGGTGAGCCCGGTGGCGCGAGCGCGGTAGGTTCCGCCGAGCCAAGGCAGGGCTTGGGTGGTGAAGGTTGGCGGCGTGGCGCCGGTGCAGCCGCTCGGCACCGACGTGACCTGGGCGCGGCAGGTGGGTTGCAGGAGCAAGAAGCCACTGCAGCCGGTGTCGACGGGTTCGGGTGGGCTGGTGGTGTGCCGCGGGCCGTAGGCCCACACGTCCCCGTGCACCGCGATGTCGCCGTTCGTGGCCACCAGCACCCCGCCGATGGTGCGGGCTTCGATGGACCAGCTGGCGAAGCCCGTGGCGTTGCCGTCGGGCGGGGTGTTGCGGACCCGCAGGGTGCCCACGCCGGACTCGAAGGCCGCGGCGGCTGCGACACCGCCATTGGGCAGCAGCGTGCCGATGCCGTCGGGGTTCGTCTGCAGCCACGCGAAGCCGCTCCACACGTGGGCGGCTGCGAAACTGGCGCTCAAACCGACCCAGGCCAGCAACTCGCCAGTGGCCAGCAGATCGATCTTGCGCACCGACCACGACGTCTGGGTGAAGCCGGTGCCGTAGGTGGACCACTGGCTGCCGTTCCAGCGCGCGATGCGGTTGGCGGTGGCGCCCCCGGCCGTGGTGAAGGTGCCGCCCACCACGAGGTCGCCGTTCGGGAGTTCCTTGCAGCAGAGCACTGCCGGCGCGGTTCCGCCGCCGACGCCGAGTCCCAGCGCCGACCAGGAACTGCCGTTCCACCGCGCCAGGTTGGCGGCGGCGGTGCCACCCATCGTCGCGAAGGCGCCGCCGACCATGAGGTCGCCATTTGCCAGCACCGTCAGGGCATGCACGGCCCCGCCGCCGCCGAACGGCGACCAGCTGGCGCCGTTCCACCGCGCCAATCCCGCCGCGGGCTGGCCGCCGGCCGTGGTGAAGTCGCCGCCGACCACGAGGTCGCCGTTCGGCAGGCGCGCCAGCGCGCGTACTGCGCCGCCTTCGACGCCGGTGCCCAGCGGCTGCCAAGCACCCGGCCGGCCCCGGGCGATGCCGTTCACCAGCGTGCCCGAGATGGTCTTGAAGTCGCCTCCGATCACGAAGTCGTTGCCGTCCGGCAGGGCCGCCTGCACGGTGCCGGCGATGCCTCGACCCGCCAAGGGCTCGAATGCGGTGGCATCCACCCGGCCGACCCGGCGCCAGCGGGGTTCCTGGCCGCTGAGGGAGCTCGTGAAGCCGCCGTGCAACTGTCCGCCGAAGAAGCCCAGGCGCAAATTCCCGTTGGTGTTGGCAAGGCTCGTCCACCCGGTGCCGTTCCACCGCACCAGCGAGTTGGGGCTCGGTGCGTTGGACACGGCGTGGAGTTCGTAGCCGGTCAGGCCAACGCCGCGGACGGCGAGATCGCGCGCCTGGTTGCTGCCCGGCAGGCTCATGGCCGTCCAGCTGTTGGAAGCGTCGTTGAAACGGGCCACGCCGACCATGGGCAGCGGACCGATCGCGGTGAAGTCGCCGCCGGCGAACAGGAACGTGTTGTTCAGCGTCGAGGCGTTGCGCACGGCGAGGGCCCGAACTGGGGCATTGGGATTGCCGAGTGGGCTCCAGGCCGTGCCGTTCCAGACCGCCAAGTGGGTGGCGGCGACGCCACCCGCCGTCGTGAAATTGCCGCCGGCCACCAGGCGCCCGTTGAACATGGCCAGCGCCGAAACGGTGGTGTTCGCCGTGGGGCCGCTCATGCCGGTGCCGAGGGGCACGGGTGGGCCGCTGGCCGGGACGGTGGCAATGTGCCGAAGCGGCGATGGACTGACGATGCCGATCTCCTGGAAGACCCCCCCGATCACCGGAACGCCGTTGTAGTCGGCGATCACCTCGATGTCCCCCCGCAGCTGTGAGCAGAGCAGGGTGGCGCCGCTCAGGCTGCGCGCGGTGAGGTTGTTGTAGTAGATCGGCGTGTTCGGGTTCGTCCACACCACGTGCCCGGTCGCGACCAGCAACTGCCCCTGCACCACGCCGATCCGCGTGACGGGGTCGGCCGTCGGCAGTTCCGTCCAGTTCGTGCCGTCGAACATGGCGAGGTAGGCGCCGGCGAACGTGCCGCCGGTGAGCCCGGTGCGGCTGCCGGCCACCAGACGCGTTGTCAGTGGCCCGGCGCCGTCCGGATCCCAGGCAACCAGGTTGTTGATGGTGCCGGTGAGGTAGGGGGATGGGTCGGCCGCGGCCCAGGCGAGGTTGCACTGGGCTTGGGCGGTGACGGCAGTGACGGCGAGGACCAGCAGGCCTGCGCGCAGGGGAGCGACAAGGGAGCGCATGCCAGCAGTATTCAGAATCCGGTGGCGCCGTAAAATGGAATCTGCGCGCCCGCGGCCGTCAGATGCTACCCAGTCCGCCCAGCCCGCAGCGCACGCACCGCATCGACCGCGGCGCCGAGTTTCTGCACGCACGGATCGCAACTCGAACCGCAACACCAACGCCAGCTCGCGTCGTCGCGGTCGAGGTGTTCGAGCACGAACCGCTGGTAGCCCGGATCGAGCTGCTGCTGCGCCAGCGCCGCGGCCGCCAGGGCGGCCAGATCCGTGGGGGACACGGTGCTCACGACAGCGGCGGCAGTTGTCCGGCGCGCACGTAGGCGCGTTCGTAACACAGGAGACCGAAAGCGCCGACCACCGCGCACAGGCCGAGCAGCAGGGCCTGCGGCGCGCCGCCGAGCACCAGCACTGCCGCCAGCACCGCGGCCCCCGTGGACAGGGCGAGCCCGCCGTGGAACGCCGGCAGCCGGCTGCCCGGCCACGCCGGCACGGTCGGCAGCAGCGCCGCTGCGAGCTTCGCGTTGTGCGTGTCGTGCGCGCCGAAGCGTTCGAGCAGGCCGAGACCGTGGTGGCCGAGGCCCGCGGCCAGCACCGCGAGCGCGAGCCGCGCATCCGGCGCGAACGGCAGCAGGGCGAGGCCGCCCAGGAACAGCGCCTGGATCAGCAGGTGCGGCAGCAGGATGCGCGTGTTCTGCCACAGATCGCGCCCTTCGCACTGGCCGAACAGGAACGCCGTGTAGGCCGCGGCCAGCGACGCCGGCACCAGATTCAGCCAGCGCAGGCCGTCGGCGAGGCCGGGGAAGCCGAACAGCCGCGCCCCCAGAGCCAGGCTGGTGACGGCGCCGAAGGCGATCAGCACGTAGGCGCCTTTCACCAGCCAGCTGCGGTGGTTCGGCCGCAGGAGGATCGACAGGAACTTGGTCGGGCGTTTCAGGTCGGCCACCAGCAGCGCGTTGGTCGCGCCGAGGCCCAAGAGGCCGAGCAGTTCGGGCAGGTAGTCGCGCGCGAGACCGGGGGCCATCGCGCCAAGGCCGAGGAACGGGGCCCACAGGCAAGCGCCCGCGGCCAGCCCCTTGGTCACCAGGTAGGCATCGACTTTCCAGCCCCAGTGCAGCTTGTGGTCGACGTCGAGCGCCACGCGGGCGTCTGCCCGTTGCAGGGCCGCCACATCGGCGGCCGGGAGCGGCGGCTTGGGCAGCCGGCGGTCGCTCCACAGGTACATGTCCTCTTCGCGCGCGGTGCCGGGCTCCAGGGACGCGGCGTGCGCGCCCAGGTAGAAGACGTTCGGCCCGGTGCCCTGCTCGGGCCGGCGCACCGTGGCGCCCGGCACCGTGGCCAGCAGCCGGCTGGCGGGGCTCTGCGGGTCGTGCAGGTCGCCGGAGATGATGGCGGTCTCGGGGCAGACCACTTCGCAGGCGGGTTTCAGGCCCTGTTCGACGCGGTGGGCGCAGAAGTGGCACTTCTCGGCGCCCCCGGTGTCTTCGTTCAGGTAGAGCGCGTCGTAGGGGCAGGCCTGCATGCAGGCCTTGCAGCCGATGCAGACGTCCTTGTCGAGATCGACGATGCCATCCGGCCGCTTGTCCAGGGCCGTGACTGGGCAGATGGTCACGCACGGAGCCGCGGTGCACTGGTTGCAGCGCAGCACGGCGAAGTGGCGCTTCACGGCCGGGAAGCTGCCGACTTCGGTGTACTTCACCCAGGTGCGGAAGTCGCCGAGCGGCACTTCGTTCTCGGACTTGCAGGCCACCGTACAGGCGTGGCAACCGATGCAGCGGCGCTGGTCGAGGACGAATCCGTATTGCATGCGCGGGCCGGGCACCATACCGGGTGGCCGGGCCAGCGCCAGACGCCTTCGCCCTCGGCCCAGGGAGCTCTGCGGAAAAAAGGCCAGAGGCGGCTTGCGCTGCGGGGGGGCCTCCGGGGATCTTTGGCGCCGTCTGCGACTGCCTCGGGCTCGTCGGTTCCGGTTCGCGTTCGTGCGGCCCGGTCGGCTCTCCTGCGGGATTCGCGTTTCCCCGATGGTCTGCAGCTGCGGCTGCAGCCGCTCAGCGGCGAATTTTGCCCTTTCGCCGCCGCTGCAGCCCAGATCGAGAAAGGGTGAAGTGATCGTCAGACAGCGATGGGTACGAGACTGTACGTTGGCAACCTTTCCTTCCAGACCACCGAAGACTCCCTCCGCGCGGCGTTCGAAGGCGACGGCCGAGTGGTGACGGAAGTCAAGATCATGCTCGACCGCGACACCGGCCGCTCGCGCGGCTTCGCGTTCGTCGAGATGGGCTCCGACCAGGATGCCCAGAACGCGATCCAGGCCATGAACGGCGCGGACGTCGATGGTCGCCCCCTGCGCGTCAATGAAGCCCAGCCCCGCCAGGAAGGCGGCCGCGGTGGCTTCGGCGGCGGCGGTGGTGGCGGTGGTCGCGGCGGCTTCGGCGGCGGTGGTGGTCGTGGCGGCGGCGGCGGTGGCCGCGGTGGCTACGGTGGCGGCGGCGGCGGTGGCCGCGGCGGCTTCGGTGGTGGCGGCGGTGGTGGTCGTGGCGGCTACGGCGGCGGCCGTGGCGGTCGCGGCGGCCGCGGTGACGACGGCGGTGGCGGCGGCGGCGGCGACGAGTGGTGAGTTGCCCTCAGGCTCGAGCGTCAGCGATCTCGCTCTGATCCCGCTCTAGCCCCCCTCTAGCCCCCCAACCCCAGGGAGCCCATCCGGCTCCCTGACCCCCGGGCCCGGACCCTCCGGGCCCGCTGCACGTACGGGCCCACCCCGCCTCCCGCGCCCCGCAGCGTAGCGCGGGCGCCGAATGCCCCAATTCGCCCCTCGGTTGCAATCCTCGGCCCCTCGCCTCCTGCGCCCCGCAGCGTAGCGGAGCGTAGCGGAGCGTAGCGCGGGCGCCGAATGCCCCAATTCGCCCCTCTCTCCGTTCCTCGCCCCTGGCGCAATGCGTCCCCGCAGCGCCGCGGGGCGCCAACGGCCCTAATTCGCCCCGTAAGCCACCGCCCCAGCGGCGCTGCCCAACATCACTGATGCGGCACGTTGCCGTGGTTCACGAGCAGTGCCAGCCCCAGCGTTTTGGCCAGCAGGATGAAGCCGCCGATCATGCCGATCCCCAGCGCGAAGCCGAGGCCGGTGGTGACCAGGTCTTGGGGCGAGATGGGCAGGGTGGGCTTGGTGTCGGACATGAGACGCAGCAGGTTAGCCGGCGGCTTCGCTCAGGCCAAGGCCGCCCCGGAACTTCCTGGCATGGCCGCGATGCTCCTCACCGCGGCTTGGGGCCGGAGCCAGTAGGACAGTCGTTGGTCCGCACTCAGCAGCCGGAAGTCGCGGTGCAGCTGTTCGAGCTCGCCTGGGGCGAGCAGGCGCCGGGCCAGCGGGAACAGGATCTGGTTCTCCTTGAGGATGTGGCTGCGGGCGAGATCCACGTGGCTGGCGGCAGCCGCGAGCAGGCGCGAACGGTCCCGCTGGGCGAGTGCTTGGCCCATGCGGGAACGCCAAAACTTGCTGCGCAGGTGCTCGTCCCGCAGCACGGCCGTGGGGCCGGCGGCCGCGGACAGGCCGTTGGTCTCGAGCAGCGGGAACAGCAGATCCTCTTCCTTCTGGTGGTGCAGGCCGGCGTCGAATTCGTCGCAGAAGCGCAGCACGTCCTGCCAGAACGCCTCGCGCAGGGGCTGGTTGCCCTCGAGGTTGCGGCACTCCCGGTCCACTTCGTCCAAGACCCGCAGGATCGTGCGGTGCTCGCCGAGCAGCACGTCGATCGGATGGTCCGTCGCGGCCCAGTCGAAAGCACCAGCGTCCATGCCGGGAGACTAGCTCGATCCCGAGGCTCCGGATGGGTGGCTCTAGGGCGCAAGTCGGCCCGCTTCTGGGCTGGCCCGGAGGCCGGTTCCCAGGGGCCGGGGGAGTCCGTTTTCGGTTCAGCGAGTCGGGACCCGCACCGCCAGCAGATTGCGCAGGCGTTGCTGGCACGCGGCCGGTACTTCGGGCGAACAACGCAACTCCAGGCCGTGCCAGCCCGGGACGGCATCGATGTGCCCCGAGTCGACGCCGAACTCGGCTGCGACTGCCCCGCAGTCCACCACCCAACCGGGAGGGGCTGGGGCTTTCGTGACCACGGCGCGGCCGGCACGGATCGCCACCGAGAAGCGGCTCGGTCGCGCCAGCCGCCGCAGCCAGAACCAGAGGGATGCCGGCATCGCCCCGCGGAATCAGCGCGAGGTTGCGTAGCCGACCTCGTTCGGGTCGTCGACGACGTCGACCAGGGAGTTGTCGACGCCGCCCGTGGCGCCGAGGAACACCACCCGGCCCTTGCCCTTGTAGAACCAAGTCGTCTGCACCGAGCCGCGGCCGCCGAAGTTGAACGGGATGTACTCGGCGCCGGTTTGGCGGCTGTCGCGCGAGGTCGGTTCGCCGAGCAGCGCCAGTACTTCCCCTTCGCGCATGCGCACGTGCAACACCAGGAACGGCGAATTGCCCGGCAGCTTCGCGTGCATGGCGGCATCGCGCTCTGCGTCTTTCTGCTGCCGTTCGGCGTCGCGCCTGCGCTCCTTCTCGGCGCGTTGTTCCTGCTTCTGGCGCTCCTTCTCGGCGCGCGCCTGCTCCTTCTCTTCGGCGGTGCGGCAGCCGGTCATGGTGCTGAGGAGCAGCAGAGAGAGGGTCGTGAGGATGCGGAGGTTCATGGGCAAGCAGCGGGCAACGGCCGTGGGCCGGAGGGCGTTGCGGAAAATGCGGAATTCAGTGCGGCAGGAGGGGCAGGCGCAGCGCGGCCAGCAGGTCGTTCGCGGCGCCGCCCCAGCTCAGGTCGGCGTCGTCGATGCGGCAGCGGGTGTTGCTGCGCCACACGAACGGCCAGCCGAGGTCGCGCGCCGCATCGCGGTCGGGTTCGCGGTCGCCGACCATGACCACGCGCCGGGCGCCGGCGGCGGCCTGCGCGTG
The DNA here is from genome assembly GCA_016795295.1 of Planctomycetota bacterium. Taxonomy (GTDB): domain Bacteria; phylum Planctomycetota; class UBA1135; order UBA1135; family UBA2386; genus JAEUHP01. The sequence goes on along the minus strand of JAEUHP010000291.1, from coordinate 17,823 downwards.
GGCCAGCATGTCGGTTTTGTGCCGCACACCGGGGCTGTCGAGGCAGAACTGCCAGTCGGTCAGCGCCGCGAGGCCCTGGCCGTGTTGCATGGCGCGCATGTAGGTGGTGCGGCAGTTGCTCGCCAGGGCGGTCTTCACGCCGAGCGCGCGCAGGTGCAGCAGCAGTTCGCGGGTGCCGGCAAACAGGTAGTCGACGCCGCGGCTCACTTCGTCGACCTCCATGGGCAGCACCGTGGCGCGCAGTTCGGGCCACAGGTCTTTGTGGCCCTCCGGCAGGAACGGCGCCCAGACGCCGGCATCCTTCATGCCGACCACGGCTTCGGCGGTGGCGTCGTCGGGCAGCGCGAGGTCCATCTGGCGTGCGGCGGCGAAGCGCTGCAGGCCCGCGCGCAGGATCGGGGCCCACCAGCGGAACGTGTCGTGCAGGGTGCCGTCGACGTCGAACACCACCAGCTCGGGCGGGGTGTGCTGGGCGAGCAGGGGGGAGGGCGCGGGCACGGGATGGCCGGTCACAGGGGGCACGTTCACAGCAAGCGGAGTTGTTTGATGCCGAGGATCTCGAGTTCGCGGAGCAGGCGATTCCAGTCGGTCTGCGCCGTGGGGCCCGGGCTTGGCGCGAGGCGGACGTGCACCACCAGGGCGTTGCGTTCGGCTGGCGGCAGTGCGCGGGTCTGCAGGCGCAGTTCGAGCACGGCGGCTTCGAGCGGAATGCGGCGCGCGCCGGTGCGCACGAAGCCGTCGCCGAGCACCACCAGTTCGTGGCTGGTCGCCGTGCCGTCGAACACCGACTGCGGCGCGGGTTCGGTGGCACAGCCGGCCAGCAGTCCGGCCAGCAGCACCGCCAGCGGTCCGGCCCAGAGCGTCCCGCGCCGCGTGCTCATTGTGCGGCGATGCCCTGGATCTCGATGCGCGCCGCGGGGTCGAACAGCGACACCACTTCGAACATCGCCATGCCCGGATAGTGCTTGCCGCAGTGTTTGCGCCAGATCTGGCCGAACGCCTTGCGCGCGTGGGCGTAGTCGTCGCGGTTGGTCACGTAGAAGTTCAGCTGCACCACGTCGGCGAAGGCCATCCCGGCATCGCGCAGGATGCAGCCGATGTTGGCCAGCGCTTGGTCGAGCTGGCCGACCAGATCGCCGGGGTGGGCGACCTTTCCGCTCGGGTCGTAGCCACACTGGCCAGCCAGGTACAGCGTGCGCTGCGGGCCGTGTTCGACCAGGTACGCATGGGCGAAGCCGACCGGCGGGGCGAGGTCGGCGGGGTTGATCGGGCGTTTGCTCATGAGGGGGTGCGCGTTGGCAGTGGGCTGGCTCCGCTCGGCAGTTCGCGCAGGATCGCGCGCACCGGACTGCTGTCGCCGCCGACGATGCGCAGCGGCAGCGCGATCAGTTCGTAGTCGCCGGTTGGTACGCCGGTGAGGTCGAGGTTCTCGAGGATCGCCACGCCGCCGTGGAACAGCGTGTGGTGGCCGTCGAGTGCCTTGCTCGCGGCGTGGTCCATGCTCGGTGTGTCGATGCCGACCAGCACGATGCCGGCCTGCGCCAGCACCGCGGCCGCTTCGGGTCCGAGCGCGGTGAAATCGTCGCGCCAGATTCGGTGGTCGTGGTGCTCGCGGGTGCGGAACAGGATGCGTTCGGCGCCGGCCAGCAGCTCCGGGCGCAGCGCCGCGGCGGGGATCTGCGGCGGGGTGCCCTCGCCGCGCACCTCGAGCACGCGGCAGCGGCCGAGGTAGCGGCGCAGATCGACCGCGGCGATGTCGGGGCCGGCCAGATCGAAGTGCAGCGGCGCGTCGGTGTGGGTGCCGACGTGCACCGACATGCGGATGGTGCTGACGTTGCACGAGCCGCCGCGTTCCTGGCGCAGCACCCACTCCTGCGCGAACGGCGTGTCGCCGGGGAACGGCGCGGTGGCGGGTTCGATCGGTTCGCTGATGTCCCAGATGCGCATGGTGGTTCAGCCCGGTTTGCGCGGCCCTTGCAGGAAGCGCTCGTACTCGCGGTGTTCGAGGATCTCGCGGATCGCCTGCACCGCGGCGCGCACCTCGGCTTCGCTGTTGTAGAAGTGCGGTGCCACGCGCAGGCCGGCGTCGGGGCGGAAGTCGACCACGATCTCGCGCGCGGCGAGTGCTTGGCACACTGCGTAACCGTGCGGCACGTCGAGGGCCACGTGGCCACCGCGTTGGTCGGCCGACCGCGGCGAACGGATCGGCAGCCCGGCCCGGTCGGCGAGTTCGACCAGCAGCGTGGTGAGGCGCTGGCTCTTCTGCCGGATCGCCGGCAGGCCGACTTCGGCCACCGCGGTGATGCCGGCCCGGCCCGCACACAGCGCCGGCACGTTCGGCGTGCCGGTGTGGAAGCGGCCGCCGTCGTCGCGGTAGTCCTGGCCCTCGGGCGAGAACAAGAACGGCTGCTTGTGCGCGGCCCAGCCGGTGAAGGCCGGGGTCAAGTGCCGCGTTTCGACGGGATCGACGTAGAGGAAGCAGTTGCCGGGGCCGCCGCACAGCCACTTCAGGGCGCCACCGACCGCGGCGTGCACGCCCCATTTGGCCAGTTCGAGCGGCAGGATGCCCACCGAATGGAAGGTGTCGAGCACCACGAACGCGCCCATCTCGCGGGCGCGCTGCACGATCGGCCGCGGGTCGAGGATCGCGGCGCTGCGGAACATCACGTGGTCGATCGCCACGATCAGGGTCTCGGCGTCGATCGCGTCGACCACCTGCTGGACGTCGGTCGAGATGCCGTCGGCCGCTGCGGGAATGCGCACCAGGCGCGCGCCGTGGGCCTGGCGGGCTTCGTAGATGTATTGGTCGCTGGGGAAATTGCGGTCGAGGTAGACGAGCTTGTTGCGGCGGCCGTCGAAGCGGAAGCAGGACAGGATCATCTCCTGGGCGACGGCGATGTTCTGGTGCATCGAGACGGTGCCCTTCGCCACGCCGAGCACGCCGGCGATCTGGTCGGCGACCTGTTCTTGCAAGGACCACCAGCCATCGCCCCAGGCGCGCACGCCGCGGGTGGCCCAGGCGTCGAGGAACTGCTGCACGCTGGTGCGCGCGGCGGCGGGCATGGCGCCCAGCGAGTTGTTGATCAGGTAGTTGCTCGTGGCCGTGATCGGGAAGCGGTCGCGGTGGGCGAGCAGGGGGTCGGAGGCGTCCATCGGGGGCGTCGTTCTACCCGGGCTGGGACGGGGGTGCACCGGGTTTGCTGGGGTGGGAGGCGAGGTCCTGCGCACGCGACCCAGAGTCGGTTACCTTGTCCACCATGCACTCGTTGCTGCGCACCGCCGTCTTCATCGGCCTGCTGTCGGTGTCCCTGTCCGCACAGCTGCCGCGCACGCCGAACGACCTCCCCGCCGACGCCCGCCAGATCCTGACCGAACGTCTCGGCGGCGAGCCGTTCGCGGTGTTGGCTGCCTGGCACCGGCTGCCCCGCGGGGACAAGCCTCCTGCGTGGCTGCCGGAGCGTGGCCAGTGGGACCGGCCGTGGACGCTCTTCCTGCACGCGGCCCTGTGGCACGAGGACCCGGCCGTCGCCTACGCCGCCGCCTGCCTGCTGCCGCGCGAGCAGCTCGACCTGCCCGCCGCCGATCGCTGGCTCGCCGTGGTGTGGCCGCATCTGTGGGACGAAGAAGCCGCCTACGACTGGGACCAGTTCCGGCGCATGGCGTCCTCGGCAGACGTGGCCCGTGTGCTGGCGGTGCAGGACTGCTGGCGCGCCGAGATCCGCTTCGGTTTCCAAACCGACATGCACCGCTGCCTGCGGCCCGAACACGTGCCGGCGCTGTGCGAACTCACCCAGCGCGACGATCCGGTGCTGCGCCGCAATGCCTGGAGCAACCTCGCGACCGTGGCCACCTACAGCGACCAGCACCGCGAACGCATCGCCCGCGCCCTGCTGGCGTGGCCGGGGCCCGACGGCGACGTGCTGGAGTTCCAGGACGAACGCGCCAAGCAGCTGCCGTTCGCCCCGCGGTCGGTGCAGTTGCCGCCGGCCCGCCCTGGTTGGTCGCCGTTGCTCCGCGCAGCTCTGGAGCGGGCGTTCCTCGACTTGCCGAGGCCCAAAGAGGAGGGTGTCAAGGGGGCCGTGTTCGGGCCGTTCCTGTGCCGCTGGGCCGAAGACGAACGGCCCGCCGCCGAAGATCGCCTGCTGCTGAACGCTTTGCTCGACTGCGGACGCCGCGATGGTGTGTGCCTGGCGCTGCGCACCATGGCGCGCATGCCGGCCGATGCGTTTCTGCAGCAGCGGCTCGAGTCGGTGGCTGCGGATCCGCCTGCGGCGTTGGTGTGCGCGGCGCGGCACGACTGGCCGGCGCTGCGCGCCCTTGCGGCCACCGACAGCGAGGCCTTGGCGGTGGCCCTGGAGTTCGATTTCGACGCGACGTTCCTGCAGTGGGCGGCAGTGGCGTTCGGCGTCGACGCCGAAGCGGGGCTCGCCGCCATCGAGCGTCTGGCCGCGGCCGCGGACGCGTTGGCGCTGCCGCTGCGGCCGGCGCCACAGCTGCCGGCGCGGCTGCGCCTCGCCATCGATGCCTTTGGGGCGCAGCTCGACCACGCCCGTTTGCACCGGCTGGTGGTCGACTTCCCCTGGGCGCGTTCGCCGCGGCTGCTCGAACTCTACTGGCTGTCGGTCACGCCGCAGAACTTGGCGAACTGCGCGTTCCCGGTGCTCGAAGTGTCGGTGGACTGGCACGAGCGTCTGCGCGAGTGGGCGACGGCTGAGGCTCCCGCCGTGCACGGGCCGGCGCGCGAGTGGCTGCTGCGGGTCGGCGACACCCAGCTCGCCGACGAACTGCTGGCGCACTGGCAGCAGCACCATGCCGGCGATCTGGCGTTGCTGCTGCGCATCGGCAAGGCGCAGCCGGTCGCCGCGTGGCTCGCGGCGCACCTGGCCGAGCAGTGGCCGGCCGGAACCAGCGATGCGGGCCAGGCGGCGTTCGCGGCGCTGGCCGCGGTGGCGGCCCTGCAGGGCGTGCCGCACGAAGTGGCGCAGCGCTGGGCCGAGGAACTGCAGGCGCGGCGCGAGGAGCCGCGGGTGCGCGACCGCCTGGCGGCGTGGCGGGATGCCACGGCCGAAGGCGAGGCCATCGATGCGATGGTCGAGTTCTACGGCGGGGGCGATCTGGCCAAGGTGCGGGTCTGGGGCTTCGGCCAGATCGACGACGACCGGGTGCGCGAACTGCTGGGGCGGGTGCGCGACACACCAGGGGCCGACCAGTTGGCCGTGGTCGGCGAACGGATGTTGGCCGGGGACCACGCGGCGCGGCTCGCGGTCGACACGCTGCGCACGCGGCACGTGTACGGGTGGTTCGACGATGCGAGCACGCCGGTGCAGACCGGGGGGCGTTCGCTCGAGCTGGTGCCGTGGCTGCTCACGGAGCTCGAGACCAATTGCTGCCGGCGCAACAGCGCGGCGAGTGCGCTGCGGGAGCTGACCGGGTTCGACGTGTGGGCGCAGCCGGAACACGGTTTGGTGACCCAGCCGGCCCGGGCGCGCGCGTGGTGGGCGGCGGTCGGGGAGCACTTGCGGTGGAGTGAGGCGGCGCGGCGCTTCGAAGTGGCGGCGCACTGACGGCGTGCGGGCCGGGCCGTGGCGATTGGAATACGGGAGTAGTCGACACCAACCGCGCGCCGCGGCAAGATCCGCGGCCCCGATGGCCGAATCCGACCGCATCCTCGTCGAGCGCCGCGCCGATGCCGTGCTCGTCACCCTGAACGCGCCCGAACGGCGCAACGCGATCGACCGCCAGATGGTCGACGGCCTGCACCGCGTGCTCGACCAGTTCTGGGCCGACGAGAGCGTCGCCGCACTGGTGCTGACCGGCGCCGGCGACCAGGCGTTCGCCGCGGGTGCCGACATCGCACAGCTGCGCGAACGCACCTCCCGCGACGCGCTGCAAGCGATCAACAGCACCATCTTCCAGCGCCTCGAAGAGTTCCCCGCCCCGGTGATCGCCGCGGTGCGCGGCTACGCGCTCGGCGGCGGCTGCGAACTGGCGATCGCGTGCGATCTGCGCGTGCTCGGCAGTTCGGCCAAGCTCGGCCAGCCCGAAGTCAAACTCGGCATCATCCCGGCCGCCGGCGGCACCTACCGCCTGCCGCGCCTGGTGGGACTCGGCCGTGCGCGCGAACTGATCTACACCGGCCGGATGGTCGACGCCGACGAAGCGTTGCGCATCGGCCTCGCCAATCTGGTGGTGCCGGACGCCGAAGTGGTCGACCGCGCGCTGGCCTTGGCCGCCGAGATCGCCAAGAACGGGCGCCTCGCGGTGCGCGGGGCCAAACGGGCCCTGAATGCGTTGTCGCGGCCCGGCCAGGAGAACGCGCTGGCCTTCGAGAGCAGCGTGCAAGCGGTGCTGTTCGACAGTGACGACAAGCAGGCGCGCATGGACGCGTTCCTGAGCAAGCAGAAGAAGAGCTGAGCCCATGACTCCAACCCAACCGCAGTTCTCCCAAGTCGCCGTGCTCGGCGCTGGCACCATGGGTGCCGGCATCGCGCAGGTGTGTGCGCAAGCCGGTTCCCGCGTGGTGTTGCAGGATCTGACCGAGCCGTTCGTGCAGAAGGGCCTGGCCCGGATCCGCGACTTCCTGCAGAAGGGCGTCGAGAAGGGCAAGACCACGCCGGAGCAGCGCGATCTGGTGCTCGGGCGCATCACCACCGCGACCGACCGCGCGGCGGCGGCCCGGTCGGCCGATCTGGTGGTCGAAGCGGTGCCCGAGCAGCTGGAGCTGAAGAACGGCCTGTTCCGCGAACTCGCCGGAGTGGTGGCGCCCACTTGCGTCCTGGCCAGCAACACCTCGTCGTTGTCGCTGGCGAAGGTGTTCGCCGGCGTGGCGGGGCCCGGCCGCTGCATCGGCATGCACTTCTTCAACCCGGTGCCGTTGATGGCGCTGCTGGAGCTGGTGCGCACGACCGGCACGGCGCCGGCGACCGTCGAAGCGGCGGCCGCCTACGGCCGCCAGCTCGGCAAGGAGCCGATCGTGGTCATGGACAGCCCCGGGTTCGCCAGTTCGCGCCTGGGTGTGTGCCTCGGTCTGGAAGCGATCCGCATGGTCGAGGCCGGGGTGGCACAGCCCGAGGACATCGACAAGGCGATGGTGCTCGGGTACGGCCACCCGATGGGCCCGCTCAAGCTGACGGACGTGGTGGGGCTGGACGTGCGCCTGGCGATTGCCGACTACTTGGCAACCGAATTGCGCCATCCGGGCTTCCAGGCGCCCGAACTGATGCGGCGCATGGTCGCCGAGGGCAAACTCGGCAAGAAGAGTGGGCAGGGTTTCTACCGCTGGTGAGTCTGGGTTCCTACTGTGAGTCTGGCCTCCTGCTGGGGGTGATTGGGGGTTGCCAACGCGGGTGATTGGGGGCGAGCCTGCCTGGAAGCCTCCGGGCTGGCTGGGCTTGGGCGCTCGGTGTGCCACCTGGAGGCTGGGTGGTGGGACCTTCGACCCGCCCGTCTACCCACTGTGCCCCAGTGCACGTCACGCCAAGGTCACGCAGCATGCGTTCCGCCCAACGAACCGAGGTGCCCCTTGTCCTTGCCAGCCAACATCCCATCAAGCAGGCCTTCGCGCCGCATCCGTTCCCTGTGCCTCTCGGCCTTCGCTCTGCTCGGCTTCGCCGCCTGCAACTCGGGCTCCGACGACGACGACGACCGTGACCGTCGCGCCGACCCGCCGAGCAGCAACCCGGCGCGTCTGGTCGGTCCCTACGACCAGTTGCCAGGCTTGCGCGTCGAAGTTCGGGAAGTGGTGCGCACCCGCGGCAGCGGCCCGCTGCTCCCCGGCGACCGCGCGGTGGTGCGCTACTCGGCGACCACCACGGACGGCACCTACCTGAACGTCGGCCTGCTGGACGGCGGCCTGATCATGATGTCGGGGCCGACCAACAACTACCAACGGGTGATCGCGCCGCTGGACGACCTGCGCGAGCGGTCGGTCTACGAAGGTGAAGGGGTCTGGCGCTATGAGTTCGCCGCGCCGATCCCAGCGACCTATTTGGCGCCGATCAACGACACCGAGGACCTGAGCGACGGCGAGCTGACCGGCCAGAACCTGCTGCAGGGCACCTATACGGTCGGCATCGTGCTGCACGCCACCTACCGCGACCGGGAAGGTGTCGAGTTCGTCGACGCCGGCAACGGCACCGCGGACTTCCTGATCGGCACCGGTGGCACGATCGAGCCGCGCGCCGTGGTACAGAGCGACAACTGCAACGTCTGCCACACGCAGCTGCGCATGCACGGCGAGATCATGCGCGACGTGGGACTGTGTGTGCTCTGCCACACGGCGGGAGCCGAAGACGGCAACCTCGCCGGCGCCACGCCCGGCCAGACCATCGAGTTCAAGGTGATGGTCCACAAGATCCACAACGGCCTGCACCAGCCGTCGGTGCTGGGCGTCACCACCGACAACTCCGGCAACCGCGTCTATCCGACTTCGTCGGCGGCGATCGTGCCGCTCGAGTACGCGGATGCCGAAGGCCACCTGCGCGACTTCTCCGGCGTGAACTTCCCCCTGTGGCCCAACTTCAACATCGCGATGCCGCGGGACGCCGGGTACTCGCTGCTGTCGTCGTCGGACCCCGACGGCTCGGGCCCGCTGCTCAGCCCGCGCGGCAACGAAGACCGCATGCGCATGGGCGTCACCACCTGCGCCAAGTGCCACGGTGATCCGGACGGTGCTGGGCCGATGACGGCGCCGGCCCAAGGCGCCTTGCACCGCGCCCAGCCGTCGCGGCGCGCCTGCGGCAGCTGCCATGACGACATCGACTGGCAGAAGCCCTACGTCGCCAACGGCGCGACCATGCCGCCCCAGGACAACGACAGCCTGTGCAAGGACTGCCATCAGGACGTGGCGGCGAACCAACCCGATCCGAGCCTGAAGTCGATCTCGGTGGCCGAAGCGCACGTGCATCCGTTGGTCGATCCGGCGATCGATGCGGGTGTGGTGACGGCGGTCACGGCGGTCGGCGGCGGCACGTTCGGCGGCGGCAACCACCAGGTCGGTGATCCGGTGACGATGACGTTCACGATCAAGGACGACGCCGGCAACGATCTGCCGCTCTCCAGCATGGACGCCTCGGCCGGGTTCTTCTACGGCCCGAGCCAGAACCGCCAGCTGGTGATGCCCTACACCTCGACCAACGGCATGTCGCTCAATCCGTTCGACTTCGCCGGCCGCCTGGTGTCGACGAGTGCCACCAACAAGGGCAGCATGAGCAAGCTGCGGGTGGGCAGCACGGCGGTCCAGGAAGTGCTCACGGTGCTGTTCTCGTCGTCGACGGCGTTCACGATCACGGGCACGACCAGCGGCGCGCTCGGCGCGGGCACGCTGCCGGCGGCGACCTCGACGAACCCGGCAGGTTCGTCGATCAGCGCGATCGAACTCGGCGCCGGCATCGCGGCCGGTGCCATCACGATCACCTTCACGTCGGCGACCCACTTCGTGGTCGCAGGAGCAGTGAGTGGTGAGGGGGATCTGCCCAGCGCGACGAGCGCCTCGACCCGTTTCGAAGTGCCCAACTTTGCCTGCAACGTGACCGTCGGTGCCACGTCGTTCGCGGCGAGCAACGTGATCCGCCTCCTGGTCGTCGAAGCCGACACCGCCAACCCGGTGAAGTTCGCGCTGGTGGTGGGCCGCACGGCCTTCGCCGCCAACGACCGCTTCTACTACGAAGTGATGCCATCGGCTCCGAGCTACACGGTGAACATGCCGATGGATCTCGCGTTCGAGTTCCTGGCCGACAGCACCAACACCGCGGGCCAGGTGCTGCCAGCCGCCGCGAACCTGCCGGTCTACTTCGGCCGGCAGTCGCTGTGGGAAGCGGCCGAGTCCGCGACCACCACCACCACGACCACGAACGTCGCCAGACTCGGGCGCTTCGTCGAGGTCGCGGGCAGTGCCGGCTGGGCCAACAACGACGTGGTGGTGATCGAGCCGCTCGGGGTGCTCGGCGTGCGTGAATATGCCGCCATCGCCCCCGTCCGTAGTGATGGGCGCATCGCGGCCGTGGGCGACACGGCGGTGGCGCTCTACTTCAAGACGCCGCTGCGCTACGCCCACACCGCTGGCGCCACGATCACCAAGGTCACGTTGACCCTCAAGCTCGAAGGCACGCAATACAGCCTCGACTCCGCCACGGGTGTGGTGACGGCTGGCGCCGCGTTCGCCGCGAACCGCGCGATGGTGATGTCCTACCGCAGCCACGCGCGCTTTGGCTACCAGCGCCACAGTGGCGACGCGGTGCAGGCCACCTATGTGCCCCCGGCCAACGATTCCGACGACATCGGCCAGGAGCAGGGCGAATGGAACGGCCTCCCGTACTTGGCCGGCACCTACACGCTCGATCTCTGGTTCGCCAAGAACATCGACCTCGGCCTGCAAGGTGAGGTGCAGACCTACCGCAGCACCAGCAACGCCGGCGAGCGCGACTTCCTGTTCGGTTCCGCCAGTGTGCTGGAGCCGCGCACGGTGATCTCGACCAGCGCCAACTGCTATGCCTGCCACGACGACGTGATCTTCCACGGTGGCGGTCGGCGCGGTGTCGAAGCGTGCCTCACCTGCCACGGCATCAGCGGTGCCGAGGACAAGGGGCGCTGGGACACGGCGACTTCGAGCGCCACTGGACAGCCGACCGCTCTGACCCCCGGCGTGGCGATCGAGTTCCGCCAGATGCTGCACAAGATCCACAAGGGTTCCGGGCTGGCGAATGCCGCCACCTACGCGGTGGTCGGCAACGGCGGCAACTCGAGCAACTACGGTGAGATCCACTTCCCGGCCACGCCCGGCGGCACGCGGCAGTGTGCGCGCTGCCACGGCAACGATGCCTGGAAGCAGCCGGTCGAACGCACGCACGGCTCGGCCCTGTGGCCGGTGCGCACGTGGGGTGTGGTGTGTGGTTCGTGCCACGATTCGGTCGCGGCCCAAGCGCACCTGCTGGTCAACACCACCGGCCCGGGCAACGAGTCCTGTGCCGTGTGCCACGGTCCTGGCCGCGAGTACGCGGTCGAGAAGGTGCACCTGCCGCGGTGAGGCGGGGCGGCGCCGCTGCCGGTCGCGAAGTGGGGCCGGCAGCGTGCCGTCTGGAGTCGGGCCGGCCGGGGGCGTCGGCTGGGCCGGGGCTCAGGAAGCCGCGGGGCGCACGAGGCCGATTGCCGTGCGCCACACCAGCAGCACACTGAGCGCCACCCCGGTGGCGAAGGTGCGCAGGATCCAGCCGTATTCGATGTCGGGGCCCAGCGCGGTCGGCACGAACCAGAGCAGGGCCAGGCCGGCGAGCAGTGGCCAGCGCCAGGGCCCGAACCAGACGCGCACCGGCAGCAGCGGCGGCAGGCCGATGCACAGCCAGACCACGCCGGACAGGCTGGCGGCGGGGGCTTCGGGATCGGCAGCGGGTGCCGGGGCGAGCCAGCCCCAGGTGGCGTGGCCGAGTGCGAACAGGCCGCCCGCCACCATGGCGCCGCGCAGCGTCCACAGCGCCCCGCGGGCGATCCGGCCCAGCAGTTCGATCTCGGGTTCGCGTGGCGTGGTGTCCTGGCTCGCTGCGCTCATCGGCGGTTCTCGTTCTGCGCACGCTGCTGGTCGGCCTTCTGGCGCGCCTCGATGGCCTTGGCCAACGCTTCGGCAGGCAGCGTCACCACGGCTTCGCCGGCGAGCATCAACAGGCTCGGTGCGTCGAACGCGATCCTGCTGCGGCCGCTCTTGCTGCGCAGGTACACTTCGACTTTGTGTGGCCCGTCGCCGATCGGCACTTCGGCGCGGCCGGCGCGGACTTCGACGCTCTGGGTGGGCACTTCGGCGAGCTCCGACATTTCGCCGTCCTGCCACCGCGCCCGGTAGCGCCGCCGGTTGGTGCTCTCACTGCGCAGGTTGGTGTGGAGGCTGAATTCGGGTGGCAACTGCGGCAGGTTCTCGAACACCAAGGTGATGCGCGGCCAAGGCTCGAGCCGCAGTTCCAGGCGATCGCCGCCGCAGGTCACGGTGCGCGGCCGGTGCCCATGCACGGCGACCAGCAGTTCCACCGGGTCGCGCGGCAACACGATCTGCGTGTCCTTGCCCCAGTAGGCGGACCCGCGCAGCTCCTGGTCGCCCGCTTGCGGCATCACGAACAGGCCAGTCGCGTTGTCGGAGTTGAGGATCTGCCCATCGGCGGCGAACAGTTGCACGGCGACGATGCGCAGCAAGGCTGCCAGATCGATGTCCACCAGCCGGTCGTCGCCCTCCGGCGGCAACGGCACCGCCACGTTCTCCACGGTGGCCAGCGGCTGCGGCAGCGAAGTCAGTCCGATCTCGAGCCGGTAGTTGCCCGGCGGCAGCGAGGGCCACGTCAGTTGCCAACGCCCCTCGATGAGGCTGCCGCTGGTGCGCAACCGCTGCTTCATGGTCTCCGACAGGTTGGCCTGGAAGTTCGGCACCAAGGTGCCGATGGGTTCCTCGTTGGTCTGCTTCGGCAGCAGCACGGAGGCGCGCAGCAGCCCGCCGGCGGCGAACTCGAGCAACAAGTCGCTCTGGCCCAGCACGAACTCGACGGGGTCGTGCGGCAGGTGCTCGTTGCCGCCGAACACCAGGCGGTAACGTCCTGGTGGCAGCTTCCCGTGGATGGCGAAGGTGCCTGCATCGTCGAAGTGCCTGACCATCGATTCGCCGGTGCGGCGCCATTCGGGGCCCTTGCCTTGCCGATCGCGGAACGCTTCCACCCGCAGTTCGGGCCGCCAGTCCCGCGGCTTGCCGGGTGCCGACCACCGCCCGCCCACCACCAAGGGCTCGACCGCCATGGTCACTTCGCCGAAATCCTCGATCGCCGCCTGGATGGTGCGCGGGGTCAAGGCGGCGGCCAGGGCCGGTTGCCCCTCGCGTTCCATCTGGAACCGGATCGTCTCGGCGCGCGCATCGCCGCTCGGGCGGCGCATGCCCAGGCGGAAGTTGCCGTTGGCGTCGGTGCGCAGCTGCTCGTGGGTGCCGAGGTTGGGTCCGCTGAGCTGGAGCATGAAACGGGTGCTCGCCAGCGGCTCCTTACGGTCGTCGACCAAGCGGCCGACCACCTGGATCTGCTCCGCGGGCGGGCGCAGCACGACTTCGACGATCGCCCCGGCCGTCTGCGGGCCCGTGACGGTCTGGGACAGGTTCATGCCTTGCTGCCAGGAGCGCACCTGGAAACTCGTGCCGAGTGGCACCCAGGGAAAGTGGGCCACGCCATCGGGGCCGAGCGTCTGGGTGAGCGCGCGCTGTTCGTCCACCCAGCCCATCTCTTCCTCACCGCGGCGGTCGCGGCGCGCCTGGCGCACGGTGACTTGGCGCGGCGTGCCTTCCGCGTCGGGCGGCACCTCGACCCGTACGCGCAAGGCGCCACTGGGCGGCAAGCGCAGCACCAAGGGCTCTGCGGGCGGCTCGTCGATCGAGCAAGGCGCCGACACGTCGGCCAGGCCCGGCACAAAGGTGCGAACGCGCCAGCTGGCGATGCCGAGCGGCGAGCCGCTGTCGACGGGCTGCTGCACGTGGCGGACCGTGGCGATGCCGTCCGGTGCCTTGGTCTCCGCTTGGGCACCCCAACCGCGCACGAAGCGCAGCTTGCCGTCCGCGGCATGGCCGGCGAGTGTCACTGGGATGCCGAGCGCGGGACGCCCGGTGCTGTCGAGCACCTGGATGCGCAGTTCGCGATCGACTTCGAGTTCGACGCGATGGCCGCCACGCGGCGGCAACAGATCGCGGCCGACCGACGCCGTGCCATAGCGGGGGCCGGATCGTGCGACCACCCGGGTGCTGCGGGTCTGGTGGATGCGTGCCACACCGCGTGCGTCACTGTGCGTGTGCCAGCCGTAGGTCTTGGCGAGCAGCTCGGGGTCGCGCCAGAAGTCGGTCATGGGCAGCGAAGCCCCCTTCTGGTTGGCGGTCTCGGCGGCGCGCTGGTTGACCTTGTCGTCGTACCAGTGCACTTCGGCGCCGGCGATCGGCTCCTGGGTGGCGGCGTCGACGGTGCGGACTTCGATCCACACCGCGTCGTCGGGAATCGGCAGCAGGCTGCCCTGCTGCACGGCATCGCGCGCCACCGCGGGGTCGCTGCCGGCTTCGGCCACCGCTGCGGTCGCCGCGGCCGCGACATCCGCGTGCGCAGCGTCGGCGGCCTCTGGGCCGTGGGCCGCCGGCTCACCGTCGAGGGACGGCGGCGGCGTATCACTGCCGGATTGCAGCAACCACCAGGCCCCCAACCCGGCCAAGCCGAGCAGGGGCACGAACAGGGCGAGGGGGCGGGGCATGTTCGGGGCCGGGTGGCAGTGTAACGGCTGCCCTGGCGGCAGGTTCCTTGTCCGGAAGCGATCTCGGCAACTCGCTTCGAGGGGGAGCACCCCCGAAAACTCTCCGGGTACAAATTCCTGACCTGGATCGCTGGTTCTCAGGCCGCCGCAATCGCCCACAGACTCGGGCCGGCCGCGGCAAGATACTACGGCCCGCATGCCCACCGCCGCAGCCCGCCCCCACCGCTTCCCGCTCGCGGGCCTGCTCACCGCTCAGTTCTTCGGCGCGTTCAACGACAACGCCTTCAAGATGGTGGTGGTGCTGCTCGCGATCGCCTCCGTCGATCCTGCCGACGAAGCGCAGAAGCAGGCGGTGACCACCTTGGGGATGGTGGTGTTCACCCTGCCCCTGCTGCTCGGCTCCTTGCCAGCGATGGCGGTGGGCGACCGGTTCAGCAAGAGCCGCCTGATCGTCGCCACCAAGCTGCTCGAAGTGCTGCTGATGCTGGGCGGCACCCTGGCGCTGGCCTCTTCGCGCGACGGCTTCTGGTCGCTGTTCGTGCTCGCTGGCATGGGCCTGCAGAGTGCCCTGTTCGCGCCGGGCAAGTACGGCATCCTGCCCGAGACCCTGCCGCCCGAACGCCTCACCACCGCGAACGGCCGGCTCGAGGCGGCCAGTTTCCTCGCGATCATCCTCGGCAACGTCGCGGGTGGCGTGCTGCTGGCGTGGGCCGGAGACGCGGTGTGGCTGGTTGGCCTCTGCCTCACGCTGTTCGCGGTGGTCGGCTGCCTCGCGGCCTTCGCCGTGCCCCGCGTGCCCCCGGCTGGGGTCGCGGAGCCGTTCGCCGTGACCCTGCGCGAAGGCTGGCGTGCGCTGCGCGGCGACCAGGCGCTGTGGCTCGCGGCGCTGGGCTCGGTGCTGTTCTGGGGCCTCGCCAGCCTGCTCGGCCAGGACGTGTTGGTCTACAGCAAGTCGGTGCTGCAGTTCGGCGACGAACTCGCCGGTGTGCCGTACGCGTTGTTCGCGGTCGGCATCGGCATCGGCTCGCTGCTGGCGGGGCGCATCTCGCGCGGTGGCATCGAAACCGGCTTGGTGCCGCTGGGCGCACTCGGCTTGGCGGCAGGCACGGCCTTGCTGGGTGGCCTGGTGCCGGGGCGGCTCGGCACGTTCGTGCTGATGACCTGGCTCGGCATCTGCAGCGGTTTCGTGGTGGTGCCGCTCAATGCCCTGGTGCAATGGCTCGCGCCCGCCGCGCGGCGCGGAGGCGTGATCGCGTTGGTCAACTGCCTGTCGTTCGCCGGCATTCTGCTCGGCACGCTCGGCTGCATGGCGCTGGCGCAACTCGGCGCCAGCAGCCCGCAGATCTTCCTAGTGGCTGCGGCGGTGACGTTCGCGGGCACCGCGTGGGCGGTCTGGCAGCTGCCCGATCCGCTGCTGCGCCTGTGCGTGCGGCTGCTGGCGAAGGTGCTCTACCGCGTGCGGGTGGTCGGCCAGGGTCAGGTGCCGGCGCAGGGTGGGGCCCTGCTGGTGCCGAACCACGTGTCGTTCCTGGACGGCCTGTTCCTGATCGCGGCACTCGAACGGCCGATCCGGTTCGTGGTCGAGAAATACTGGTACGAACGACCCTACCTGCACCCGTTCCTGCGCGCCCTGCGGGTGATTCCGATCGCCGGCAGCGGTGGCCCGCGCGTGGTGCTGAAGGCGCTGCGGGATGCGGGCGCGGCCCTGGACGGGGGCGAGCTGGTGTGCCTGTTCGCCGAAGGTGAGATCAGCCGCATGGGCAGCACGTTGCCGTTCCGCCGCGGCATGCAGCGCATCCTGAAGGGGCGCACGGCGCCGGTGATTCCCGCCCATCTCGACCGCGTCTACGGCACCTTGTTCAGCGCGCGTGGCGGGCGCCTGCGGTGGTGGCCGAGTTCGTGGCCGACCAAGGTCACCGTGTCGTTCGGCACGCCCATGCCGCCCGAGTCCGAGCCGGCGAACGTGCGCCTCTGCGTCGACGAACTCGCCGAGCGCGCTGCGGCGCTGCGGGCCGCCGAACTGCAGCCGCTGCATGCAGCGGTGGTGCGGTCCGTGCGCCGCGCACCGTGGCGGCTCGCGGCGCTGTCGGCCGAAGGGCCGCGTCGCTCCCGCCTCGAACTGCTCTCCGGTGCTCTGCTGCTCACCGAACACTGGGGACTTGCCGTCGACGAGCGTCACGTCGGCATCCTGCTGCCGCCGTCCCCCGCCGCTGCCACCACCCTGCTCGCCGCGAGCCTGTCCGGTCGGGTCGCCGTGCCGCTCAACTACACCACGGGCACGCTGGCGCTGCAGTCGGCGGCGCGCCAGGCCGGACTGCGCACGGTGGTCTCGTCGCGCCGCTTCGTCGAGCGTCTGGGGGCCGTCGAACTGCCGGGCGTGCGCTGGCTGTGGCTCGAAGACCTGCCGGCCAGGATCACGCGGCGGGCCAGATCGTGGGCGGCCGTGCGCGCCCTGCTGTGGCCGCTCGGCGCGCTGGAACGGGCTTGCGGTGCCGCGGCCCGCGTGCGTGCCGGCGACCCGGCGGCGGTGTTGTTCAGCAGTGGCAGCACCGGCGAGCCGAAGGGGGTGGTGCTGGCCCATGGCAACGTGCAGGCCAACTGCGAAGCGGTCGGCATGCTGCTGCCGCTCAGCCCGCACGACCGCCTGCTCTACGTCCTGCCGCCGTTCCATTCGTTCGGCTACTTCGCGTTCTGGTACGCGGCGCAGCAGGGTGTGGCGCTGGTCTGCCACGCCAACCCGCTCGACGCCGCGGTGGTGGGCGAACTGGTGGCGCAGCACCGCGTGACCTTCCTGATCGCCACGCCGACGTTCCTGCAGCTCTACCTGCGCCGCTGCGAGCCGGGGCAGTTCGGTTCGCTGCGCGTGGTGCTGACCGGCGCCGAACGGCTCACCGACGCGCTGGCCGAAGCGTTCGCCGACCACTTTGGCATCCGGCCGATCCAGGGGTATGGCTGCACCGAGTGTGCGCCGGTGGTGGCGACCAGCACTCCGGGTTATCGCAGCGCGGGCTTCTACCAGGCCGGGGCGCGGCGCGGCGCGGTCGGGCGGCCGGTGCCGGGGGTGTTCGTCGCGATCGTCGATCCGGAGACCAAGGCGCCCTTGCCGGTCGGCCAGCAGGGTTTGGTGCTGGTGCGTGGGGCCAACGTGATGCAGGGCTACCTGGGGCGCCCAGACCTCACCGCAGCGGCACTGCACGACGGCGCCTACGTCACCGGCGATCTGGGGCGGCTCGACGAAGATGGCTTTCTCTACCTCACCGACCGTCTGTCGCGGTTCTCGAAGATCGGCGGCGAGATGGTGCCGCACGGCACCGTGGAAGAGCATCTGCAGGCCGCCGCCGGCGAACAGGAGCGGGTGTTCGCGGTGTGTGGGGTGCCCGATCCGCAGAAGGGCGAGCGGTTGATGGTGTTGACCACGCTGCGGCCCGAACGGCTGCCGGAGCTGCTGCGGGCCATGGCGGGGCGCGGCCTGCCGCCGCTGTTCGTGCCGCGGCCGCAGCAGTTCGTGCACGTCGAGGCGTTGCCGCTGCTCGGCACCGGCAAGCTGGATCTGCGGGCGGTGCGCGAGCAGTGTCTGCA
>JAEUHP010000295.1 GCA_016795295.1 Planctomycetota bacterium | reverse complement strand
ATCGGTATCGCCGGGCACCAGTTCGACGATTGCCTTCTCCACTTCGGCGAGCTTGTAGTACTTGCGCTTGCCGAACAGGTAGTAGCGCGCGAACTGCTTCTGTTCGCTCGCGCGGTACAGGACATCGGGCGCGATGCCCATGCGCTTGCCGAGCTGGGCGCCACTGACGAACTTGAGGCGGTCGATGGGCTCGCTCACGGCCGCACCGCCCGGCGCAGGGCGCGCCAACCGCGGCGCAGCCACGACGGCCGCGCCTGTTCGTCCAGCTCGATCGCCGCATCTTCCAGGTCGACCACCAACGCGTCGACCGCGCCATACCGGCGCAGCGCACGGGCCGCGCGCTGCAGCAGGTCGACGACGGCGCGCCGTTCGTCCAGGCGCAGGGGCGGGCTGCAGAGCGAGACCTTCACCGCACACCCCCTGGCGTCCACTGCAGCAAGAGGATCGGAACACCGTCGTCGTCGTAGACGTCGACCGACCACGCCGACGCGTCGGGGTGGCGCGCCACGATGACACTGAGCAGCCGCTCGGCGTGCTGGCGCGCGCCTTCGGGACTCAGGTCGGACAAACAGGCGCGCAGGACGACGCGCACGTCGTCGGGCCCGTGCGAGACGGACGCCAGCAGATGCCGCCCCGCGTCGTCGTAGCACGTAGGGGTGACACGGTTGCCCGGCTCGCGGCCGGACGGTAGAGAGAGAGCCATCGGGAACCTCAAGTAACGTTTGGGGTTTCTGACAGGGCCGGCTCGGCGCGCTAACGCCGGGTCGGCCCGTTTCTGACCATGGGGAGCATCGGCACGGCGGCCGAACAGGTCAACGGGATTCGCGCAAATCTTTTCGCCACAACGTATTGTGGTATGGCACCACAGAACGCGATGGGTTTTGACGGGTTGGCAAGCGAGGGCGCGACTTGGGGAAGATTCGCGCATGGGCTTACCCGTGCTTCGCCGCGGCACGCTTGGCGAGTTCGAGGTCGGCGCCGCTGGCGTAGCGCCTGGTGGTCGACAGGTCCGAGTGGCCGAGCGCGGCGCGGGCAATCTCGATGCCCATGCTGGCCGCGACCCGCGTGCCGAACGCGTGGCGTAGCTTGTGCGGCGACCACCGGGGCACGTCGGCCCGGTCGGCAGCCCGGACGATGGCGCGCCGGTAGGCGTCGACGTCGTAGAAGTCGCCGAGCGCGGCATCGGCTGCAGCGGCTCGCGCTTCGCGGTCCCTGGTCTGCTTCGTCTCGGGCGTCTCGCGCGCGGCACGCTTCGCCGCGGCAAACTCGGCCCAGGCGCGCTTCGGCGAGAACACGGGATCATCGGGGGCGAGCGACAGGAAGGGCAGCAGCGCCGCCTGGGCTTCGCTGCCGAGCACGATCGCGCGAGCATGGCCGCGCCAAGCGCACTTGTGCTTCTCGGGCTTGTAGACCCACAGTTCGCCGCTGGTGTCGATCTGCCGGCGAGTCATGCGCAGCACTTCGGCCGGCCGGGCTCCAGTGTGCCATTGCACCAGCACGGCCGCGCGCAGCGTCGGGGTGAGTTCGCGCAACGTGGCTTCGACGATGGGCCAGGGCACGGCCTGGACGGGCGGGTTGTCGTGCACGCCGCAGCGACCTTTCGGCAGCCCCTTGATGGCCGAGAGTTCGTGCCAGACGCCACCGGGAACCATGCCGTGCACCACCCCCCACCGGAACAGCCGCAGGATGGTCTGCATCCGGTCGTTGATGCTGCGCCGGGAAAGCCCCTGCGGCGCCTGTCGACCTGGAGCCCGATCCTCGCCGGCCGGCACGGCCGGGCGGTAGTCGATCATGCGTTGCCGCACCGCCAGCAGGTCGCAAGCGCGCACCTGCGCGGTTGGTCGGTCCTGCAGTTCGGCGAGCAAGAACCGGAACGCGTACTTGGCGCCGGTGACGACGCCAGTCGGCGCGCCCTGGTCGTCGACGTAGTAGCGTTCGGCCCAGGTGAGATACTGGGCCACCAGCCGGCCCACAGTGCACGCGTCTGCGGCCGGCGCTGGGCCCAGGATTGCGGAACGGTGGGCGGGCGTCTCGATGGGCTTGCCGGCGAGAAACTCGCCCAGGATGGCCCGGTAACGCTCGCCAGCGTCGGCGCTGCCGTAGGTGCCCAGGTAGTGGGCGCGGCGCTTGCCGGTGGCGGGATCGGTCAAGAACACGACGGCCTGTCCGCTCTTGTGGCGGACGGGCTTCGGCAGCCGAGAACGAGCCATTCGTTCCTCGTTTTGCTGTACTCGTACAGCAGTAACAGGGTTGAAGGATCGTTCGCCGCGTTCGACGAAGTGCCCGAAGTCATTCAACCGCAACGGGATGAAACTGGTCGGGGCGAGAGGATTTGAACCTCCGACCTTTGCGTCCCGAACGCAACGCTCTACCAAGCTGAGCCACGCCCCGACCGGGCGCCAAGGCCAGCCACCGAAGCGGCCGACCGTTGTCGAGGCGAAGACGGTAGCCCCCCACCCCAACCCCGTCAAGCCGAACACCCAATTTCGCGCCCAACCCAGACCCCAACCCCGACCCCACGCCACCCCTGACCCCACCTCCGCCACTTTCCCCAACTCCCCGCAACACCGCGCCCCCGCACCCGTTGCCAGCCACCAACCGTGCGCCCGCACCACCGCGCGGCTAACCTCCGCCGCGCTCCCACCCGCACCCGCGCACCCGCGCACCAGCCCCCCAGCAGCCCCCCCGCCCCGCACCCGCGCATGCGCTTCCACTTGCTGATCCCCGAGGTGCGCGAACTGCTCGAAGCAGGCCACCACCAGGATCTGCTCGCGGTGCTGCTGGACATGCACCCCTCGGACGCCGCCGCCATCCTCAGCGCGCTCACCATCGACGAAGTCACCTCCATCCTCACCCTCCTCCCGACCGACTTCGAACGCGACGTGTTCGGCTACCTCGAGCCCGAGGTCCAGGAGGCCTACGTCGCCGGGGCCGGCCGCGAACGCGTCAAAACCGTCCTGCAGTCGATGCTCAGCGACGACCGCGCCGAGTTCCTCGACCGCCTCGAAGAGCGCGTGCGCGACCGCCTGATCCCCCTGCTGCCGAACGCCGCCCGCGAGGACCTGCGCCGGCGTGGCACCTTCCGCGACGACCAGGTCGGCTCGTTCTTGTCGACCGACTACGCGGTCCTCAACCCCCTGCTCACCGCCCGCGCGGCGATCGCCGAACTGCGCAAGCAGGCCCCGAGCCGCGAGACCATTTACTACAGTTACGTCCTGGATCGCGCCGGCACCCTGCTCGGCTTCGTCTCGCTGCGCGACCTGATCCTCGCCGACGAACACCAACCGGTCGGCGAGATCATGAAAACCGACCTGGTGTCGATCTCGGCCGAAGCGGACCAGGAAGAGGCGGCGCGCATCATCCGCGACTACGACCTGATCGCCCTGCCCGTGGTCGACGCCAGCGGCCGCCTGGTCGGCATCGTCACCCACGACGACGCCGTCGACATCGTCGAAGAAGAGGCGCGCGAGGACTTCGAGAAGATGGCCGGCGTCACCGGTGAGAGTGCCGGCGACGACTACCACGAAGAGCCGGTGCTGCGCCAACTGCAGCGCCGAGCCCCCGTGATCAGCTTGCTGGCGATCTTCTGGCTGCTGACCGCCGCGGTGATCCAGGGCTTCGAACGCATGCTGCACGGCCAGGTGCTGCTGGTCGCAACCATGCCGATGGTGATGGCGATCGGCGGCATGGTCGGCAGCCAGGCAAGCACCCTGGTGATCCGCAGCCTCACCACCCAGACCAGTTCGCCGCTGCGCGTCCTGCTGCGCAAGGAAGTGCTGGTGAGCCTGGGCCTCAGCCTGGTGCTCGGCGCGATCGCGTTCGGCAACGCGTTGCTCTTGCAGGTGCTGAAGGGCGACGGCGAACTCGACTTCGCCAGCACCTCCCGCACCGCGCTGGTGATCGCCGCGGCGATGGCGGCCGACGTGGTGTTCGCGGCGGCCCTCGGCGCTCTGGTGCCCAACCTGGTGCGCTGGCTGCGCATCGACCCGGCCTTGATCAGCACCCCGGCAGTGACGGCGCTCACCGATCTGACCGGCGCGGCGATCTTCCTGCTGCTGGTGACCCTGCTGCTCTGAGCGGTCCCGCCCTCGGTTGCGGGCCGCACCGCTCAGGATCTCTCGGGGGCCGCTGCAACGCGGCGAACGGCTGCGGGCGAGATGCGCACCATCCAGCCCGCGGCAGCGTCGCCTGGGCAGTGCCGCGGCGGACTTGCTCGCGTCGGCGGCTCGGGGCAGCACGGCGGCGTGCCGCGGCTCCGGGTTGCGGAGTTTTGTGCGGGACCGGCGATCCTGGTTGCTGCAGCCGTCCCGCGGTCGGGCCGGCATCCCAGATCCCCCTCTCCACCCAACTACGCACTAGAGCCCAGTCCCGAACAAGATCGCGCCAAGCCCCCGTGGGGAGGCCACTTCCCAACCGCGGAGCATGCGTTATGCTGCCAATCCCGTTCCAGGGCCGTCACCTTCGCTCGCGAGCAGCGGACTCGCGTCACGACGGCCGTCTTCCGCCCCTGCGCATCGTGCTTCCCGTGGAAACCACCCCTCGCCCGCCCGTCCCATTTGCCGGCCCGCCCCCCAGGGCCGACAATGCGGCGATGGCCGAAGGCCAGCAACTCCCTGCCCACAAGACCGCCAGCCAGCACCCGTCCACGGGCGCCGTGCTGGTGATGAACCACAACCGCGACGACCTCGGCGAACTGTGTGGTTCGCTGGCGCGGGGCGGACTCGAAGTGCACCTCGCCGACTCGCTGGCGCAGAGCCACCGCCTGATGCTGCAGTCGCGGCCCGACGTGGTGGTGCTGAACCCGCTGGTCCTGTGCGCCGGCGGTGTCGAACTCGAGCTGCTCGAAGCCCTGCAGAAGGACGACGATCCGGTGCCGGTGATCTTGCTGGTCGACGACCTCGGCGCCCTGGCCGACGCGCGCAGCCTGCGCGTGCCGTTCCAGTCGTTCGTGCTGAAGCCGTTCCAGGCGGCCGAGTGCGTGCAGCGCGTGGAGAACGCGCTGGCGGCGCGCGCGGCGTTCCGTTCGCTGCAGGCGCGCACCCAGAAGCTGGAGAGCCAGGTCAGCGTCGACTTCAAGACCGGCCTGATGTCCGAGCTGTACTTCAAGCGCCTGCTCGGCCTCGAGTGGAAGCGCGCCCAGCGCCACCAGCACCCGCTGTCGCTGCTGCTGATCGACGTCGACAACTTCAAGAGCGTCAACGACAGCACCGAGTACGCGTTCGGCGACGAAGTGCTGCGCCGGGTCGCGGACGCGCTGAAGACCAACGTGCGCGAGACCGACTTCGCGGCGCGCTTCGGCGGCGACGAGTTCGGTGTGCTGCTGCCGATGACCACTTCGGCGGAGGCGGTGCAGACCGCCCTGCGCATCCGCCAGCGCATCTCCGGCATGGTGGTGCAGAGCGGCACCTTCCAACGCCAGGTCACCGTGTCGATCGGCGTGGAGAGCTACGACGGCCGCACCGCGAGCACCGTCGACCACCTGCGGCGCAATGCGAACCGTGCCCTGCACGAAGCCAAGCGCCGTGGCAAGAACCAGGTGTGGCTCTATTCGGGGCAAGAGTCCGAGCTGCAGGGAAAGGCCTGACGCACGCGGGGGCATCACGCACGCGGGGGCCTGACGCACGCGGGGGCATCACGCACGCGGGGAAGGCCGCACAGCCACCCTGCACTCACTCGGCCGCCGGCAGCAGCATGCGCACGCGGAACCCGCGGCCGAGGTCGCTCTCGACCGAGATCTCGCCGCCGTGGTTCTGCACGATCGAGTAGCAGATGAACAGCCCGAGGCCGCTGGCGTCCGGCCGCTCCTTCTTGGTGAAGAACGGATCGAACACGCGCGGCACCAGGGCGGGATCCATGCCGGGCCCGTCGTCGGCGAAATCGAGGCGGACCCGGCCGGCGGTGGCTTCGGCGTGCACTTCGATCGCACCACCGTGGCCCTTGGCCTCGAGTGCGTCCAGCGCGTTCAACAGCAGGTTGAGCAGCACCTGCTGGATCTCGTGGGCGTCGCCGCGCACCGCCGGCAGGCCTTCGGCCCAGTGCACGTGCAGGTGCACGCCCTGCCGCTGCAAGCGGTGTTCGACCAGACCGCGCGCGCCGTCGAACGCCGCAGCCAAGGCGAAGGTACCGGAAGCCGCCTTGCGCGGCGAGAAGTCCAAGAGCCGCCGCGCGGTGCGCGCGACCCGCTGCAGACCGTCCTGCACCAACTGCAGGTAGGTGCGTTGCCGCTCCTGCAGGTCGGGGTTCTGCAACAGCCGGTTCACGGCGTTCTGCATGCCGCCGATCGGGTTGTTGATCTCGTGGGCCACACCCGCGGCCAGGGTGCCGATCGACGCCAGGCGCGAACTCTGCACCAGGGCGCGCTCCTTCTGTTTGGCCTGCTCCACGGCTTCGCGCACGGCGCGCTCCAGCGTCGCGGTGTGGTTCTCGACCTCGGCCGCCATGTGGTTGAACGCCGCCACCACCGGCTGCAGTTCCCCCCGGCCGAGCTGCGGTGCCAGGCGCACGCCGTAGCTGCCGGAGGCCACCGCGGTCGCAGCCTGCCCGAGCGCTCTCAGCGGCGCGCCGAGCGTGCGCGAGGTGGCCCAGAACAACAACAGCCCGAACAGCGAGGTGCCGATGGTGATCGCCAGCACTGCGGTCCAGAACGGCAGACTCGCCGGCAGGGCCGGCTGGTGCTTGGGCAGGAACCACAGGTAGCCGGCGATGCGTTCGCCCTGGCGCAGCGTGTGGCAGAAGCCGCCCGCCACCGGCAGCAGGCCGTCGACCTCGCGCGAACGTTCCATGCCGTCGAGGATCTGCGGCATCGGGAACGCGTCCGGGTCGCGGTGCACCGCACCCCGTGGATTCAGGTAGACCTGGGCCTCGAACGACGGCCGGCCGCTGCTCACGATCACGTCGTCGTATTGCTGGCGGATCGTCGCCGCGGCGATCAGCAGGCGGACCTGGCCGGCGTCGCTGACCCGCTCGGGCGAGTAGACCCGCTGCAGTTCGCTGAAGGTGCCGAGCGTGCGCTCGGACTGCCGCTGCACCTCCTGCCGGTACCACTCGTCCTGGCTGCGGTAGGCGAACATCTGCACGCCGCCGACCACCAGCACGTTCAGCAGCAGCGCCAGCAACAGGATGCGCCAGGCGAGCGACACGGCGTCACTTCCGCAGCGTCTGCATCATGGTCAGGAGCGGCATGAACAGCGCGAACACGATGAAGCCGACCGCCACCGCCATCACCACCAGGATGATCGGCTCGATCAGCTTGAAGGTGGTCTCGACCGTGCGGTCGACCTCGCCCTCGTAGCGGTCGGCGACCTTGGCCAGCATGCGGTCCAGTTCGCCGGTCTGCTCGCCGACGTCGACCATGTTCACCACGATGTCGTCGAACATCCGGCTCTCGCCCATCGGCACGGCGAAACCAGCACCTTCGCGGATCGAACTCTGCACCCTCGAGACCGCGCTCTTCATGTGCACGTTGCGCGTCGACGCCTCCAGGATGTCGAGCGCCTCGAGGTGCGGCACACCGCTCTGGATCAAGGTGCCGAAGGTGCGGGCGAAGCGCGCCACCAGACTCTTGTGCACCAACGTGCCGAACAACGGCATCTTCAGCGCGACCTTGTGCATGAACGAGCGGTAGCCGAACACGCGCGCCAGCAGCAGGCGGTGCAACGCGATCAGCAGCACCACCGCCAGCAGGTAGCTCCACCACCAGACCTGCATGTGCTCGCCGATCGCGATCACCGTCTCGGTGGTCCAGTGCAGCGAGCCCTTCTGCCCCATGCTCTCGAACACCGACTTGAACTTCGGGATCACGAACGCGAACACCAACATCAGCACGCCGCCCGCCACGGTCAGGATCGCGGCCGGATAGGCCAGCGCCCCCTTGACCCGCGACTTGATCGACTCGCTCTGCGCCAAGAACCCGGACAAGCGGTTCAGGATCTCTTCCTGCACACCACCGGCTTCGCCGGCGCGCACCATGTTGGTGTAGAGCGCGTCGAACACCAGTTCGTGCTTCTGCATCGCCTCGGACAGCGACGTGCCGCCCTCGACGTCCTCGAGCAGCGAGCCGGCGATGCGCTTCATCGGCCCCGGCGGCAACTGGCCCTCGAGGATGCGCAGGCTCTTGGTGATCGGGATGCCGGCGTTCAGCAGCACCGCGAGCTGGCTGGTGAACTCGGCCAACACGCGCGGGGTGACCTTCTTCGAGGCGAACAGGCCACCGCCTTCGCGCGGCTTGGCCCCACCGCCGGCGGAGGCCACGGCGACGGCGGACTGGGTCGGGGCGGGGAGCTTGCGCTGCAGCTTCTTGGGCATCGGGCGGAGTGGGCGAGGGGCCCGCGCATCGTCGCGCAGCGGGCCGCGGGCCGCAACCCGCAACCGGCGCGGCAGGTTCGCGCACGCGCCGGCACGCCCCACCAGCCTGGGTCAGCCGCGGCCGGCCTTGCCGGCCACCTTGGACCACACGACCACGGCGAGTGCCCCCACCACCATGGCCGAACTCAGCGTCTGGCCCATGGTCATGCCCAAAAACACCTCGCCGGTCGGGCCGAACTGGGCATCGGGCTGGCGAACCCGCTCCAGGGACCAGCGGATGCCGGCGTAGCCGAGCAGGAACACCACCAGCAGGGTGCCTTTCGGCAGCGGGCGATTGCGCCGCAGGCGGTGCAGCACCCAGAGCAGGCAGCCGAGCACCAGCCCCTCGCCCAGACCTTCGTAGATCTGGGACGGATGCCGGAACGGCACCAATTCGTGGCCGGAGGCATCGACCAGCCCTTTGACCCGGTTCCAGTCGAGCTGCTCCTTCAGACCGGCCCAATCGATCGCGCGCCCGTCGGCGTCGACCGGCCCCACCTGCGCCTGCACCTCCGCCAGACTGCGTTTGCCGAAGGCTGCTTGCAGCATCAGCTCGCGCTCGCGCATGCCGAGCGCACCCGGCACCCCGAGCAGACGCAAGGCCACCGGATCGGTCGGAAACTGCATGGCGAACGGGGTGCTCGCGGCGGTGATCCGGCCGTAGAGCTCGCCGTTGATGAAGTTCGCGCAGCGCACCGCGAGCACACCGGGGGTCCCGGCCAGCACGCAGGCGTCGCCGACCTCCCGCCAGGTGATGCGGTGCTTCTTGGCGAACAGCCAAGCGGCGACCGCCACCCCGGCCAGGCCGCCGTGGAAGGCCAGCCCGCCGCGCCAGACCTGCAGGAACTCCAGCGGGTGCAGCAGCGAATGGTCGTAGAACAGCGCGTAGCCGGTGCGGCCCCCGAGCATCACGCCGAAGATGCAGTAGAACACCAAGTCGGGCGCGGCCGCCGGAGGCACCCGCAAGGTGCCGGCACGGGCCAGCCGGACCAGCAGATGCTGGCCGACCACGAAGCCGACGATGTACATCAGCCCGTACCAGCGGATCGCGATCGGCAGCCCGGGAATCTCGAACAGCACCGGATCCCAGCCAGGGAAGTCCATGCTCGGACAGTAGGCACCCACCGCGCCGGCCGCCAGTTCGGCTTGCCGCGCGAAGGGGCGACGGCGGGCGGTCTTGGCGCTATGGTGCCGGGTCCGATGTCCGCTCCAGGTGGCCAAACCAGCGCCGTTCTCCACTCGCTCCTGCCCCCGGCCGTGCAGGCCCTCGCCGAACCGCTGCGGAGCGTGCTCGCCGCCGACCGCAAGCAGCTGCCGGTGCTGTTCCCCAGCCTGCCGCGCCGGGCCGGACGCGAACCGATCGGCAGCGGCAGGATCCAGGTCGGCTCCGCCACCATCGACCGCGGGGCCTTCCGCACCTGCGACGTGCTCGCCGCGTGGCTCTTGGCGACGCTGCCGGCGGACGACCGCGAACACATCGACCTCTACGACCACGGCGACCTGGAGGAGCGGGCGATGCTGCTGCGCGCGCTGCACTTCCTGCCCGTCGGACCGCTGACGGTGCGGCTCTACGGCGAAGTGCAGCGCACCAACGTGGTACTGCACCTGGAGGCCGCGCTCTGCGACGGCGACCTGTTCGTGCGCACGCTCGGCCAACCGGGGTTCGACACCACGGCGGCCAACAAGCTGCTGCTGAAGCTGGCGTTCCTCGACCTGCCGCTGCAGCGCGCGTTCGGCGCCGAACGAGCGGCCAACCCCGAACTGTCGCGCATGCTGCAGGACCTCGCCACCGAACGAGAAGCCGCTGGCCGCGCCGTGTGGCGCGACACCGCGCGCCTGTGCGGCCGAGCGCCGACCGCCGGCACCACCGCCCGCCTGGTCGGTGGCCTCGAGCACGGCGACGACCACGTGCGGCTGGCCGCCGCGGAGGGCCTCCTCGCGCTGGCACTCGGCTCGGCGCAGCGCCCCGACCTGCGGCCGTTCGTCCAAGAGCGCCTGGAGCGCGAAACCCGCCCAGCGATCCGCGCCGCCCTGCAGCGCTGCCTCGAGGCTGTCACCCCACCGAACCACCGATGCTGATCTTCGAACCGCACATCCACATGTTCAGCCGGATCACCGACGACTACGAGCGCCTGGCGCTCGCGGGGGTCCGTGCCGTGCTCGAACCGGCCTTCTGGCTCGGCCAGAACCGCACCTCGGTCGGCACCTTCGTCGACTACTTCGAGACGCTGATCGGCTGGGAACGCCACCGCGCCCAGCAGTTCGGCATCCACCACTTCTGCACCATGGGTTTGAACCCGCGCGAGGCCAACGACGACCGGGTCAACCGCGACGTGCTGGCGGTGCTGCCCCGCTACTGCGAGAAGGACAGTTGCCTGGGCATCGGCGAGATCGGCCTCGACGACCAGACGGCCAAGGAAGAAGAGTTCTTCGCCGCCCAACTCGAACTGGCGCGCCGCCACGGCCTGCCGGTGCTGGTGCACACGCCGCACCGCGACAAGAAGCGCGGCTTCGAGCGCTGCATCGCGATCGTGCGCGACACCAACTTCCCGATGGAACGCGTGCTGCTCGACCACGGCAACGAGGAGACGATCAAGATCACCCGCGAACTCGGTTGCTGGTCGGGCTTCTCCATCTATCCGAACACCAAGATGGATCCGGCGCGCATGGTGGCGATCGTGCGCGAGTACGGCGTCGAACGCATGGTCGTCAACAGCGCCGCCGACTGGGGCGTCAGCGACCCGATGATGGTGCCGCGCACCGCCGTCAAGCTCGAGCAGGCCGCGGTGCCGCGCGAGCGCATCGAGCAACTGGTCTGGCGGAATCCGATCGAGTTCTTCGCCCAGAGTGGGCGCCTCGACGCGGCGCTGCTGCAGCGCCCGGCACGCGCCGACCTGCGCAGCACGTTCGACGGCAACTCGGTGCTGCGCGGTCAGGATCCCGACAAGGTGTGAGCCGGCTCGCTCGGCGTCTGCTCGGCCGGCTGCAGAGCGCTTCAGAACACCGCGGCCGCCGCCAACGGCCAGAACCGCGCACGCACGCGGCCTTTCAGCAGCTCGCCCGGCACCAGGCCGAAGTCGCGCGAGTCGCAACTGATCGGCCGGTTGTCGCCCAGCACGAAGTACTGCCCCGCAGGCACCCGCAGCGGCCCGAAGTCGGCGTGGTCGCGGATGCAACCGAACCCGTCGAGCCGCACGCCGTCGACGAACAGTTCGCCGTCGCAGAGGCGCACACTCTCCCCGGGCAGGCCGACCACGCGCTTCACGAAGTCGACTTCCGGGTCGCGCGGGTAACGCAACACCACCACGTCGCCGCGACCGACCTCGGCAATGCTGTAGGTGACGCGATCGACCACCAGGCGGTCCCCGTCGTGCAGGCACGGCTCCATCGAACTGCCCCGCACCACCGAGACCTGCACCACGAACAGGTGCAGCAGCAGGAGCGCTGCGGTGGTACCGGCGATCTCCTTGGCCACCCGCCGCGGCGAGTCGGGCGAACCAGCGCGCCACCAGCGAACGACCGCGGACGAACCGAGCCAGCGCAACATGCCGGCGGCTATCGGCCGGTGGGCCTCCGCACCTTGCGCGGCCAGCGCTCCGCCCACGCCAGCACCCGCCTACGCACGCTTCGCTAGGGGTTTGCCCTGATTCGGCGCGACAAATCCGCACACATCTGCTGCAGCCGTACCGCCCGTGCCATGGGCTTGGCGAGCCACCGCCACTGCGGCCGGCACGCCGCGCATCAAGGCATTCTGGCTCACCCGCCGAAAGAACGGTTGCTGCACACCTCGACCACGCCCGCCATGAGCCACTCGACCCTGAACCATCTCGCCCGACAGGAGAAGACCCGCAGGGAGATCCTGCACAAGAGCGACTTGATTCCACCGCTGCCCGACTTGGTGGTGCGACTGTTGGCGATCCTGAACCGCCAGGAGACCGAACCGCAGCACCTGGAGACCTTGCTGCAGAACGACCAGGTGTTGGTGGCCAAGATGCTGGCCATGGTCAATTCGCCGTTCTATGGCCTGAATCGACCGATTCGGACCATCAAGGACGCCGTGATGGTGCTCGGCTTCCGCGGCGTGCGCAGCCTGGTGCTGGCCACCAGCACGGCCAAGTTCCTGCAGCGCGACTACGCCGTCTACGGCCACGAGCCGAAGGGCCTGTGGCTGCACGCCGCTTGCGTCGCTTCGGGCTCCAAGATGCTGGCCAAGCAGTGCAAGCTCGGCGCGGACGCCGCCGAGCAGATGTTCGTCGCCGGTCTCTTGCACGACATCGGCAAGCTGATGCTGGTGCCGTACTTGGCCGAGCACCAGAAGGCCGCCATGGCCGCGCCTTCGATCGCGGAGTTCGAGCGGGAGACCATCGGTCTCGACCACACCGAAGCAGGGGCTCTGGTCACGGCCAAGTGGAATCTCAGCCAAGAGGTCCAGGAAGTCATCAAGGCCCACCACGACCAGGTCCAGCAGCCGGGCCTGCAGGCGAGCGCGGTGATCCGTCTGGCCGACGCGGTCGCCCACGAACGCGGCATCGGCTACCTGCCGCAGCGCGCCCCGGCCAACCTGGTGCAGGACCAGGACCTCGCGGCCCTCGGCCTCACCACCGGGCAGTGGCAGTCCCTGCGCGACGAAGTCGCCGCGGCGATGGACGAAGCTGTCGCGGCTCTGGCCAATCTGGGCAGCTGAAACCGACCCAGGCCACCCGGTGTCTGTCACGGCAACCGAGCCCTGGCGTGTAGCCGCCAGCCTGGCGGCCTTGCACGCCTGCAAGGACCACGCGGCCCTCGACGGCGCGGCCACGGCCGCGTTCGCCGAGTTGGCCCCGGGCCTGCCGTTGCTGCTGGGGCTGCCGGCCGACGGCGCGCCGCACTTGCTCGCGCGCTTGACCATGGGCTCGGGCTTCGGCTGCGAACCGGGCGCGAGGATCGACGAGCGGGCCATCGCCGCGCAGGGCACGCTCCGCCTGCCGCTGCGCTACCAGGAACACACGCTGGGCGACCTGTTCGCACCCGAACACTGCACAACCGACCAATTGGCGGCGCTCGAAGCCGTGCTCGCGCACTACGCCGGGGCGCTGGCCAATCTGACGCTCGCAGCCGAAGCGCGCCAAGCCACCGATGGTTACTGCGCGAGCCTGCAGACCCTCGAAGAGGGCATCGTGCTGTTCCAGGAAGAGGACCCGGCGGCCGTGACCGCGCGCCTGCTCAACCTGGCCACCACCATGGTGCAGGCCTCCGCGGGAGCGCTGTACGTGCTGCAAGACATCGGGGACCCGGGGTCCGGGCTGCGCCTGGAGCAGGCCCTGGGCATGCCGGACAGCATGCTGGAGGGGTTCGCCGCCGCCGTGGACTGGCCCTGGCCGGACTACCTGCTCGGCCAGCCGGCCCAATTCCTGGAGCGCTCGGGCGACGCGCATCTGGCCGAACTCCCGAGCCACGCTCTGCCCCCGGCCCTGCACAACGTGGTGGTGCTGCCGCTGCGTTACCACGGCATCGAGGCCGGCCTGTGCCTCTTGTTCAACGCCAACGCCGAGTCCAGCACGGCGCGCGAACAGCTGCTGCGCGTACAGCATCTCGGCCAACTCGGTGCCGCGCTGTTGCACCGCCTGCGCCTCGAAGCACAGAACGCCAGGAACCGCTCGATCGCCCGCGAGCTCGAGATCGCCGAGGTGATCCAGCGCCGACTGCTGCCCACCAAGCCGCCGCAGTCGCGAGAGTTCGAGTTCGCCTGGACCTCGGTCGCCGCGCAGAACATCGGCGGCGACTACCTGGACCTGGTGGTCTCGGAGCTGGGCGACATCTACGCAGTGGTCGCCGACGCGTCCGGGCACGGCATCAACTCCGCCCTGCTGATGAGTCTGTTCCGCTCGAGCTATCGCAGCGAAGCACCGCACCACGAACAGGCGAACCTGCTGGCCAAACTCAACGGCGACGTGGTGCACGAAGTCGGCCACACCGGCATGTTCATCACCGCGTGCAGCATGCGCCTCGAACGCGAGAGCCGCCGGGTGGTGGTGGCCAACGCTGGCCACCCACCGGCGCTCCTGCTGCGCAAGACGGCCCTTGCTCCGGAATGGCTCGAGGCCTCCGGGCCGCCGCTCGGCTTCGACGGCAGCGCGAGCTACGGCGAGGTCGAGTGGACGCTCGAGTCCGGCGACCTGCTGGTGGTGTTCAGCGACGGCATCACCGAAGCGACCAACCAGGACCTGGACATGTTCGGCGAGGAGCGACTGGTCGCGACCGTCCTCGCGCACCGCAACCAGGCGCCGCAGGGCCTTCTGGATGCGTTGCAGGCGGCCCTCGCAAGCTTCTCCGCGCGCGAGCGCCAGGAAGACGACGTGTCGCTGCTGGTGATCCGCGCGGTGTGAACACCGCGCGGGCGAACCACGCGCCCTGCCGGGGCGCCGCAGCGCCCTGGACGCGACCCCCGCCGGGGCGCCGCAGCGCCCCGGACGCGACTCAGTAGCGGTAGTGCGAGGGCTTGAACGGCCCCTCGGCCGCCACGCCCAGATACTCCGCCTGCTTCTTGCTGAGCTTGGTCAGCTTCACGCCGAGCTTGGCCAAGTGCAGGCTCGCCACCTTCTCGTCCAGGTGCTTCGGCAGCGTGTAGACGCACTTGTCGTACTTGGTGTGGTGGTTGAACAGCTCGATCTGCGCGATCACTTGGTTGCTGAAGCTGTTCGACATGACGAAGCTCGGGTGGCCGGTGGCGCAGCCGAGGTTCAGCAACCGGCCTTCGGCGAGCACCACCACGCCGTGACCGTCCGGGAACACCCAGCGATCGGTCTGCGGCTTGATGTTCTGGCGTTCGACACCGGGGACCTTCGCCAGTCCCGCCATGTCGATCTCGTTGTCGAAGTGGCCGATGTTGCCCACGATCGCATTGTTCTTCATGCGCTTCATGTGCTCGACCGTGATCACGTGGTAGTTGCCGGTCGCGGTGATGAACAGGTCCGCGTATTCGACGCAGTCGTCGATGGTCAGCACCTGGTAGCCCTCCATCGCCGCCTGCAGCGCGCAGATCGGATCGATCTCGGTGACGATCACGCGCGCGCCCTGGCCCTTCAGCGACTGCGCACAGCCCTTGCCGACGTCGCCATAGCCGCACACCACCGCGACCTTGCCCGAGAGCATGACGTCGGTGGCGCGCATGATGCCGTCGACCAGCGAGTGGCGGCAGCCGTAGACGTTGTCGAACTTCGACTTGGTCACGCTGTCGTTGACGTTCATCGCCGGGAACGGCAGCACGCCGTCCTTCTGCATCTGGTAGAGGCGGTGCACACCCGTGGTGGTCTCCTCGGAGACACCGCGGATGCCGGGCAGCATGCGCGTCCACTTGCCGGGGTTCGCCGCGATCGACTGCTTCAGGCACTTGACCAGCTCGACCCAGTCCTCGCCGTCGTCCTTCTTGGTGCCGGGCACCTTGCCGGCGGCCTGCCACTCGGCGCCCTTCATGACCATCATGGTCGCGTCGCCGCCGTCGTCGAGGATCATGTTCGGGCCGTCGTGGCCCGGCCAAGTCAGCGCCTGCTCGGTGCACCACCAGTATTCCTCCAGTGTCTCACCCTTCCAGGCGAACACCGGCACACCGCGCGGCGCGTCGACGGTGCCACGTGGACCGACCGCGATCGCGGCCGCGGCGTGGTCCTGGGTGCTGAAGATGTTGCACGAGGCCCAGCGCACTTCGGCGCCGAGTTCGACCAGGGTCTCGATCAGGACCGCGGTCTGGATGGTCATGTGCAGCGAGCCGGTGATGCGCGCGCCCTTCAGCGGCTGCTTCTTGCGGAACTCGTCGCGGATCGCCATCAGGCCGGGCATCTCGACCTCGGCGAGGCGGATCTCCTTGCGGCCGAACTCGGCGTCGGCGAGGTTCTTGACCTTGAACTGGTCGGCGGCGAGCACCGCACCGGCGGCCTTGGCCGGCTTGGTCGTGGACTTGGACTTGGACTTCGGAGGATTGACGGCAGTCATGGCTTGGTTGGGTTACAGGACACGGCTTGCGGCCGGCGGGCCCTCGGCTTGCATCGCCGTGGGCTTGCGTCCGGCCACCAGGAACATCGGGAACTCGACGCCTTGACCCGCGGCATCGGTGGCGCAGTAGCGGTCGGCGACGCGCTCGGCGCGCAGATCGACGGCACCGGCGCGCAGCAGGGCGCCGAGCACGGCTTCGGGCTCGAGCCCAAGGCGCAGGTCGCCCATCGCCTCACGCATCCAGTCGGCGCGGTGCGGCACCAGATCACCGATCACCACGGTGCCACCGGGCTGCAGCACGCGCAGGACTTCGCGCGCCGCCGCGTCGAGGTCGGGCAGGTGGTGCCACACCAGGTTGGCGAACACCGC
The DNA here is from genome assembly GCA_016795295.1 of Planctomycetota bacterium. Classification (GTDB taxonomy): domain Bacteria; phylum Planctomycetota; class UBA1135; order UBA1135; family UBA2386; genus JAEUHP01. Next base: position 22,784 of record JAEUHP010000295.1, on the reverse strand, counting down.
CGCAACTTCCCCGTCGCGCACCGGCAGGGCATCGAGTTCGCCCAGCCGGAGCTGCACGGCGTCGCCACACAACGCGCGCGCGCGTTCGAGCATGCGCTCGCTGTGGTCGACGCCGACCACGACGGCACCGCGGCTCGCGAGCCAACTGGCGAGAAAGCCGGTGCCACAGCCGAGGTCGGCGATCGGCCCGCGGCACGGCCACGCCGCCGCCAACAGTTCGGCGCGCAGGGTGCCCAGTGCGAAACCTTCGCCCGAAGCGCTCCAGCGAGCCGCGAGCCGATCGTGGGCCTCGCGGCTGCGCGCCCGGCGCTGGTCCAGCACGGCCTGCAGGGCCTTGGTGTCCACCGCACCTTCGGCGCCCGCCCGCCACGGCGCAATCGCTGCCGCGAACAGCGCCTCGGTCAGCGGGCTCGAGGCACCAGGCCCCACCAGCGAGTGGAAGCTCCAAGTGCCTTCGCGCCGGTCGCGCACCAACCCGGCGCGCTTGAGCAGCGACAGGTGGTTGCTGATGCGGCTCTGCTGCAGGCCCGTGACCGCCACCAACTCCTGGACGGCGAGTTCGGCCTGCGACAGCAACGCGCACAGCCGCAGGCGGACGGGGTCCGACAGCAGCTTCAGGGTCGCGGGCAGGTTGGCGGTCGCGGCTGGCACTTGCTTCATCAAGGTATCACGAAGCTCTGATATTTCGACCGTGTGGGCGATTTTCTGCAGGTCGGCAGGGTACATTTCGGGGCACCGTGCCCCCCACCCACCCGTTTCGCAGCACTCGAGCCAGGGCGCTGGCCGTTGCCCTGGCCCTTTGCGCGGCCGCGGGCCTCGGCGGGTGCTCGACCTTGCCCGAACGGGGTTTCCCGCCGTTCCTGGACCACCAGTTCACGACCCGGTGCCGGGCGCCGGCCGATGGGCGAATCGAGGTGCCACGTTCCCGGCCCGGCCTCTCGGTTTTCCTGCTGCAGGCGGAGCCGCCGCCCGCCGCAGAACGGTACGACACCGACGGCGGCCGCTATTGGCACTTCGCGCCGGGCACCGAAGTGACGATCACCTGCCGCTGCCGGGCCTACGCCGGCGCCGACGGGGTGATCCCGACCGCGCGCGAACTGCTGCCGGCTGCCCACGAGCCCACGCCAGCCCCCCACGAATGACACCCCATTCGTGGCTCTGCAGCGACGCCCTGCTGGTGCCGATGGACGGCCCGCCCGAGCAACCCTTGGGCTTCGTGCGGCGCGGCAGCCTGCGCATCACCGGCGACCGCATCGCCGCGCTCGGGGAGCTGGCGCCGCTGCCCGGCGAATCGGTGGTGTCGATGCACGGCGCATTGCTGCTGCCGGGCTTCGTGCAGGGCCATGTCCACGCCACCCAGACCCTGTTCCGCGGCCTGGCCGACGACCTGCCGCTTCTGCCCTGGCTGCAACAGCGCATCTGGCCTCTCGAACACGCCCACGACGCCGAGTCGACGCGGACCAGTGCCGACCTGACCATGGCCGAATTGCTCGCCGGTGGCACCACCACCGTGCAGACCATGGAGTCGGTGCGGCACGCCGAGCAGACCTGCGACAGCGCCTTGGCCCACGGGCTGGTGGCGATCGTCGCCAACTGCCTGATGGACCAGTCCGGCCCCGGGGTGCCAGAGGGTCTGCCGAGCAGCGCGCGCGAGAACCTCGCCACCACCGAGGCCCTGTGGCGCACGTACCACGGCCGCGACGGGCGGCTGTGCACCGCCGTGGCGCCACGCTTCCTGCTGTCGGTGAGTGCCGACCTGGCGCATGCTGCCGTGGCGTTCGCCGCAGCGAGCGGCCTGCGCATCCACAGCCACGCCGGCGAACATCCCGACGAAGTGGCGCTGGTGCGGCAGCAGTTCGGCCGCGACTACCTGGAGGTGTTGCACGACCAGGGCTGGCTCGGTCCACGCACGTCCCTGGCGCACTGCGTGCACACCACCGCACGCGAACGGCACCTGCTCGCCGCCACCGACACCGCGGTGCTGCACTGCCCCAGCACCAACTGCAAACTCGGCTCGGGCATCGCGCCGATCGTCGACTACTTGCAGCGCGGCGTGCGCGTGGCGCTCGGCGCCGATGGCGCGCCGTGCAACAACCGCCTGTCGCAGTTGGCCGAGCTGCGGCAGATGGCCCTGCTGCAGGCGTTGGCCAGTGGCCCGGGCGCCCTGCCGGCGGCGCGCGCGCTGTGGCTCGCCACCCGCGGCGGCGCGGCAGCCCTCGGCCTCGACCATCTGGTCGGCAGTTTGCGCCCCGGGCTGCGCGCCGACTGCGCGGTGTTCGATCTCGGTGATCCGCGCCTCGGCGGGGCCGACGGAGCCGCGGGGGTGCCGAGCCAGCTCGTCTACGCCGCCGACGAACGGCATCTGCGGCACGTCCTGGTCGGCGGCCGCTTCGCCGTTCGCGACGGCCAACCAGTCGGCTTCGACTGGCGCGAACTGCGCGCCCGCGCTGCGGCCGTGCTGCCCGCCGTGCTGCAACGCGCCGGCCTCGCGCGCTGATCCGGGTCGCCTGCGGCGAGCCGGATCCCGACGCCGCAGCGTGGTCACCGCCCCGCGCCGCGGCGACGCTGCAAGCCCCTCAACGCGATTCGACGTTGCGGTAGGCGCGCGTCGTGGCGCCCATGTAGACCTGCCGCGGCCGCGTGATGCGCGCCTCAGGATCCTTCTGGTACTCCAGCCACTGTGCGATCCAGCCGGGCATGCGGCCGATGGCGAAGAACACGGTGAACAGCTCCACCGGGATGCCCAGCGCCTTGTAGATGATGCCCGAGTAGAAGTCGACGTTCGGATAGAGCTTGCGCTCGACGAAGTAGTGGTCCTGCAGCGCGATCTGCTCGAGTTCGAGCGCGATGTCGAGCAGCGGGTCCTTGCGACCGAGCTGCCCCAGCACGTCGTAGCAGGCCTGCTTCAGGATCAGCGCGCGCGGATCGTAGTTCTTGTAGACGCGGTGGCCGAAGCCCATCAGCCGCACACCGCTGTCCTTCTTCTTGGCCAGCTCCATGAACTCGCGCGCGGTGCGCTTGCCGTCGCGGATCGACATCAGCATCTCGATCACCGCCTGGTTGGCGCCGCCGTGCAGCGGGCCCCACAACGCCGAGATGCCGGCGGAGACACTGGCGAACAGGTTCGCGCCCGAGCTGCCGACGGTGCGCACCGTGCTGGTCGAGCAGTTCTGCTCGTGGTCGGCGTGCAGGATCAGCAACAGATCGAGCGCACGCGCCATCACCGGGTTCGGCTCGTACTTCTCGCACGGGTTGCCGAACATCATGTAGAGCAGGTTGCCCGCGTACGACAGGTCGTTGCGCGGATACATGAACGGCTGGCCGATGCTGTGCTTGTACGAGTAGGCCGCGATGGTCGGCATCTTGGCGAGCAGCCGGATCGCGTCGATCCAGTTCTGCTCGGCCGTGTTCGGCGTGGCCTTCTGGTAGAAGGTCGAGAGCGCGCCGACGGCTGCGGCGCACACGGCCATCGGATGCCCCACCTTCGGCAAGCTCTTGAAGAGGTCCTTGAGGTCCTCGTGGAGCATCGTGTGGTAGGTGATGTCGTAGGTGAACTGCGCCAACTGCGCCGCCGTCGGCAACTGCTGGTGCAGCAGGAGCCACATCACCTCGACGAAGTTGCTGTGCTGCGCCAGATCCTCGATCGGATACCCGGCGTAGCGCAGGATGCCCTGCTCGCCATCCAAGAACGTGATCTTGCTGGCGCACGCGCCAGTGTTGCCGAGACCGGGATCGTAGGTGATCGCACCGGTCTTGGCGCGCAACTGGCGGATGTCGATGGCGAGTTCGCCCTCGGTGCCGAGCATCACCGGCAGGTCGATCTCCTGGCTTCCGAGAGTGAGCTTGCAGGTCTTCGGGACGGTCTCGTGGGTCATCGCAGGAGCAGCAGCAACAGGCGTGGTTTGGGATGTTTCGGGGGACGACAGCGTAGGCCCAGTCATGGTGCGAGGCTCCAGAAAATCCAGGGTTGCCGATGGATCGGCACGACGCGTGCCGGAACTGTCGGCAAACCCGGCGCCGGCCCCGATCGGCCAGCCCCCCCCGAGGGCCGGATCCAGCGCCTCGGACCCAGAGCCTCGGACCCAGAGCCTCGGACCCGCGCCTCAGATCCCGGTCACTTGCACACTGTTGGTCACCCAGAGCCCGCCGTTCTGCAGCAGGCCGGCCTGAAAATAGAGGCTCAGGCCGCGCAAGCTGGCCAGATTCGGCAGTGCGACCGGGAACGACGCTTGGCCAGTCGGCATGGCCAGGAAGCCGAGACTGAGCATGCCGCCCAGATCCAGCAGGATCGGCCGGTTGAAACCGAGTTCGGTACGGCCTGGGGCGAATCCGGCGAACAGCAATGCCCCCGAGCCCACCTGACCGGACAGCTCGATCTGGACCGAACCGCCGAGCGGCAGGTCGGGGTGGCTGGCCCGCAGGCCGTCCAAGGCTCCCAGCACCGCCAGCATCGCCGGTAGGTTCGGGCGCTGGCGGATCGCGTCGGGCGACGCCGAGCCGTGGTGGTGCAGCAGGTTGCGGATCTCGGCAAGGCTCAGGGTGCGGCCGAGCTGGGCCCGCGCGGCGCCCTGCAAGGCCACCACCGCGCCCGCGACCAGGGCCGTGGCCGACGAAGTGCCCTGGTAGTCGGCGGTGTAGGTCTGGCGGCGGTCGCCGTTCGGCCAGAACATGGTGCCGATGCCACAGGCAACCACGTAGAGGCCCTGGGCACAGGCGTCGATGCGCGAGCCGTAGTTGCTGTAGCTGGCCCGGGTCAGCAGGTCGCCCTCGGTGGCGGCGGCCAAGATCGCCCCGGAGTCGCGGAAACTGCGGTCGAACCGGCGCAGCAGCCGCGGATCGTCCAGACTGTTGGCACCGTTGCCTGCGGCGCAGACCAGCAGCCGGCCGTTGCCCGTCACCGTGGCGGTGGCGTCGTAGATCGACTGCAGGAACTCCATCGGCACCCAGTCGGTGGTGCTGATCTGCCCGAGCATGAACATCAGCACGAACAGGATCAGATCGCCGGGCTGGCTCTGCGCGCCGGCCACCAGGATCGAGTTGGCCAAACCGCCGTTGCTGCCGGTGGCGAGGAACCGGATCCGGGTCTCGTCGACCATGCCGGTCATGCCATAGTCGTTGCGGTCGGCGACCAGGACCGACGCGCCGGCGGTGCCATGGCCAGCCTCCCCGGAATTGCCTCCGGGGTAGGCCCCCACGAAGTTGGCCAACACCATCTGGTCCATGTCTTCGTGGTCGAGGTACCAGTCGTTCTCCACCATCACCACGGCGGTGCCCTGACCGCGCGCGCCGTACACCGACTGGGCCTGCCACACCCCGAGCCCAGCCGGCGCCGGCTGGTGGGTGCTCTGCAACGCCGTGAACAGTGGCGTCACCGGCGGAATGTCCTGGCCCGGCCGCGGCAGCACTCCCGCTGCGGCCGGCGTGCCGCGCGGCTCGTTGTGCACGTGCTCGACCAGGGCGCAATCGAACAGGCGGCCGGTGAGCGCATCCGCCGCCGCAGCGTCGGGCAGTTCGAGCCGGAACCACAGCCCCAGGTGCCCCGGCCGGCTGCCCTCGGGCAAGGCCGCGCAGGCCCGGCGGTGCCAAAGGTCGAGTTCGTCCCAGGACAGGGCAGGGAACAACGGGGTGACCGCTGCTCCGGCGAACAGGGCATTGGCTTCGGCCAAATCGACCCCGGTGCGCGACTGCAGGCGCCCGTCGCGCCATTCGGCGCCACAGCCCTCGGCGAGTTTGACACACAGCCGCTGACCGAACACCTGCGGGCTCTTGGCCACCACCGCGGCGTGCTGGCGCAGCTCGCCGCGCGCCGTCGGGGCCGGAGCCTGCGCCACCAGGGCGGAGGCGAACAGAAATGGCAACACACTGCGCATCGTGGTTGGCCAGTCTATCACCTGTGCCGGCGGGGGTTACTGCCGGTCCATCGTGCGCTACCATGTCCCGTCCCCCGCCCCCCTCTCCCAGCGCCGATCGCTTGCCCGACCCACGCCGCATGCCCCCTGGGCCAGTCGCTCGGCTCCGCCTGAGCGCGCACCTGGTAGCGGCCCTTGGCGTGGCCGGATCGGTTGCCGCACAGGTCGGTTTCGAGCCACTGCGCGCGTTCACCCCACGCAGCGGCCTGGCGGTCGCGGTGGACCCCTGGCGCAACACCCTGGTCTGGTTCGGTGGCGACGATGGCACCGGCCCCAATGCCGAGACCTGGATCTGGCGCCAGGGCGGTCTCGAGCGATCCACGCCCCAGACCAGCCCACCGCCGCGGAGCGGCCATGGCTTGGTGACCGATCTGGCGCGCGGTCGCCTGCTGCTGTTCGGCGGCCGCGGCGCCCAGACCGAACTGGGCGACACCTGGACCTACGACGGCACCACCTGGAGCCTCGCCGCCACCGGCGGGCCGCTGCCGCGCAGTGGCCATGCCATGGCCTTCGACGGCGCCAGCGGCGCGGTGGTCCTGCACGGCGGCGGTCGCAACTCGGCCCTGCTCGGCGACACGTGGCTCTGGTCCGGCTCGGCCTGGACCAGCGCTGGCAGCGGCGGCCCAGGACCGCGTCGGGGCGCCGCCGCCGCGCCGTTCGCGGGTGGTGTGCTGCTGGTCGGCGGCCAGGACCTGGCCGGGCCGCGCAACGACGCTTTCCAGTGGCAGGGCGGCGCCTGGAACCCGTTCGCCGGCATCGGCAGCCCACCGCCCCGCCACGATGCCGTGCTGGTTGCGGAAGCGAACGGCACCCTGCTGCTGGCCGGCGGCGCGGATCCGCTCGGACCGCGTGGGGACTGCTGGCGGCTCACCGGTTCGGCTTGGAGCCCGGTGCCCACCACCCAAGGCCTGCCGGCGCGCAGCGGTGCTGCGGCCGCGGTGGATCCGGCATCCGGGGACCTGCTGCTGGCCGGCGGCGCCGGCAATTTCGGCGCGCGGTTCGGCGACGTGCTGCGGCTGCAGGCCTCGGGCTGGGCCACTGCGCAAGCCGCCGCCACGCCGCCGGCCCGCCAGGGACACGCTGCGGCCTACGACCCGAGCCGCAGCCGCGCCGTGGTGTTCGGCGGCACCACCCAAGCCGGTCTCGACCGCAGCGACACCTGGGAATGGGATGGCGTCGGCTGGCACGAGTTGGCGCAGGGCGGCCCGAGTGCGCGGCAGTTCCACGCCTTGGCGTTCGACCAGAGCCGCAGCAGCGTGCTGCTGTTCGGCGGCCGCGATGCCAGCGGCGCCCGCGGCGACACCTGGAGCTGGAACGGCGGCACCTGGACGCAGCTCGCGCCCAGCCAGTCGCCGGCACCGCGGCAAGGGCACGCCATGTGCACGCTCGGCGATGGCAGCGTGCTGCTGTTCGGTGGCAGCGACGCAAACTTCACCCCCCTCGGGGATGCGTTCCGCTGGACGGCGTTGGGCTGGACAACCGTGGTCGGATTGCTGCCGCCAGCGCGCCAGTTCGCCGCGCTCGGCTACGACGCGGTGCGGCAGCGGGCGGTGCTGTTCGGCGGCCAACGCGGCGCGCAGGTGCTGGCCGACACGTGGACCTACGACGGTGTGTCGTGGCAACTCGCAGCACCGAGCACCCCGCCTGCCGGACGTTTCGGCGCCGCCCTGGCGTTCGCCGCGGACCGCAGCCGGATCGTGCTCACCGGCGGCCTGGACGCAACGTTCTCCGTGCGCGGGGACACCTGGGAATGGGACGGCAGCCAGTGGCAGGCGATCGGCGCGAACCCAGCGCTGCCGGCGCGCCACGCCGCGGTGCTGTGCCACCACGCCGCCAGCGACACCACGGTGCTGTTCGGCGGCAGCGATCTGAACGGCGACCTGCCGGACACCCGCCTCTACACCAGTGCCGCCCCGGCCCGCTACACCACCTTCGGCGCTGGCTGCCCCGGGCCTTGGGGCACGCCACAACTCGCCGCGGCACCCGGCCAACGGCCGTGGCTCGGCGACACCTTCGAACTGCAATTGTCCGGCCTGCCGCCACAGGCGGGCTTGGTGATCGTGGTGTTCGGCTTCAGCAACAGCCTGTGGCTCGGCCAACCGCTGCCCGCCCCACTGGCCCCGTACGGGTTGCCCGGTTGCCAAGCGTTCCTCTCGCTCGACGACCCGTTCTACGCCTTCCACGGTGGTGGCACCCTGCGCTTTCCGTTCCCGCTCACCATGGGTGCCAGCTACACCGGCTTCACCTACTACAACCAGTTCTTGGCGGTCGACGCGAGCGTGCCGAATGCCGTGGGGGCCGTGATCAGCAACGCCGGCCAGGGCACGCTCGGGCGCCGCTGAACGACGGCCGCCCACCACACACCCGCCCCTTCGGCCGCCACTCGCCCCTCACTCGTAGCGCACCGCCTCGGCCGGACTCTGACGCAGCGACCGCCACGCGGGCACGAGCCCCGCCAGCACGCCGGTGAGCAGCGCCAAAACCGGGGTGAGCCACAGCCAGCGCCACGGCAACGCGAACGGCGCCGCCAGCGCCGCGACCTGGTTCATGCCGCGGACCAGCAGGTAGCCCATCGGCACGGCCAACGCGACCGACAGCACCGCGGCGATCGCACCGACCATCAACCCTTCGAGCACGAAGCTGCCGCCGAGGTCCGCCCGCCGGATGCCGAGCGCACGCAGCACGCCGAGTTCGCGCGCCCGACCGAGCGCGGCGATGGTCATGCCGTTCAAGAGGCCGACCCCGGCCAACACCAGCATCAGCAACAGCAACAGATCGAACAACACGAAGTCGCGGTCGACGTCGCGCTGCAAGAAGTCCCGGATCCAAGCGCCCGTCTTGGACTTCGGCACGGCCGGCAGCAGCCGGCGCGCCGCGAGCAGCACTGCATCGGCGTCGGCACCGGGCTGCAGGCGCAGCGCCACGTGCTCGACGCTGGCCTCGGCGGTGCAGAAGTCCTGCCGCAACCAGCGTGGGTCGGCGAGCGCGAACGCGCGTTCGTCCATGTCGAAGCCCACGCCATCGCCAACCGCGAGCACTTTGTACACCACCAGCCCGCCGTTGCGGTCGGCCAGGGTCAGTCCATCGCCGGGTTGCAGGTTCTGATGGCGCGCCAGCCGGCTGCTGATCACCACCGAGCGCTGGCGCAGATCGGTGTAGGCGTGCAGGAGCTCGGGGCGCCCCGCCAACGGTCCACCGGCCTCGACCAGGCTGCCCACCGCCATGCCGCGCAGGAAGAAGCCGTTGCCGCGTTGTTCGCCCTCGGCGGCGGCGATGCTGGCGACCCCGGGCACCGCCTGCAACAGAGCGACCTGCTCGGGCCGGCACGGCGCGGTGCGCAGGAACAGCCGGTCGTCGAGCGCCTCCTGGGCGAACGCCGCCACCTCGGCGCGCAGCGACCAGGTCAGGCTCTTGAGCCCGAGCAGCGCCAGCAGCACCGCGGACAGACCGCAGACCGCAGCCGCAACTCGGCCCGCCGAACGCACCACCACCTTGCCGACCAGCCACGTCGGCAGCGGCCAAACCAAGCGGAGCGGCAGCAACAAGAGCCGCCCCAGCCAGGCCACCGCCGCGGGCGCCAACAGCAGCACGCTGCCGAACACCACCAGGATGCCGACCAGTTCGAGCAGCACGACCAACGTCTCGGCGCCCTCCTCCGCGGCGAGCGGCGTCATCGCCAGGTAGGCGAGCGGCAGCGCGAACACCAACAGCGCGAACATCCAACCGTTCAGCCCGCGCAGTAGATCCACCCCGTCGTCGGCACTGGGGGCGAGGCCGCGCGCGCGCAAGATGTCGAGGGCCGGCACGCTGCGCGCGCGCACCAACGGGAACATCGCCCCGGCCAAGGTGAACAGCACGCCGAGCACCGCGGTCCACACCACGGGAAAAATGGGGATCTCGAAGGTCGACCACGCCTTGCCGAGGCCGAGCGAGCTCACGTCGTGGGCCCGCAACTGGTCGGCCAGCAAGAGTCCGAGTCCGACCCCGAGCACCGAACCGAGCCCACCGAGCCACAGCGCATCGAGCAAGAAGATGCGGGTGATCGAGCCGGTGCCGGCCCCGAGGCAGCGCAGCAGACCGAGCTGCCGCACGCGTGCCACCAGGGAATGCGACAGGGTCTGGAACACCACGTACATGCCGAGCAGCAGGGCCAGCCCCCCGAGCACCTTGAGGCCGTTGCGGAACGCGCGCTCGTCGGCGGCTTCGCCGATCAAGGCTTGCCGCTGGTCGGCGACCGCGTAGTGCTGGCGCAGGTCACGGCGCAGCCGATCGAGGTCGGCCCCCTGGGTGCGCTGCACGTGGAACAGCTCGGCACCGCGCCGCTGCAGCCGCTGCGCCAGCTCCAGCGCCACCACCGCCACTTGGCCGAAATCACGCCCGCCGAGCCGGTCGGGGGTCAGGATGCCGACCACCGTGGCCGAGGTGCGGAACGGTGCGGCTCCGGCCGTCGGCGGCACCGGCACCAGCACGCCGTCCCGGCACTCGACGCGCGCCATGCGTTCGGGTTCGCCGATCTGCACGGTGTCGCCGGGCCCCACTCCGAGCTGGCGCGCAGCTTCGAGGCCGAGCAAGAGCCCCGGGGTCGCGGCCTCGGCATCGGTGGCCTCGAGATCACGGCCCGCCCCGACCGCGTAGTGGCCGAACGAACCGGCCGGCAACGGTGCGAGACCGAACACCGCGACGTCGAGCTCGCTCCGCGTCGAACGTAGGAGCCCCCGCGCTTCCTGCCAGACCGCCACCTGGGCAACCCCTGGGTGGGCGCGCAACCGCGCGGCCACGGCGGCGCTCGGCTCGTCCTGGCCGCGCACGGCCACTTCGAGATCGACCGGCCCGCGCTGCCGATCCTGGGCCCGCAAACGGCTCTGGATCGTGTTGTGGTCCATCACGTAGATGGCCACCACGATCGCCACGCCGAGCGCGATGCCCAGCAGCGACAGGCAGATGCGCAGCGGACTAGATGCCCAGTTCCTGGAGACGACGAAAAACGTCAGCGACACCGAACGGTCCTCCCGTGAGTTCGGCGCTGCCCCGCAGCGCCCCATCGTGCAGGAACAACACCCGATCGCCAGCGGCGGCGTCGCGTGGATTGTGGGTCACCAGCAACACCGCCGTGCCGAGCTGGTCGCGCACCGAGCGCAACAGCGCCACCACCTCCTCGCCGGCTTTGCTCGACAGGTTGCCGGTCGGTTCGTCGGCGAGCAACAGCGGCGGCTGGGTGACCAGGGCCCGGGCGATCGACACGCGCTGCATCTCACCGCCCGAAAGCGCCGAGGGCAGCCGGTCGCGCAGTTTGGCGACACCGAGCAGGCCGAGCAGCGAATCGACGCGCGCCCGGTGGCGCCGCGGGCTCTGGCCGAGGATGCGCAACGGCAGCGTCACGTTTTCTTCGACGGTCAGATCGGGCAGCAGATGGAAGAACTGGAACACGAAGCCGAGATGCTGGCGACGGATCGCGGCGCGGTGCTCTTCGTTGCCCTGGGCGAGATCCTGGCCGGCAAGCAGCACCTGCCCAGCCGAAGGCCGATCGAGTCCGGCCAGCACGTGCAACAGCGTCGACTTGCCCGAGCCCGACGGCCCCATGATCGCGGCGAACTCGCCCTGATGCAGGTCGAACGACACGTCGCGCACGATCGGCACTTGCTGGCCGTCGACGGCGCGGAAGCGGAACACCGAACGCGCCGCCAGCACCACCGGACGCGCGGCCGCAGGCGTCGCTGCGGCAGCGGTGGACGGAACTTGCGTCATGCCGGCATCATCGACGCCGCGCACCGGAGTGCCAGCCTCTTTCTTCGGAATCGTGACTACTTTTCCCGGCAAAGCTCATGGCGGCGCGCCGCATGGTAGATTCCCGGCATGTTGGACCTGCTCGGCACCACCGCCCAGGAACTCGCCGCGCGAGCGGCCGCCGAGTTCGGCCCGCGCAAGGGGGCCGGGGTGGCGAAGGCGGTGCACCGGGCCGCCGTGCGCGAGGGGGTGTTCGAGCCCGAGGCGCATGGACTGGGCGCCACCGCCGCCGCGACCTGGCGCCAGTTCGCCAATCTGCAGCTGCCGCAACCGCTGGCGGTTGCCCACGAGCAGGTGGCCACGGGCCTGGTCGAGAAGCACCTGCTGCGCCTTGGCGATGGCGAAACCATCGAATGCGTGGCGCTGCCGATGGGTCGCGGCCGCAGCAGTCTGTGTCTGTCGACCCAGGTCGGCTGCGCGCGGGCCTGCACGTTCTGCGCCACCGGCCGGCTCGGCCTGCGGCGCAACCTGAGTGCCGGCGAGATCGTGGCCCAGGTGGTGTTGGCGCAGCGCACCCGACGCCCCGACACCCTGGTGTTCCAGGGCATGGGCGAACCGCTCGACAACCTGCCGGGCCTGCTCGGCGCGCTGCGCGTGCTCACCGACCCGCACGGCTTGGCCTACGCCCAAGACCAGCTCACCGTGTGCACGATCGGCCACGTGCCAGGGCTGGCAGCGCTGCGCGACCTGGGCTGGAAACGCCTCGGCCTGTCCCTGTCGCTGCACGCGGCGAACGAGCCGAAGCGCCGCGAGCTGCTGCGCCACGGCGCCCGGTATCGGCTGGACGAGATCCACCGCGCGCTGGTGGCGTACCGGCAACGCACGAACTTCGCGCTGGGCCTGCACTGGTGCCTGTTGCCGGGCGTGAACGACACGGCCGCGGACGCCGCGGAGCTGGCGGCGTTCGCGACGGGCCTGGGCCGCTGCCACGTGCATCTGATCCCCTACAATCCCGACCACGAGCCGGTGGGGAGCGCCCCGACCGACGCCGAAGTCACCGCGTTCGCCACGCGGCTACGAGCCCATGGGCTCGCCGTGCGCGCGCGAGTGGTCAAGGGCCGCAGCGTCGGCGGCGCGTGCGGACAACTGCGCGGCGGTCGCTGACCGGCGCGACGCAGACGAACGCGCCGCGCACGGCGAGGACGGCGCGGCAACCACTGCGCCGCCGCGACGGCTCAGCGGCCCTTGCGCTTGACCTCGACCAACTCCACCAGGAACACCAGCGTGGCGTTGCCGGGGATCTTCGGCGGCCGACCCTGCGCGCCGTAGGCGAGCTTGCCCGGGATCTCGAACAGGAACTTGCCGCCGGTCTTCATCAGCTGCAGCCCTTCGGTCCAGCCGGGAATCACCTGGCGCAACCCGAAGGTGCTCGGCTCGCCGCGCTCGTGGGCGCTGTCGAACACCTTGCCGTCGGTGAACCAACCCGTGTAGTAGGCGACCACCGAATCGTCGGCGCTCGGCGACTCGCCGGTGCCGGCCTCGAGCACTTCGTACTTCAAGCCACTCTGCGTGGTGACCACCTTGGCCGCGTCCGGCAGGCGGAACGCCGGCATCTGCGGCAACGGCTTGATGCCGGTGACCTCGAGCTCCCACACCGTGTCGGCCCCAGCGTTCGGGAACATGGCCTTCGGCACCGGCACGCGCAGGATCGTGCCGACCTTGTAGAGCGACGCCAGGTTCTTCATGAACTCGAACGGCAGCGACGCGCACGCCCCCGCGATGCGGTGGTTGTTCTGCCGCTCACTGCAGTCGAGCAGCGTGCCGTCCTCGCGCCAGATCGCGTAGCGCAGCGCCAGCGCGTCGCGGTCCCCGGCCACCGGCCCCTTGCCCTCGACGACCACTTCGCACTTCACCCCGCCCACCTCGCGCAAGGCCTTGGCGTCGGGCGCCGTGAACTTCGGCATCGCCACCACCTTGAGCAGCTCGACCTCGAACACCAGCGTGGCGTTCGGCGGGATCGAGCCGCCGGCGCCGGCGCTGCCGTAGCCGATCTCCGGCGGGATCACGAGCTTGTAGTGGGCACCCGGCGTCATCAGCTGCAAGCCTTCGGTCCAACCCTTGATCACCTGGCCGACGCCGAAGGAAGTGGGCTCGCCGCGGTCGCGCGAGCTGTCGAACTTGGTGCCATCGGTGAGCCAGCCGGTGTAGTGCACCTCGACCATGTCGTCCTTGCCTGGACTCGGCTCGTTGCGCCCGGCGCGCAGCACACCGTACTCCAGACCAGAGGCGGTCTTCTTCATTTCCTTGCACTCGGGGATGCCCTGGGGCGCTTGGGCCAGCAAGCTCACGGCAGTTGCAGCGAGCGCCACCAAGGGAGAAACACAGCGGTTTGGCACGATGGTCATGGTCGCGAAGTTCAGCGGCCGGGCAGTGTAGCGACCGACCGGCGACGCCGACATGCGAAGCCGCAGAATCGCCCCCCGCCGGGACTCAGCGCCGACCCGCCGGGGCGACTGGCTGGACCGCCGGCTGGTACACGGTCGCCCGGCAGTGGGTCTGCGGCGCGAACTGCGGGCCGGCGTCGAGCAGGTTCTCGGCGGCACCCACCACCAGCCAACCGTGCGGCAGCAAGGTGCCCGCGACGCGCCGGGCGATGTCCAGGCGCGTCTCGGCGGCGAAGTAGATCAGCACGTTGCGCAGGAACACGATGTCGAACGGCCCGTGGGCGCCGAACGGCTCGAGCAGGTTGAGCTGCCGGAACTGCACCAAGCGCCGCACCGAATCGACCACCCGCATGCCACCAGGCGTCTTCTCCAGGTACTTCTGCATCAACAACGGCTTCTGGCTGCGCGCCACGTCGTGCTCGGCGAACACGCCGCGCTGCGCCGTCTCCAGCGTCGGCTTGGCGATGTCGGTGGCCAGGATCTGCACGTCCCAGCCGTCGAGCGAACGCAGCAGCTCGTGCACCACCATGCCGATGCTGTAGGGCTCCTGTCCGGTGCTGCACGCCGCCGACCAGATGCGCAACCGCTTGTTCTGGCCCATGCGCTCGCGCGCGTCGATCACTTCGGGCAGCAGCTTGAACTGCAGCGCCTCGAACGGTGCACCATCGCGGAAGAAGATCGTCTCGTGGGTGGTGATCGCCTCGACGATCTCCTCGAGCAGCTTCGGGTCGGCTTGGTAACGGGTTCGGAAGTAGAACTCGTTGAAGTTGTTGCAGCCCAGACGCTCGGCGATCGCGCCGAGCCGGGTCTCGATCAGGTATCCCTTCGACTCGTCGAGAGCCACGCCGGTGAGCTGCAGCGCCAGCTGGCGCATCAGAGCCAATTCGCCTGTTCTCAGTTGCACGAGTTCCCCCTGGCCGCGAGCAAGATCGCTTCGGCCATCTGCGCGAGCGGCACCGGCGCGGCGATGCCGGCCTCGATCGGCCCGCGCGGCATGCCATACACGGTCGACGAGGCTTCGTCCTGCGCCAGGACACAGGCCCCGGCATCGTGGAGAACCCGACTACCTTGCCAGCCGTCCTCGCCCATGCCGGTCAACACCACCGCGAGCACACGTCCCGCATAGGCCGTCGCCAGCGACTCGAACAAGTAGTCGACCGAGGGCCGGCAGGAGCAGCGCGGCGGATCGTCGGTCAGCTGCAGCACCGCACCGGCGTCCGTGCGCAGCACGCGCAGGTGGCGCCCACCAGGGGCGATCCACACCGTGCCAGCCTGCAGCAGTTCGCCGTCCGCGGCTTCCCGCACGGCGATCCGGCAGCTCTTGGCCAGCGATTCGGCAAGGCTGCGGGTGAACCCCGCCGGCATGTGCTGCACCAGCACGATCGGCAGCGGGAAGTCCGCAGGCAAGAGCGGCAACAACTCCGCGAGCGCCTTGGGCCCGCCGGTGGACACGCCGATGCCGACGACCTGGGGGGCTCGCCCACCGGGGATGCGGCGCCGCGGGATCGGGCACGCCGCCGCAACCGGCACCGGTCCTGCGCCGCCCCCCGCCGCCGGCGAGGGTCGGGCCACGTCACTCTGCCGCCGCGCCCGCCGGCAGTAGGGCGCCAGAGTCTGCACCCACTCGGTGAGCGTCGCGGCGCTGGCGCTCGACGGCCGTCGCAGCACCGCTGCCAGTCCCAGACGCTGCCACTGCGCCAGATCCGGCGCTGGCAGTTCGGCCCGCGCTGTGCCGATGCGCAGGAGCTCGGGCGAATGGGCCTGCACGGCACCGAGCAGACCCGTGGCGTCCGCCGTGGCCGAGTCGACTTCGATCACCAGGAGGTCGGGTTGGTAGGCAGCGATTTTCGGGCCGGCAGTGCGCGGACTTTGCGCCCAACCGACCACCTCGAAGGCGCCATGGGCGGCCAACGCCTGGCACAGGCCCTGGCGCAGGGCCGCGTCGGTGTCGACCACCAACACGCGCAGCGCGGCACTCGCAGGTCGACTCACCGCGCGTTCCCCGCTGCGGCCGCAGTGCCGAACCGCCCCACGGCGGCGACGTCGAGCAACAACAGCAGCTCGCGTTCGAGCTGGACCATGCCGGAGAACCACTGCTGCTGGTCCTGCGGCAAATGGGTCGGCAACGCCTCCCGGCGGCGGCCCGCGGTGTCGACCACGTCGCCCACGGCGTCGACCAGCAGCCCCACCACCTCTTCGCCGAGTTCCACCACCACGCAGCGGGTCTGCGCGCCGCCCGTAGTGGTCGAGCCGCGCACGATCTGGCCGAGGTCGAGCACCGTGACCAGATTGCCGCGCAGGTTGATCAACCCGCGCACGTGCGGCTGCAGCAGCGGCACGAACGTCGGTTCGACCTGGCGGTTGATCTCCTGGGTCGCAGCGAGGTCGATGCCGACCAGCAAGCCACCGACCCGACAGCAGATGACCATGCCGTTCTGCGCGCGCTTCATGCGACCTCCACCCCACTGTGTTCCCGCACTGCCGCGACCAGCGCCGCGTCGTCCAACTTCACCAGATAGGCGTCGACGCCAGCCGCGGTTCCGGCGGCTTCGTCCTCGGCGCTGCTGAGCGAGGTCAGTGCCACCACCGGCAACGAACGCAGCCGCTCGGTGCGCCGGATGCGCCGCGTCAGCTCGAGCCCGTCGCAGTTCGGCATCTGCACGTCGGTGACCACCACGTCGAAGGTGCGCTCTGGATCGTTGACCACTTGCCAGGCCAAGTCGCCGTCGGCAGCGGTCACCACCTCGAACCCGGCACCGCGCAGGGTTCCCGCCACGTGTTCACGGAAGAACTTGGTGTCTTCGGCGAACAGCACCCGGATCGGCCCCTGCGGGCGCGTCGCGGGGCTCTGCGCCCGCGGGTCCGGGCCGGTGCGCGGCGCGGCGCCCGGGGACGCAACCTCCGCAGGCGCATCGGCGAACAGACCGGGCAGCGCCGTGCGCGCCACCTGCGCCACGTCCAGCCAGCGCACGGTCCGGCCCTCCAGGCGGAAGCTGCCGAGCACTCCAGTTTCGGCGAGCGTGCGCCCGTCGAGTTCGATCGGCAGCGAGCGGATGTCCTCGACGTCCGGCGCCAGCAGGCCAAAGCGCTGCTGGCCGGTCCGCAACACCAGGATCGAAGCCCGGGTGCCGAGTTGGGGCGGCGTGGCCGTGATCGCTCGTTCGAGCCGCACCACCGGCAACACCGTGTCGCCATCGGCGTGCACCAGCCGCCCGCCGATCTCGGTGAGCTTCGCCACCTCGACGCGCTGGATACGATCCAGGAGCCCGAGCGGCACGCCGAATGTCTCGTTCGGATGGTTGGTGAACAGCACCAGTTCGGTGGTCTCCACGGCCGCCGCCGCGGCACTGCCCCGCTCGGCCTCGGTTGCTTCGATCGAGCCCAACTGGCTGCTCTCGGCGATGCCGGCCGCATCCAGGATCATCGCCACCCGGCCGTCGCCGAGGATGGTGGCGCCCGCGTATTCGACGCGGCCCTTGAGATGGCGCCCGAGCGGCTTCACCACGATCTCTTCGGCGTCCGGCGGCGCATCGACCACGAGGCCGTAACGCAGGCTGCCGGCTTCGACCACCACGATGGTCGCAGCACCGCGGCTGGCAGCGGCACCGTCCGGCGAAGCCTCGGCATCCGCGCCCAGCACCCGCCGCAGGCGCAGCAACGGCAGCACCTGCCCGCGCAAGCGCAGCACCTCCCGGCCGTCGAGCTGCACCAAGCGCTCGTCCTGGCCGCTGCGGCAGCGCACCAGTTCGGCGACATTGGCCTGGGCCAGCACATAGCGGCGCTCGCCGCAACGCAGCACCATCGCCGGCAAGATCGCCAGCGTCAGCGGGATCGTGATCGCGATGGTGGTGCCTCGCCCCACCGTCGAGTGCACGTCGACATGGCCGCCGAGGCGCTCGATGTTCGACCGCACCACGTCCATGCCGACGCCACGGCCGCTGACGTCGGTCACTTTCTCGGCGGTCGAGAAGCCGGGCGCGAAGATCAGGTGCACCGCTTCCCGATCGCTCATGGCCTGGGCCTCGGCCAGCCCCAACACCCCCTTCTCCACGGCCTTCTTGCGCAGGCGGGCCGGGTCGATGCCACGGCCGTCGTCGGTGATGGTGATGCGCACGTTGCCACCCTGCTGGGCGGCCGCGAGCTGCACCGTGCCTTCGGCATGCTTGCCGGCAGCCTCTCGGTCGGTCGACGGCTCCATGCCGTGGTCGATCGCGTTGCGCACCAGATGGGTCAGCGGATCGCTGAGCGCCTCCAGGATCGAACGGTCGAGCTCCACGCCACCACCTTCGAGTTCGAGGCGGCAGCGTTTGCCCAGCTTGCCGGCCAGATCCCGCACCACGCGCGGAAACCGCTGGAACAGGTTGCCCACCGGCTGCATGCGGGTCTGCATGATCGCCTCCTGGACCTCGCCGACCACCTGATCGAGGCGCGCCGAGGCAACCGCCACCCCTTGGGCATTGCTCGCCGAGTGCGCTTGCAGCAACTGGTTGCGGCCGAGCACCAGCTCGCCGCTCAGGTTCATCAGCCGGTCGAGCAGGTGCACCGAGACGCGGATCGAATCGACGTGCGCCTCGCCTCCGCTGGGGGCGGCGGCGTGTCCAGCCCGCTGCGGTTCGCCTGGCTTGGCCACTGGCGTACTCGACTCGCGCGGACCAGTGGCCGCGGACGTTCCTTTGGGCAGCGGCACCGCCGGCCGCAGCTCCTGGACCTCCGTCGCCTCCAGGACCAGCGCTTGCCGCACCTCCTCCCCCGTGCGGGAAGTCGCCAGCAGCACGGCGACGGGCTCGCGCGAACCGGTGTGGCCGTTCGGCGTACACAGCTGGGTCGCGCCGGCGACCACGCGGCCGAGAGCGCCGATGGTCGCCTGGAGCTCCTCGGCAGATTGGTGCAGGGCCATGCAGACACTCGGCACCACCAGCGACACGCCGAGCAGGCGCTCTCCAGGGGCCAGGTTCACCCCGTCGGGCACCACGAAGGCCGCCTTCGATGGCACCTTGGAAGTGCCGGCCACCGGCGCTCCCGCATCCGAGCTCGGGGCCGCAACACTCGGTCCACCTGCCGCGCCGAGGAACACCTGGAGTGCCGTGACGGCTTCCTGGATCGAACGCTGGTTGCTCTCCTGCACGTGCTCGAGCAGGTCGCGCAGCAGGTCGGTCGCCGAGAGGAACGTCGACACCAAGTCCGGCGACATGCCGAGCCGGTCTTTGCGCACCAGGTCGAACACGCTCTCCATGGCGTGCGCCAGGCGGTTGATGTTCTCGAAGCCGAGGAACCCGGCCACGCCCTTCACCGAGTGCACGGCACGGAACACTCGGTTCACGGTGTCCTCGAACGGCCCGCCACCCTGCTCCAGGATCAGCAGGTCGGATTCGACGTTGGCCAAGTGTTCGCGGGACTCGGTGACGAAGTCCTGCACCAACTCCTGCAGCCCTGGGTCTTCCTGAGGATTCTGGGTCATGCGCGCACTCGTCGTTGCTTCACACCTGGAACTTGCCGACCTGGCCTTGCATCGCACTCGCCAGACCACGCAACTGCACGGCGGCCACCTGCGATGCTTCGGCGCCGTCCGCAGCCGAACGGGCCATCGCATCGACTTCGGCGATGCCCTTGGCGATCTCCTGGCTGGCTGCGGCACTCTCGACCACACTGCGGCTCACCACGTCGATGGCGCTGCTGTTCTGCGCCAGGTTGCGAGCGATCTCCTGGGTGGCGGCGCGCTGCTCGGCCACGGACGCCGCGATGCCCTGCGAGCTGCGGCTCACCTGCGCGATCACGCCGTCGATGGCGGCGATCGCCTGCACCGACTCACGCGTGGAGCTCTGGATGCGCTCGATGCGGCCGCGGATGTCCTGGGTGGCCTCCGCGGTCTGCCGCGCCAAGTCCTTGACCTCGTTGGCGACCACCGAAAAACCCTTGCCGGCCTCGCCTGCGCGGGCCGCTTCGATGGTGGCGTTGAGCGCCAGCAGATTGGTCTGCTCCGCGATGTCCTGGATGGTCTCGACCACCCGACCGATCTCGTTGGCGGCACTGCCCAGCTCGGCGATGCGTGCACTGCTCTGCCGCGTCAACTGCTCGGCCTCGGTGGCCACCGTGGCAGCACCGTCGGCACCCTTGGCCACCTCGGCGATGCTGGCCGTCATCTCTTCCACTGCGGCGGCCACCGTGCGGTAGGTGCTGGCCATCGCCTCGCTGCTGTTGCCGACGTTGCGGATGTTCGCCGACAACTGCTCGGCGGCAGCCGCCACCTGGGAAGCCTGGGCGCCGGTGCGTGCTGCGCCGGCGGCCAGCGAAGCCGCCTGCCGATCGAGGGCACTGGCGGAGTCGAGCACTTGCGCGCCGTGGCCGGCGAGGCCCTGGACCAGGCTTTGGACCTGGGTGAGGAAACGGTTGAGCCAGCGGCCGAGCTCGCCTAGTTCGTCGCGCCGGGACTCGTCGAGACGCAGCCGCAGGTCACCTTCGCCAGCGGCCAGCTTGGCGATCGAAGCGCGGATCGGCGTCGCAACGGAACGGCGCAGGTCCCAGACCAGGAACACCAAGCCCACCGCGCCGACCAGCGCACCGATCCCACCAGCCCACCAGGCCTGAGCACGTGCCGCGGCGCGGATCGGCGCCAGCGGCGTGCGGACCTCGAATGCACCGTGCACATCGCCAAGGCGCCAGTTCTCCATGCGGAAGCCGAGGGGATCCCTGCCATCCCCCGACTTCGATTTGGCCGGGTCCCCGTGGCACACGAGGCAGCTGGTGCCGAGCTGGATCGCGTGCATGGAAACCAACTGGTCGGCTTCGGGATCGGTGCGTACGAGCTGGTCCGAACCACCGGACTGCACCTGCTGCGTCAGATCCGCCAGCATCTGGGCGCGGAACGCGCCGCGCATCGCATCGCGGGCTGGGTCGTACTCCGGATTGCGCGCATCCGCGGCGGTGATCGCCAAGTCGAGTTTCGCGGCGCGGGCCGCGCCCTTGGCCGCCGCGATGCCGGCGATCACCGGAATCGCCTGGAACGCCGGGGTCGAACGGTAGTGACTGCCGTTGCGGGCCATTTCCTGCCGCGCCTGCTCCAGCAGCTCCTCGAGGCGGATCGCACCGGTGTCGTGCATGGCAGCGACGTGGTCCCGGGCAGCCTCGGCAGCCTCCACGACGCCGACGGCGAGGTGGTGGGCACTCGCCAGTGCCGACTCCTGCAACGAACGTTCGTTGGCCAAGGCACTCAGGGCCACGACGCAGCCCAGGGTGAGGGCACAACTCGACAGCAAGCGGGTCTGGATCTTCATGGCCGGAGCCCTGAGCCCCGGCGAAGGCCTGGACCGAAGGCGACGCCAGCTATCGAAATCCGCAGGCTCCAAACCTGAGGGGCCCCTGGCCGTGGGCGGGAGAACCCGTAGTCCGCACGGGCAGCCGCGTAGCCGCCCTTCGCCGCTTTTTCGGCATGGGCGGGCCAGCGTGGCGGCGAGGTCCGTGCAGGGCCGCCAGCAGCCGCCTGCGCAACCGGGCGCGGCTCGGACCCAACCTCTGGGTCAGCTCAAGTTGCCGGTGCCCGAACTGCGGCGAGCGATCATCTCGCGCATCAGCGCCTTGCGCAGGGAGGCTTCGGCCAACAGGAAGTCCGCACTCAGGCGATCCAGGCCCGCCAACTTCTCACGGGCCTTCTGCTCGGCGCGCTTCACCCGCTCGATGTCGATCTCATGGGCGAACTCACCGGCTTCGCATACCAGAGTCAGCACGTTGTTCTGCACTTGGGCAAAACCGTCCGAAGCGAACATCGCGCTGCGCTTGCCGTCGACTTCGGTGATCTCCACCGAGCCGGCATGGGCGATGGCCGTGAGCAACGGCGCGTGGTGCGGCAGAATGCCGTAACGGCCGTCGACCCCGGTGAAGGCCACCGACGCGACCTTGCGGTCGACGATCGTGCGGTCCGGGGTCACGACGCGTAGGTGCAGTTCGGAGGCCATGGCGGGAATCCAGCTTCGGGACCTGCGGGGCGGTTCGGGACTTGGGGGCGGATCAGGACTTGGCGGCGCGCGCCACGGCCTCTTCGATCGAACCAACCATGTAGAACGCCGACTCCGGCAGGCTGTCGTGCTTGCCTTCGAGGATCTCCTTGAACGAACGCACGGTGTCCTCGCGCTTGACGAACTTGCCCGGCGTGCCGGTGAACGCTTCGGCGACGAAGAACGGCTGCGACAGGAAGCGCTGGATGCGGCGGGCGCGCCCGACCACCAGCTTGTCCTCTTCGCTGAGCTCTTCGATGCCGAGGATCGCGATGATGTCGCGCAGATCCTGGTAACGCTGCAAGGTGCGTTGCACTTCGCGCGCGACCTTGTAGTGCTCCTCGCCGACCACCGCGGGGCTGAGCATCTTCGACGTCGACTTGAGCGGGTCGACGGCCGGATAGATACCGAGTTCGGCGATCTGGCGCTCCAAGATGATGGTGCTGTCGAGGTGCGCGAAGGTGGCCACGGGTGCCGGGTCGGTGATGTCGTCGGCAGGCACGTAGACGGCCTGCATCGAGGTGACCGAGCCCTTCTTGGTCGAAGTGATGCGCTCCTGGAGTGCACCCATTTCGGAAGCCATGGTCGGCTGGTAACCGACGGCGCTCGGCAGGCGGCCGAGCAGTGCCGACACTTCCGAGCCCGCCTGCACGAAGCGGAACACGTTGTCGACGAACAGCAGCACGTCCTTGCCTTCCTGGTCGCGGAAGTACTCGGCC
>JAEUHP010000269.1 GCA_016795295.1 Planctomycetota bacterium | reverse complement strand
GGCGGGCCCCCGCGTGTCGGTGTTTCTTCTCCTCCCCCCCCCCCCCGCGTCCCCCGGCCGGGGGGGGGGGGGGGGGGGGGGGGGGGGGGGGGGGGGGGGGGGGGGGGGGCGGGGGCGGGGGGGGGGGGGGGGGCGCCTCCGGGCTTGGGGTCAGCCGCGCTGGAGTTGCAGGAGGGGCATCACGATGGCGACCACGATGCCGGCGACGACCACGGCGAGGGCGACGATGATCAGGGGTTCGAGTACCGAGGTCAGCTTCTGCGTGGCGAGGTCCACTTCCTCGTCGTAGGTGCCGGCAATGCGCTCGAGCATCTCTTCGAGGTTGCCGGCCTGTTCGCCGACCCCGACCATGTAGGAGATCGTCGGGGGGAACGCCCCGGTGGCCTTCATCGGCGTCGCCAGGTCGGTGCCTTCGACCACGCGGTCGTGCACGGTTTGCAGCGCGTTGCGCAGCACCTTGTTGTCGAGCACGTTCTTGGTCACCTGGATCGCCTGGAGCGCGGGCACACCAGAACGCAGCAGGGTCGCCAGAGTGATCGAGAACCGCGCCATCGCCTGCTTGCGCATCAGGTCGCCGAACACGGGCAGCCGCAGCTTGAAGCGGTCCCAGGTGAGGCCGCCACGCTCGCTGTTCACGAACACCTGGAACGCGATCACGGCCAGCAGTGCGCCGACCATCACCAAGAGCCAGTAGTTGACCAGGAAGTCCGAAGACTTGATCAGGATGTAGGTCGGCAACGGAAGTTCCTGGCCGCGGCCCTTGATCAACTGGGTGACCTTGGGCACCACGACCGTCATCAACACCGCCACCACGATCACGCCGACGCCGACCATGATCATCGGGTAGATCATCGCGGCGCCGACCTTGTTCTTCAGCCTGGTCTGCGCCTGCAAGAAACCGGCGAGGCGCACCAGGACCTTGTCCAGGGCGCCCGAAGACTCGCCGGCCTTCACCATGTTGGCGTACAGGTCGGTGAAGTACCCTGGGTGCTGCAACACGGCGTCGCCGAGCGGCACGCCTTGGGTGACCTTCTCCCGGATGTCGCGGAAGGCCGATTCGATGCGCTTGTCGGGCGCCTGCTCGATGATCATCCGCAGCGCCTCGGCGAGCGGGATGCCCGCCTGCAGCAAGGAGGCCATCTGCCGCGTCACGGCCGCCACCTGTTCGGTGCGCGCCTTGTTGGGTGTCTCGATGCCGGTGACGCCGCGGATCTTCAGTGGGCCGGCCTTCTTGGCCTTGGCTTCGCGGATGTCCGTGACGAACAGTTGCTCCTTCTTGAGCTTCTGGCGGGCATCGCGGGTGGTGTCGGCATCGATGATGCCGCGCTTCTGCTTGTTGGCACCGTCGATGGCCTTGTACTCGAAGATCGGCATGATTCGGAGCTAGGCGGGTTCGAGGGGCGGCGGGTTCGAGAGTCGGCAGATTCGAAGGGCAGTGCCGCCGGTCACATCACGTCGAGCTGGGTCACGCGG
This sequence comes from Planctomycetota bacterium, assembly GCA_016795295.1. GTDB lineage: Bacteria > Planctomycetota > UBA1135 > UBA1135 > UBA2386 > JAEUHP01. The sequence continues at coordinate 14,675 of JAEUHP010000269.1, read as the reverse complement.
AGCACTTCGTCGGGCGTGGTCATGCCATGCAGCAGTTTCTGCACGCCGGACATGCGCAGGGTCTTCAAGCCGCGCTCGAGTGCGCTGCGCTTGATCTGGCTGGCGGTGGCCTTGTTGACGATCTGTTCCTGGACGTGCACGTCGATCGGCATCACTTCGTAGATCGCGGTGCGGCCGGAGTAGCCGGAACGGAAGCACTCGTCGCAACCCTTGCCGACCCACAGCTTGCCGTTGGGGAACTGATCCAGCGACAGCTTCAGATCCTCCAGGTGGTAGAGCATCTCCTGGGTCGGAGCCACGGGTTCGCGGCAGTTCTGGCAGATGGTGCGCAACAGGCGCTGCGCCACCACCAGGAGCAGGGACGAGGACACCAGGTACGGCTCGACGCCGATGTCGATCAAGCGCGTGACGGTGGACGCCGAGTCGTTGGTGTGCACCGTCGAGAACACCAAGTGCCCGGTCAAGGCGGCTCGGATCGCGATGTCCGCGGTTTCGTTGTCGCGCACCTCGCCGACCATCATCACGTCCGGGTCCTGGCGCAGGAACGACCGCAGCCCATTGGCGAAGGTCAGGCCCTTCTTGACGTTGACCTGCACCTGGCTGATGCCGTCGAGGTTGTATTCGACGGGGTCTTCGATGGTCAGGATGTTGAGGTCGGGTGCGTTGATCGCGTCGAGACAGGCGTAGAGCGTGGTGGTCTTGCCCGAGCCGGTGGGGCCGGTGACGAAGATCACGCCGTGGCTGTAGTTGATGTAGCGGCGGATCGTGCGCTCGGCTTCGGCCTCGAGGCCGATCTGGTCGAGCGAGTAGATCTTGGTGGTCTTGTCGAGGATGCGGAACACCACGCGTTCGCCGCCTGCGACCGGAACCGTGCTGATGCGCACGTCGACGTCGCCGTCCCCGACCCGGATCGACGCGCGACCGTCTTGCGGCAAGCGGCGCTCGGCGATGTCCATCTTGCCCATCACCTTGACGCGCGACACGATTGCTTCTTGGGCGCGCTTGGGGATCGACTCCATGTCGTAGAGCACGCCGTCGATGCGCATGCGGACCTGCAGGCGGTCGCCGTACGGCTGCAGGTGGATGTCCGAGGCGCGCAGCTTGAGCGCCTGGAACAGCAGCATGTTGACCAGCTTGATGACCGGCGCCTTGTTGGCATCGAGGAGGTCTTCCGACTCCTGGATGTTCTCGGCGATGCTGACGATGTCGGTGTCCTTGACGTCCTGCAGCGCCTCGTCGACGCCGTCGGCCTTGTGCCGGTAGGCGCGGTTGATCAGCGTGGCGATCTCGCTGCGCGGCGCGAGCACGGCTTCGCATTCGCGGCCGAGCATGGTCGCCAAGTCGTCCATCGGCTGCACTTCGAGCGGCCGGTGCGTGGCCACGCGCAGCACCCCACCCTGGTCGGCAAGGGCCACGAGGCCGTGCGTGCGGGCGAACTGCACCGGCACGTGCTGGATGAACAGGCCGGGCACGCTGGTGCCCTCCAGGCTGTCCTTGTAGTCGAGACCGAGGAACTCGGCGAAGAACTGCAGACACTTCGCCTCGGGCAGCAGGTTCTTGCCGACCAAGATCTGGTCGAGCGACTGCCCGGTCTGCTGTTCGGTGGCGAGCGCTTCCTCGATCTGGGCTGGCTGCAAGCCCGCCTTGCGCAACAGCGCTTGGCGGATGCGGTCCTGCAGGAGGCTGCTCGGGGGCGTCGGAGTGGCGGTCATCGCGGGTTGCTACCGGGTTGCAGGGGCGCGCCAGTCTGCTGGGGCTGACCAGTCTGCTGGGGCGCGCCAGTCTGCTGGGGTTGGGCGGAATTGGACCGGCTCTCCTGCGTCGGGTCGTCCTTGGGCAACCGGTCCTTGGGCGCTGGCTTCACGTCGAGGCGCCGCGAACGTTCGTAGAACGGCATGTCGAAGCCGCCCTGCTGGTCGAGGTTCTCGATGGTCGCCCCGGTGTCGGCCAGGGTGCGCGCCTGGGCCGCGGCAGTGCTGGTCCACTTGCGGTCGATGATGCGCAGCCGGCGTTCGCCGATGTAGTCCTGGGCTTCCAGTTTGCGCTGCAGACTGACGTGGTAGAGGTCCTGGAAGTCGTCTTCGTCGAGGATGCTCGGCGTGACGAAGAAGTAGAGGTTGGTCTTGTTGGTGGTCTTCTCGCTCCTGCGGAACAGGAAGCCCAGCAGCGGGATGTCCTTGAGGAACGGGATGCCGCTGTCGGCGTAGGACTCCGAGTCCTCGATCACGCCGCCGAGCACCATGGTGGCGTTGCTCGGCATGGTCACCTGGGTCTTCATGTTGCGGCGCAGCACGATGCCACCGCCGGTCACCGAGTCGGGGTCGAAGGAACCGACGAACCGGCTCACCTCCAGGCTGATGTTGAGGCGCAGGTAGTTGTTCGGCGAGATCGACGGCGAGATCTCCAGGGTGATACCGGCCTTGCGCGGCTGGCCCACGCCGCTCTGGGTCGTGGCGGTGCCCTGGTTCTGCGTCTGGGTCGGTCGTTCCTCCTCGGTCTTGACCACCGCGGTCTCGTTGTTGTTCACGAGGACGCTCGGCAGCGACAGGATGTTGGCGGACTGGTCGGTGGCCAGGGCGTTGATCAGGATCGGCATGGCGAAGTCGCCGCCGGTGAGGATGCCACCCGTGAGGCCCTGCAGCGGGGCGTTGAAGTCCGGCAGGCGCGTGTCCGGCAGGCTGTCGCCATCGGTGTCCTTGAAAGTGGACTGGCCGAAGTGCGAGAAGCCGAACGGGCGCGTGAAGTCGCCGTCGTCCTTGATGTCGATGGCGCCGAGTTCGATGCCAAAGCGCATCAAGTCGCCGGTGGTCAGTTCGACCAGGGCGGCCTCGATCAGCACCTGCGGTTGCCGCCGGTCGAGCTGGTCGATCAGGGCCACGATGTTCTTGTACTTGGTCTGCGCCGCCGAGATCAGCAGGCTGTTGCTCTCGGCGTGGTCGTTGATGACGGTGCGCCGCGTACGCCGCACTGCCGAGGCTCCCGCACCTTGGCCCTGTTGGGCCTGCTGCTCGGCTTGGTTGTCGTCCTGCATGAACGTGTTGAGCGTGGTGCGCAGGTCCTTCGCGAGCACGTTCTTCAGCCGGATCACGCTGGCCGTGCCCTCGACCTGCAGGCTCTTCAGGTCGAGCTTGGCGATCAGCTCCTTGGCGTCGCTGACCTGTTCGGGAGTGCCGGACAGGATCAAGGCGCGCTGGTTCGAGTTGACCACGATCTTCAACTGCGGCTGGTTGCTCGCCGCGGCTGCGCCACCGCCTTGGCCTCCGCCCTGCTCCTGCAGCACGGCCTGGCGGATCTTGTTGCGGCTCTCCAGCACGTCGTTGAGGATCGGCTCGAGTTCTTCAGGAGCAGTCTCTTCGAGCGGCACCACCTGAACCACCAAGTTGGGTTGCTCGACCGGGACGTCGGCCAGGCGCAGCAGCTCGACCGCGGCGTAGACCTGCGGGCCGTAACCACTCAGCAGCATCGAGGTGTTGTTGCCGACGCCGCCGAGGACCACGCCGCCACTGCCCGTGGGGGTGCCGGACTGGGCGAAGAACGGACGCAGCGCATTCTGTGCGCCGAGGGCGTTGATGTGCTTGAGCTGTACCGTGGTCAGAATCGGCACGCCGGCCTGGCTGCGGTACTTGGGCAGTTCGTCCGGGGTCACGTACCGCGCGGCGCTGCTGATCTCCTTCTGCCGCGGTCCTGCCTGGTGGACGATCTCGAGCATCTCCAGGTTGCCCTCGCCGCGCGGCAACACGGCGAAGCCGCGCACGTACAGCATGGTCTGGAAGAACGTGTAGAACTCCTCGCGCCAGCGGTCGCGCTTCAAGCGCAGCGGGCCGAGGAAGCTGATCCGGCCGCCGTTCGGACCGGCGGTCTGCAGATCCTGTTCGCTCGGCATGATGAACGTGCGCCCGGTCAGTTCCTGGGCCCACTTGATGAACTCCAGCAGCTCGATGCCGTTGGTCTCGTTCATCGAGATCACCACCGAATCGGTGGCCGGATCGACGGTCACGCGCGGGGCATTGGCCTGCCCTTGTCCCTGGGGCGCCGGCGGATCCTGGGGCCGCCCCGTTGCGCGCGCCGCACCGGCTGCGACTCCGGCGTCGACGCCCCAATCGGTGCTCACTCCAGGACGCAGAATCGCGTCGGACCGGAGCAGGGGGGCAGACCCGACCGCGGGCACTTGCAGCGCGGCGACCGCGCAGCAGGCGGCGGCGAGCGCAGCGAGGTGGCGATGGAGCGAACGCACGGCAGATTCGGACAGCGAGGGAAGGGGTGGCATCATCGGGTCCACAGGCGGAACGCGTCGGCGCACAGCAGGATCCTGCTCTGACGGACGCGGCGAGCTTTTTATTTCCCGCGAGCGACGCAAGAAAGCTGGAAGTCGGTGTTTCCGACTTTCCGTTTGCACCGTTTCCTTCTCGTCGGTTCATTCGCACGGACGGCGTCCGGGTGACCGGTGCCTCTGCTGCACGGGCCATGAAGCTCTCCCAGATCCTCACGCGCGAGTTGGTCGAACTGCCACTCCTGGCAGCCGACAAGTGGCAGGCGTTGGCGGCGATCGCGCAGGTGCCGGTGCGGGCCGGACGCTACCCGGCTGCGTATGCGGCCGTGGTCGAGCAGGCGTTGGTGGCTCGCGAACGCAGCATGACGACCGGCATGGAGCACGGCATCGCCATCCCGCACGCGGCGGTCGATGGCATCGACGACCTCATCGCCGTGCTCGGCATCAACCCCGTGGGCATCCCGTTCGAGACGCTCGACGGTTCTCCGGCCAAGATCGTGATCGGTTTGGTGATCCCGCGCAGCAAGAAGCTCCTGCACATCAAAACCCTGGCCGAGATCGCGAAGCTGTTGTCGCGGGCGGAGGTGCGTGAGCAGCTCCTGCGGTGCACGGCCGCGGCGGACGTGCTGGCGGTGTTGACGGACCTGCAGGGATCGGGGCGCTGACCGGCTTTCGGGGCAAACCGCATCGGTTGGCAGGACACCTCGGCGCTTAGGCAACCATTCGAGCTCGGGGCACCATGTTGGAGCTTGGATTTCTCGGTGGTGGCGACGCAACCCAGTTGCCCGATTACGGTGCCACCGTAGTGGTGCGCCGAGGTATCCTGCCGGCCATGCCGACCGCGCCCGTGCCGGACCGCCGCGAGTTCGCCTGGGGTCGCGCCGCGGCTGCCGGGCTGCTGCTCGGCGTGGGGCCGGTGCTGGCGGTGGCCATGCGCGCATCCGCCACGGGGTTGGCAACGCTGCCCACGTCGGAGGTAGGGCAGGGGCTCGCCACGGTCGGCGCAGGGGCCCTGCTCGGCGCCGCCCGGGGCCGGAGTCGGCTCTGGCACGCGTGGCTCGGGGTGCTGGCGGTGGTCGTGTTCGCGGCCGTGGCCGGACTCGCGCTGCTCGGTGGAACGCCTGGGCAGGCGGCTCTGTTGCTGCCGTGGCTGTTTGCCCAGGGCTTGACGGCTGGGCTGCTGGCCGCGGGCCTGCGGTTCCAAGCCCTCGGCGGTGCCGCTGCGGTGGCCTTGGCGGCAATCCTGCTGGGTCGCAACGGTTTCGCCGCCGGTTGCCTGGGAGTGGGCCCGGCCTGCCTCGGGGCCCTGGGGCTGGCCGTGCTCTGCCGCGCGGCGCCGAACGTGTCCAGGCAGCCGCCTGCGGTCCGCGGGCAGGAGCCTGCCGTGCCCAAGCATGGGGCTTGGGTGCCCATGGTTTGGTGCCTGCTGGTCCTGGTCGCGGCCGGTCGCGGACTGTGGCCGGAAGCACCGGCGTTGGCGCCGACGCACCACCGCGTGCTGGCCACGGCGGGTTCGGGGCGTGCGATCTATGCTCGGGCCGAGCAGGAACTCCAATTCTGGCGCGGCCAGCAGCTGGTGGCCGGCGAGGGGCCAATGCGCCCGTTGGCCGAGTTGCTGGCCACCTGCGTCGCGGTGTGGACGCAACCGGCGGACCGGATTCTGGTGCTTGGACTGGGCAGCGGCCGCCTCGCGAGCCAGTTGCCGACCGTTGCGCCAGGGCGCGCCGTCGATGGTTTCGACTGGGACGGCGAAGCCGCAGCCCTGCGCCAGCGCTTGCAGGCGGATGGTCCCACGTGGGCGCCGTTGGGTGCGGGAGCGAGTCGGTCTGGGCCGGCCTGGTCGGTTGCTCAGGTGCCGGGCCCGTTGGTCGCTCTCGCGCGGTTGCGCCATCTGGTGCGGGACTGCATCGTCGTGGGAGAGCCACTGCACGATGGCGCCGAGTGGCAAGTCGACCCCTCGGCCCAGGCTGCCCTGCGCGCTGCCGTGGGCGAGGGCTTGGTGCTGCAGCCGTTGGCGTTGGATCGGGTCGATGCGGCGCGCCTCTGGGCCTTCTTGACGGCAGCTGCGGCTGCGCACCCGTGGAATGCGGTCTTCGCCGTGGGGGACACTGCGGTGTTGTGCAGCTGTGGCCGCGCCGGGCCGCCGGGCTTCGCCATCGACCGCGCCGGCGCTGCGGACCAACTGCCGGAGACGTTTGCGACCTGGCCGAGTGCGGCGCTGTGGCTGGCCCACCGCGCGCACCTCGGCGGACCGGCGGACCTGCTGCGCGCTTGTTTGGGGCGGGTGCGGCCGCTCGCGGGCGGGGGTGGGCCGCTGCGCGAGGCCATGTACTGCGACGCAACTGCCGCGGTCGGTTTGGCAGGCCGCGCCGGCTCGGGTCGCGACACCTCAGGCCACGAGCTCGCCGATGGTGGCCATGCCGAACGGCGCACACCCAGCTTGGCCTCAGCGGCCCGCTTCGGCGCCGATGCCCCGGCAGGATCGGACCAGGAGCGGGCCGAATACGCCCGGAGTCGCAACTTGGCCGTGCTCGGAGAACTGCTGCAACCGGTGTTGCGTTCCGGGCTCGACCAACCGGAGCGGCGCGCCCGTTCGCTGTTCGCCCACTGGCAAGCCCTGCAGTCCGAGATGCGTCTTGCCGTTCGCCGGTTGCGGGCGATGGCTGGTCCAGGCGCGGCGGGATTGGCCCAGGCCGAGGCGGCGCGATTCCTGCCGATCGGAGCGCCGCAGGCGGAGCTGCAGGCCGCGCTCGGTTTGCCCGACGCGCAGAACCAACATCTGTTGGCTCCTGGAGCCGCGAGTCGCCGCGCCCACGCCATCGATCCGACCTGGGGCGGCGACCTCGCCACGGTGTTCGTCGGATTGCCGGTGCCCGTGTCCAGCACCGGAGCGCTCGAAGACCTGGCCGTCCTGCCCCGCAGTGCGGCGCTGGTGGCGATCTGCCAGGGCGACGACGACCGGGCCGTGGCGCTGCGCGCGCGCTTTCGTTCGGCGTGTGCCGAGGCACTGGTCGAAGCCCTGGCCGCGGGGCCCTTGCCGCCTCGAGCAGCCGCAGCTCTGCGGGAACTGGTCGACCCGTTCGTGATCGAGCGCATCGGTGCCGTGTGTGCGGCGCGGGGTGCGGCGGCGGAGCTGCTGGGCTACTGGCGTGGCGACCTGGCGTTGCCTGCGGCTGCCGAGGCGCTGTGGGCCGGTGCGAACGAGGACCGATGCCGGCTGCTGGCGGCCGCCGCCGGCCGCCGCGACCCGGGTGCCCTCGGGTTGTTGGCGCGTGGCATGCTCGCCGAGTCCCTCGAAGTGCGCCGGTGCGCGGCGGCCGCCGTGGCCCTGTGCGAGCCGGTCGGGGTCGACTTCGACCCGGAGGGAACCGTCGAACACCGGAAGGCTGCGGCGGAACGTTGGCTGTCCCTGCATAATCGGCGGCCATGACGGACCTGACGGTGGCGGCCCTGGCCGCGATGGTGAACGGTCGCCTGATCGGCGACGGCGAGCGGCGCATCCGCGGTCTCGGGGACCTGCGCAGCGCTGGCCCCGAGCAGATCGGTTTCGTGCGGCACCAGAGCTACGCGCCAGCGGCCGCGGTCACGCAGGCCGGGGCGCTGCTGGTTGCCGAGCCCCTGACCACGCCGGCCAGCCAGATCGTGGTCGGTGACGTCGACATCGCGTTCGCCAAGGTCGCCCTGCACTTCCATCCCCAACCGAGCGCTCGCCAGCACGAAGTGCATCCGACCGCCGTGGTGCATCCGGAAGCGCAGCTCGAGGCCCCGGTGTCGATCGGTCCGCGCGCGGTGGTGGGGCGGTGTCGGATCGGCGCGGGCTCGGTGGTGATGGCCGGCGCCGTGGTGGGGGACGATGCCGTGTTGGGGCCGGGGTGCGTGGTCTACCCGAACGCCACGCTCTACCACGGCGTCCGCCTCGGGGCCCGGGTCGTGGTGCACAGCAACGCCGTGGTCGGCAGCGATGGTTTCGGCTACGCCCACGAAGGCGAGCGCTGGCTCAAGGTGCCGCAGCTCGGCACGGTGGAGATCGGCGACGACGTCGAACTCGGCGCCAACACCGCCGTCGATCGCGCCACGCTCGGTGCCACCCGGATCGGCGCTGGCTGCAAGATCGACAACCTGTGCCACATCGCCCACAACTGCGACATCGGGCCGAACACCGTGATGGCAGCGGGATGTCTGGTGGCTGGTTCGACCAAGCTCGGGGCCCGCTGCGTGGTCGGCGGTTCGGTGGCGATGAGCGGCCACTTGGTGATCGGGGCGGATGTGCGGATCGCCGGGGCGTCTGCCGTGCTGCAGAGCATCGCCGAGCCCGGTGACTACATGGGCTACCCGTTGATGGACAAGCGGCAGTGGCTGCGCACCTTGCAGATGTTGCGCGAAATGCCCGAGCGGCGCACTCGCAAGCGCCGCGCCGACTCCCAAGCTGCTGCGTCCGCCCAGGCTGCTGCGCCGGTGCCGAATCCCGAGCCGCCGACGGGGCCTGCCAGCGGGCCGAAGACCGACGGAGCCCGGACCGACGGATCCCGGACCGACTGAGCTCGGACCGACTGAGCGTAGACGCGCCGAGCCCTGGCCGTCTTCACCTGGTCTCCCGCAGGGCTAGTCTCCCGCCGGGATCTCGGTGCGCAGCGCCAGCAGGCGTGGCACGCGGGCGGCGAGGGCGGCGCGGATCTCGTCGCGCGTGCGCCGGTAGATCGGCAGCTCACCGCCGTAGGGGTCGCCGATGTCGCGGCCGTCCGGGCGCAGCAGGTGGACTTTGGCGGCGACCTCGGGGGCTTCCGCCAGGAGTGCCCGCCGGTGGCTCTGCGCGAGGCAGAGCACCAGGTCGGCGCGGTGCAGCAGTTCGGGGGCGACCGGCTGGCTCTGATGGGCCGTGAGGTCGAGACCCACTTCGGCGGCGGCCAGCCGGCTGCCTTCGGAAGCCGGCATGCCGGGCAGGGTGCCCGTGCCCGCGCTGGCGAAGTCGAGGCCGTGTGCGAGGACCTGGCCGCTGGCGACGCCGAGTTCGCGGCCGACCAAGTCGGCGGCCAGGGCCTCGGCCAGGGGCGAGCGGCAGGTGTTGCCGGTGCACACGAACAGCACCAGGGCTGCGGTGGCGCGCAGCACCTCGTCGGCGGCCAGGATGCCTTCGCGGCGGACCGCGTAGGCGGAGGTCGTGGCGTCGAGCACCGTCGAGGGACTGCCGAGCGGGGTGCGGCCGCCGTCGACCAAGCCGTCGATCGCACCACCGAACGCTGCGGCCACGGCATCGGCATGGTCGGCTGGCGCGTCGCCGTTCGGGGTGAGGCAGGCGAGCCACAGAGGCGAGCCCGCGTGCTGGATCACGGCGCGCGCGAATGGTGCCGCCGGCACCCGCAGGCCGACCGGGTCGCCGCCGCGTGCTGGCACCACCACGGTCAGGGGGCCGGGCCAGAAGCGGCGCACGGCCCGCTGCACTCGGGTTGGCAGCGGGCCACTTTGCGCGCGTGCCTGTTCGAGGGACGCGCAGTGCCGGCTGAACGGTTCGCGCGCGGACCGGGCCAGCAGCGCGCTGGCGCGCGCCACGGCGCCTGCGTGCCGCGGGTCGACGGCGAGGCCGTAGACGGTTTCGGTGGGCACCGCCCACAGTTCGCCCGCGGCGAGGCGCGCCGCGAGTTGGCGCGCGAGGGGTGGGTCGGCGGCGGTCGGCAGCGGCACGCGCGGGCACGGCATGGCAGCGGTGCAGGATACCGCTCCGGCGGGCGGGGGCCGCGGCATTCCGAGCCCAAGCGGGAAATCCCGGCACGACTTGCCTATCCTCGTCGTGCTCGATGTCGTCCCCTGCCCGAGAAGAGCGGTTGAGCCGCATCCGCACCGAACGTCTGGCCCAGCTCGGGGCCTTGCTCGCCGGCTTCGCCCACGAGGTCCGCAACCCCCTCAGCACCATCGGCCTGAATCTGCAGCTCGTGCTCGAAGAGTTCCGCGAGCCGGAGACGCCGCGCGACAAGCGCACGCAGAAGCGCCTTTCGGTGGTCGACGCCGAAGTGCGGCGCTTGCAGAAGATCCTCGAGGAGTTCTTGTCGTTCGCCCGTGCGCCGGAGCCGAAGCTGGTGCCCGTGGACCTGAACCGCAAGCTCGCCGACCTGATCGCCTTCCACGAAGTCGAGCTGCGCGACCGTGGCCTGCACCTGCGCTTCTACCCGGGCGGTGATCTCGGCGCGGTGCCACTCGATTGGGATCATGTGCAGGCGGCGGTGGTGAACTTGCTGCGCAACGCCGCGGACGCCACGCCCGCCGGCGGCGAAGTGCTGGTGTCGACGGCGCGCGACGGCGCGTTCGCCCTGGTGCGCGTGACCGACACCGGGGCGGGCATCCCCGCCGACTTGCAGCCGCGCGTGTTCGAGCCCTACTTCAGCACCAAGAAGACCGGCACCGGCCTCGGCCTGCCGACCGCGCGGCGCGTCGCCGCCGAGCACGGTGGTTCGCTGGAATTGCAGTCGACGGTCGGCGTGGGCACGCAGTTCACGCTGCGCCTCGCCGCCCCGCTGGCCGGCCACGAGGTGGAGGGCGCCTCGTGAACCGCGAGCCGATCTTGGTCGTCGACGACGACGCAGCCTTGCGCACGGCGCTGGTCGAAGCGCTCGAAGTGCTGCCGGTGGAGATCACGGCCGCCAGCGGCGGTGCCGAGGCCGTGGCCCTGCTCGGCGAACGCCGCTTCGCGGTGGTGGTCACCGATCTGGTGATGCGCGGCACCGACGGCTTCGCCGTGCTCGCGGCGGCCAAGCAGCACTACCCGAACTGCCGGGTGGTGATGCTGACCGGCCACGGCGGCCGCGAAGTCGCGGTGCAGGCGATGGAGCGCGGTGCCACCTACTACGTCGAGAAGCCGGTGGACCTCGGCGACCTGCGCGCCAAGGTGCGCAAGTGTCTCGAAGACCACCAGAAGGACGTCGCCTACGACGACCTGCGTGGCCAGTACGAACGCGCCTTCGGCATCGAGGGCATCGTCGGGCAAGACCCGAAGATGCAGCGGGTCCTGGATCTGGTTCGGCAGATCGCGCCGACCAATGCCTCGGTGCTGATCCTCGGTCCGTCGGGCACCGGCAAGGAGTTGATCGCGCGCGCCGTCCACAACCTGTCGGCGCGCAGCAAGCGGCCGTTCGTGGCGATCAACTGCGGTGGCATGTCGGAAGGCACCATCGAGAGCGAGCTGTTCGGCCACGTGAAGGGCGCCTACACCGGTGCGGTCGGCGACCGCGAGGGCAAGTTCGAGTACGCGGCCGGGGGCACGCTGCTGCTGGACGAAGTCGGCGAAATGCCGTTGCCGACCCAGGTCAAGTTGCTGCGCGTGCTCGAGGAGCGCGCGGTGGCGCGGCTCGGCGACAACCGGCTGCGCCCGGTCGACGTGCGCGTGCTGGCCGCCACCAACGCCGACCTGCTGCAGAAGGTCAAGGACGGCACGTTCCGCCAGGACCTCTATTTCCGCCTCAAGGTGGTGACGATCGAACTGCCGGCGCTGCGCGAGCGGCGTTCGGACATCAAGTTGCTGGTCGAGCACTTCCTGCGCCACTTCGCCAAGCTGCACGGCAAGGACGTCGAGGCCATCGACCGCGATGCACTGGTGGCGCTGGTCCAATACGACTGGCCCGGCAACGTGCGCGAGCTGCGCAACGCGGTCGAGTCGATGGTGGTGCGCGCGCGTGGCAACATCCTGACCCGGGCCGACTTGCCGCCGGAACTCTGGGCGCCGCTGCCGGCGGACCAGGACGGCTGGCAGTTCCTGGCCGGCCGCACCTGGCCCGAAGTCGAGCAGAACCACATCCGGGTGTCGCTCGAGCTGTGTGGCGGCAATCGGCAGAAGGCGGCCAAGGCGATGGGGCTCAGCGAGCGCACCCTGTATCGCAAGATCAAGGAATACGGGCTCCAGTAGCGGCGTTCGCGACGGTCGGGTGGATGGCCTGGGGCCAGGTGCAGGGTTTCCGGGGCCAGTCCGGGAACCGGGCCCAGGCGCCCTCCCCGAGCCACTGGACGATGGATCGGACGGGGGCCGGTGCCTACACTGCGCCCCGACCATGAGCGAACCCGCTGCCAAACCGGCTGTCCAGGACGGCCTGGCGTTCGAGCGCCCGCTGAGCGAACTGCAGACCAAGATCGCCGAGCTGAAGAAGCTCAACTCCGGGTCGCATCTGGAGCTCGCTTCCGAGATCGAGCTGCTCGAAGACCGCCTGCGCCGGCAGACCGCCGAGGTCTACGCCCAGCTGTCGCCGTGGGAGCGGGTCAACGTCGCCCGCCACGCCGAACGCCCGCTGACCTCGGACTACGTGCAGTTGATGCTCGACGATTTCGTCGAGCTGCACGGCGACCGGGTGTTCGGCGACGACCGCGCCATCGTCACGGGCCTCGCCAGCATGGAGGGCATGCGGTTCCTGTTGGTCGGCCACCGCAAGGGCAAGACGGTCAAGGATCGGCTCGCCTGCAACTTCGGTTGCGCCCATCCCGAGGGTTACCGCAAGGCGCTGCAGAAGATGCAGCTCGCGCAGAAGCTCAAACTGCCGATCGTGACCTTCATCAACACGCCGGGTGCCTATCCCGGGATCGGCGCCGAGGAGCGCGGCCAGGCGGCCGCGATCGCGCGCAACATTCTGGAGATGTTCCGCATCCAGGTGCCGATCGTCTGTCTGGTGATCGGTGAGGGTGGCTCGGGTGGTGCGCTCGGCATCGGTGTCGGCGACCGGGTCGGCATGCTGGAGAACAGCTACTACTCGGTGATCTCGCCCGAGGGTTGCGCGGCGATCTTGTGGAAGAGCGGGGACAAGGCGCCCGAGGCCGCGGACGCACTCAAGCTCACCAGCAAGGATCTGCTGCGCCTGGGCCTGGTCGACAAGGTGATCGAAGAGCCCCTGGGCGGTGCCCACCGCGACCCGAAGGGCGCCGTGGACCGGGTCAAGGCCCAGGTGCTCGAGTGGCTGCGCGAACTGGCCAAGGTGCCGCTGCCGGAGCTGCTGGCGGCGCGCTACCGCAAGTTCCGCGGCATGGGCACGCCGCTCGGCGGCGCCTGACGCGGCGGGATCGGCTGTGGCTCTGGCTGTGGCTCCAGTGTGGCGCCGGGTCAGTGTGGCGCCGGGTCAAGCAGTTCGGGCCATGGGGCGGGAAATCTGGGGCGGAGTTCGCAGGGTGGGCGGCCGTTGCGTAAGCGACCGTGGCCGACTGGCGCCGGGGCTTCCCGGGCCGGGCGCGTCGCCTTACCGTGAGGAGCGACGCGTCGCTGCGGCGCCCCGCGACCGAGTGCCCCGATGATCCACCGCCTCCGCAGTGCCAAGTCGTCCGACTCCGCCGAGCCACTGCTCCAGCCCGGCGCGGCCAACCGGGGTCTGGACCACCGGGGTCTGGATTTACCGCCAGGTCTCTCGGCGGTGGTGGCCGAGCTCGCCGCGTCGCCGCAGTGCAGCGATGCGGATCTGGTGCGCAGCACCCTGGCCGGGCAACACGATGCGTTCGCGGCCTTGGTGGCCAGATACCAGAAGCGCGCCTTCTGGGTGGCCAGCCATGTGCTCGGCCAGCCCGAGGACGCGCGCGACGTCGTCCAGGAGGCGTTCGTGCGGCTCTACCAGTCGCTCGCCCGCTACGACTTCGCCCGCAGCTTCTACACGTGGTTCTACCGCATCGTGATGAACCTGGCGATCGACGCCCTGCGCAAGCGGCGCAGTGCCCGCGCCACCGACCTCGAGGGGGTGCAGGGCTCGTTGGCCAGTGCCAACGAACTCGATGGCCCGGCGGCGCTGCAGCAGGCCGAACGGCACCAACTGGTGTGGGTGGTGCTCGAACGCCTCGACCCGCGGTTCCGCGCCGTGCTGGTGCTGCGCGACCTGCACGGTCTGAGTTGCCGCGAGATCGCGCCGATCCTGAAGCTCTCGCACGCCACCGCGCGCTGGCGGCTGCACCGCGCTCGGCAGATGTTCCGCGACCATTGGGAGCGTCTCTACGGCCAGGAAGCCGGTAGGCGTTCGGCCGCTGGGCCCGAGGACTCGGAGGCGCACGAGCCATGACCGACTGCGCCGCGGTGGTTGGTTTGCTGCCCGAGTTCGTGGCCGGGGACCTGCCGGCAGCGCCGGCGGTGTTGCTGCGCGCCCATTTGCGGGATTGCCACGCTTGCCGCATCGAGGCGGCCGGTCTGCTCCAGGCGCGCAAAGCCCTGGTGGCGGCGGCGGCGGCGCAGCAGGACGGCTTCGAAGCGAGCCGAGGGGCTGCGCACCACGGCTCGCTCTACCAGGACATCCTGCAGGCGGTTGCGGCGGTTCCCTTGGCCACGGCACCGGCGGGGCCCGGCGCGGCATCGCCGGTGCCATGGGCAGTACGGTGGCGCTGGCTCTGGTCTGGCGTGCTGCTCGGCGCCGCGGCGCTCTGGCTCGGTGGGCTCCTCGGCTGGCCCGCTCCGCACGCGGCT
>JAEUHP010000245.1 GCA_016795295.1 Planctomycetota bacterium | reverse complement strand
ATCTCAGTGTCGATGCTGCCAAGGTGCCCCAGGCAGCGGCGTGGATCGCCGAGGTGCTGGCGATGCCGACCGAGAGCGAGGCCGAACGCGGCCGTCGGGACGACGTGCTGGGGCGGCTGCTCGCCCGCAGCAGCCACGCCGGTGCCGACTTGGCCGTCGAGCAATATGCGCTGGCGTTGCTGCAGAAGCCTGAGTCGTTACGGCTCTTTGGCGGCAGATTGGCGTGCCAAGCCCTGGCATGGCATTGGCGCGAGTCGCGTGGGTACCCGCGAGGGCAGGACTACGTCCCCGGCATGACCGATGCGGTACAGCAATGGCGCCTGAGTCTGGGAGACTTGGATCCCGGCGAAGGATTGTTGCCGTGCATGATCCTGCAGCTTGCCGGCGTCTGCAACGCATCCCAGCACTTCGACACCGCTCTGGAGCTCGCCCAGGAGGCAACCCACCTGCTGGCACGCGAAGTCGGCAAGGACCATCCCGACTGGCTGGTCGCGGCGGAATCCCTGCCGATGCCTGACCCCCGCAGCGAAGACTTGCTGGGGCTGCTGGCCACCTTGTTCGATCGCCGCGGGCAGTTCGAGGTCAGTGTCCGCCTCTGGCGCTGCGCGGTCCCCGCGCAGTCGGACTGGGACCAGGCCCGCCAAGCGCACTACCCAGGTCGCGACCACCTGCGCAGCTATGCGCGCGCCTTGATGCGCCTCGGTCGCCATGCCGAAGCCGAAGTGCAACTGCAGCGATGCCTCGAGGTGCAGCGGGCGAGGCGTGAAGAGCCAGTGGAGTTCGCGAAGACCTACCGCGTCCTGCTCGACCTCTACGTTCTTTCCGACCAACCGGCCAAGGCTGCGGCGATCCGGAAGCTGCTGGAGAAGTGACATGAGCGCAGCACCAGACACCGAAGCCGTGTTGCGCCTGTGCCGCACTGAGCCGCCGCCGCCGCTCCTGGCGGTCCTGCAGCAGTTCCCCGGCCAGGAAGAACATGTAGCGCGGGTCTGGTTCGCGGCCCGCAGCGCCGAGCAGGTGTCCCCCGCTCCGGCCGACCACACCCAGCGCATCGGCCCGTACCGAATCCTGCAACCTCTCGGTTCCGGCGCACAGGGCGACGTGCACCTCGCCCGCGACGTGCGCACGGAGCGTCTGGTGGCCCTCAAAGTGCTGCGCGGCCAGCCGACGGCGCATGCCATCGCGCGATTGCGCCACGAGGCGCAGGCGATCGCCAGGCTGCGCGACCCTGGGATCGCCGAAGTCCTGGACACCGAACTCAGCGGCACCACGCCGTACCTGGCGACGCGGTACGTCGAAGGCATGACCCTGCGGGACGCTCGTACGTCCGGGGGCGCCGGTGGGCTCGAACTGTTCGCGACCGCAGCCGTGCCCTTGCCTGCCGGCGCCCTGCGCTGGTTCGAGCAGTTGGCGCGCTCGGTGCATGCCGCGCACCTCGCCGGCGTCGTGCACGCCGACCTGCACCCTGGCAACATCATGGTGACGCCGGGCGGCAATCCGGTGGTGCTGGACTTCGGCACGGCCAAGGTCGAAGGGCTCGCCAGCATCACGCACACGGGGCTGGCCCTCGGCAGCGCCCGCTTCGCCGCACCCGAGATCCTCAGTGGCAAGCGCGCCGAGGTGCGCAGCGACGTGTTCTCCCTGGGAGCCGTGATGGCCGATTGCCTCGGCCTTGCCGCCCCGGGGAGCGAACTGGACTCGGCGGTCGCCGCCGTGCCCACGCCGACCTTGCGCGCCGTCCTGCGCAAGGCACTGGCGCCGGTTCCAGCCGAGCGCTTCGGCTCGGCCGCCGAACTCGCCGAAGAACTGCGGCGCATCCGCAGTGGCGAACCGATCCGCACCGGCAGTCCAGGCCTCGCCACGCGCCTCATCCGCAGCATGGCCCGCAACCCACTGCCCTTCGGCGCGGGAGTGGTCCTGGTGACGACGCTCGTGGCCCTGGTCGTGTCCTGGCGGTGGACGTTGTTGGCGCGCGTTCGCCAGGAGGCGGCGATCGCACATGGCCGCGCCCTGATGTCCGAACTCGCCGCGGGTTGGTCGCTGGTTCCGGTCGACGATCTCGTGCGCAGCATTCCTGCGCCAGCGGAACCCGCCGACCGCAACGCGTTGGTCGCAGGGGTCGAGTTCGAAGTGGGCCGCATCCTGCGGCGCGATGGCCGGCTGGCTGCAGCGCGTCCCCGGCTCCTGCAGGCGGCGGAGAACCCCCAGACCACCTGCCGTGCCCGATTCGAACTGGGCCTGCTCGGCTACGACCTGGGTGACGTTTCGCTGGTGGTCCCGTCCAGTCTCGCGGCGGCGAGCGACCACTACCTGCTGGGCTTGCGCGCGCTGCTGCTCGGCGAAAGCGACGCTCTCGACCAGCTCGTGGCTGCGCTCGCCAGGGCCGATTGGCCCGATGCGGAACAGCGCCAGGAGGCACTGCTGCTCGCGCTGTGGTTCGCGCAAGACGAAGGCAGCGGTCCGCGCACCGAGGGCCTGCTGCAGCGCCTGCCGGCAGCCGACACCGGGGTGGTCGGGATCCTGGCCGGACTGCTGCGCGGCCGAGCCAAGATCGCTACCGATGCCGCGCTCGCCGCGCTGCGCCGAGCGAGGTGGGCGCTCGCCGGCCGCCTGGGCGATGCCCATGCCTGGACACTGCGCGCCGAACGGGCACTCGCCGAAGCACTCGCGGCGCGCGGCGAATTGCAGTTCGCGCTGCGGGTCGTCGAGGATGCGATCCCCAAGCAACAGGCCGTCCATGGCCAGCCGCATCCCGAGGTGGTGCGGTCGCAGTTGCTGCTGTGGCGCACCGCAGTGGGCTCACGCTGGCCGGAAGGCATCGAGCGAGCCACCGCGGCCCTCGACGCAGTCGAGAAGACTCCGGGCAACCGCCGCCTTCTGGCGGATCGTGCCGTGGTCGAAGCCAGTACCAGCGCGGCACCTCCCCCAGCACAAAGGCCGAGCCATCTCGCCGCGCTCGAGGCCGAGTGGCAGAAGCAGCGGGTGGTCGCTGCAGAACACGACCGCCGCTTCGACGAATTGGTCGCTTTCGAGCGGATAGTCTTCCAAAGAGAGGTCCGACTGAAGCACTTGCACTTCGTCGAATTCCCTGCGCACGCTGCTTTCGACCGTGCGGTGCATGGCGAGACCAGTGAGAACTATCTCTCCCTGCTGATCGGTGAGGCCGAATCGCGCATGTGCAGCCACGAGAATGTGGCTGGCTGCGAGATCGCTCGCCAGGCGATGGCCATCGTGCTCGCCCATCCAGACCAAGTCGATCCCGTCACGACGCTCCGCGTGCGCAGCATGTTCTACAAAGCCACCTTGCGCGCCCGGAAGGATGCGGGACGGCCGCAGGGCAGCGAGGCGAACCGGGACCTGCTCGACCCATTGCGCCAGTGCGCTGCGGAGCTGCGCGGTCGCATCGGCGAGGACGATCCGCGGTTCCTGACGCTTGCCAAGGACTGCGCCGATTCGTTCTACCACCACGGCGGACCGGCCGAAGCGGCCGAGGCCATTGCCTTCTACGAGTTGCACCGCCGCCGGGATCCCACGTTTAACCCTACCTCCTGGGTGGCGCATGCCGCTCTGAAAGCTGGGGATCTCGACCTCGCCGAACGGCACCTGACCAAGATCGGCGAGCTGTTGGGCACCCGTCCCACAGACCACGATTGGCGCTGGCCCGTTTACGAACAGCTGCTGAAGGACTACGCGCAACTGCGCGCGGCCAAGACCACGGGCGCTCCTGCGTCAGATCAGGTCGGCCGGTGAACCGAGGCTGCGCAGGCGATCGCGCAGCCGCTGCCACCGCTTGTGTGCGGCGTCGACCGAGAGCCCCAGCCGCGGCGCGATCTCCGACATGGGGCGACCTTCCAGGCCGTGCAGCAGCACCAGCTGGCGGTCGTCGTTCGCCAGTTCGTCGAGTGCGGCGAAGAACGATTGCCGCAGCTCCGCGCGCGCGATGCGTCGGGTGAAGCTGGTGACCGTGTCTGGAATCTCCAGACCCGTCCCATCGATCGACCAGCTCTTCGCCCCAATGCCGCGCGCCGAGTGCCTCAGCACTTCGTAGACGATGTTGCGCGCGAAGCCCAACAGCCAACCACGCGGATTGGCAACCTGCTCATGGCGCTCCGCACGCAGTGCCCGCACCCAGATCTCCTGCAAGAGGTCGGCGACATCGAAGTCCCGCCGAATCGTCGGCCCGAGGCGCGCGCGCAACCAACATGCCAGGAACTCCCCGTGCTCCTGGAACCAGATCCAAACCGGCTCCGAACGACCTTCGGCTTCCATGGGCTTCAAACTAGCAGAATGCGCGAGTGGGCGCGCGCCACCCCTTGATCGGATCCGCGCCCTCGACGCGGCTTCCGTCAGAACCGCCGCGGCGCGCCATGAGGCGCGCGGCCAGGACTTGAAGGGATCCGCGCCCTCGACGCGGCTTCCGTCAGAACCGCCGCGGCGCGCCGTGAGGCGCGCGGCCAGGACCTGACGGAATC
>JAEUHP010000201.1 GCA_016795295.1 Planctomycetota bacterium | reverse complement strand
GTCCGCGAAGGCACCATCGACCCGGCCGACATCGACCGCATCCTGGTCACCGACGACATCGCGGCCGCCGTGCAGCACGTGCGCACCGGCGCACTGCGCCAACTCGCGGCCAAACGCGCCCGGCCGAATCCCCTGTTCGGCGAACGCGCGGTGCCGAAGCCGCCGCGCTGAACCCCAGTCGGCCAGAACCCCAGTCGCTGAACCCCAGCCGCTGAACCCCAGCCGGCGGTTGGTACACCTCAACTGCGGAAATCACTGCTGCGCAGGCCGTGTTTCTGCAGCAGCTTCTGCAGCGCACTGCGCGCCATGCCCGCCTCTTCGGCGGCGTGGGTGACGTTGCCGATGTGCTTCTTCAGCAGCCCTTCGAGATACGTCTTCTCCAGCGCCGCGACGCGCCGCGCCTTCATCGCCGCGAACGTGCCAGGCGCCTCACCGTCCGCGGCCTCCCCGCCGAGCTGCTGCGCCTCGGCCCGCAGCTCCGGTGGCAGATCGCCGAGCGCCAGCGCCGGGGCGTGGCCGAGCGCACACGCCCGCTCGATCGCGTTGCGCAGTTGCCGCACGTTGCCCGGCCAGTGGAAGCTGCGCAGGGCCGCCGCCACCTCGGCCGGCAACTGCACGATGCCGACCGGTGCGCCGAACCGCTGCAGGAAGTGCGCCACCAGCGCGTCGATGTCTTCCGGCCGCTCGCGCAGCGGCGGCACCGCAATGCGCACCACGTCGAGCCGGTAGAACAAGTCGGCGCGAAACCGCCCGTCGTCGACGTCCTTCTGCAGGTTGCGGTTGGTGGCGGCGACGATGCGCACGTCGACCGGCACCTGCTGGCTGCTGCCGATCGGCCGCACCGAACGCTCCTGGATGGCCCGCAACAGCTTGGCCTGGAACGGCAGCGGCAGCTCGCCGAGTTCGTCGAGGAACAGCGTGCCGCCGTCGGCGACCTGGAACAGGCCGAGTTTCTGCTGGCTGGCCCCGGTGAACGCGCCCTTCTCGTGGCCGAACAGTTCGCTCTCGAACAGCTCCGCCGGGATCGACGCGCAATCGACCGGGACGAACGGCTTGTCCTGCCGCTGGCTCGTGTCGTGCAGATGGTGCGCCAGCAGTTCCTTGCCCGTGCCACTCTCCCCGAGCAGCAGCACCGAGGCGTCGGTGCGCGCGGCGCGTTCCAGCATCGCCAGCACCGCGGCGAACGCGGGCGAAGCGTGCACCAGCCGGCGCCCGCCGAGCCCCGAACGCAAACGCTCCTTGAGTCCGGCGTTCTGCTCCTTCATGCGCCGGTGCGCCACCGCCTTGGCCACCCGGGCCATCAAGTCGGCCTCGCGGTACGGTTTGGCCAGGTAGTCGAAGGCACCCTGCTTGATCGCCGCCACCGCCGTGTCGAGCTCGGGATAACCGGTGATCAGCAGCACTTCGATGTCCGGATCGCGCTGCTTGATCGCCGCCAGCAGCTCCATGCCGCCCATGCGCGGCATGCGCACGTCGGTGATCACCAAAGTGAACGGCTGCTGCTCGAGCAACTGCAACGCCGCGGCACCGGAATGCGCGATGCGCGGCGCGTAGCCGGCGCGCTGCAGGAAGTAGGCGCAACTGTCGGCGAGGTCCGGCTCGTCGTCGACCACCAGCACCGGATCCCCGCTCATCGCCCGCCCCCGCCGCGCCGCTTCGCGCACCCGGCACACAGTCCGTAGAGCCGCAGGCTGTGCCGAGTGATGCGGAAGCCGACCTTCGCCGCGGCCAGCTCCTGGCGACGCTCCAGTTCGGGATCGTGGAACTCCTCGATCGCGCCGCACTGTTCGCAGACCATGTGGTCGTGGTGGCTGTGGCCGATGGTGTGCTCGAAGCGCCGGCCGCCGTCCCCGGTCTCCAGACCTTCGACGTAGCCGGCCTGCTCGAGCACCTGCAAGGTGCGGTAGACCGTGGCCCGCGACACCTGCGGATCCGCCTTGCGGCAGCGCAGCAGCAGGTCCTCGGCGGTGAAGTGGTCGTGCGTGCCGAGCGCCGTGCGCACGATCAGCGCCCGCTGCGTGGTCCAGCGGCAGCCGCGCTGGCGCAGTCCGGCTTCGACGGCATGCAGTTCGGGCTCGTGCTTCACGGCGATTTCTCAGGACTGGCTCGGGCCGCACCCGGCCGCGAGCGAACTCACGGTTTGGCGCCGATGTCCTTGCGGTAGTGCATGCCGAAGAACTCGATCTTGTGCAGCGCGTCGTAGGCGCGCTCGCGGGCGCTGGCCGCGTCCTTGCCCAGGGCGGTGACCGCCAGCACGCGCCCACCGGCAGTCAGCAGATCGCCCCCGAGCTTCCGGCTGGTGCCGGAGTGGAACACCTGCAGATCCGGCCCCTGGGCGATGCGGTCGAGGCCCAGGATCGGCAGCCCCTTCGCGTAGTCCCCAGGGTACCCGCCGCTGCACGCCACCACGCACACCGCGACCCGTGGGTCCCAGGTCGGCGCTTCGAGCTGGCCGAGCCGGCCCTCGGCCGTCGCGAGCAGATACGGCACCAAATCGCTCCGCAGACGCATCAGCAGCGGCTGCGTCTCCGGATCGCCCAGCCGGCAGTTGTACTCGAGCACGCGCGGCCCCTGGTTGGTCAGCATCAGGCCGGCGTAGAGGAAGCCCCGGTAGCGGCGGTCTTCGCGGTTCAACGCATGCACGGTCGGGAACACCACCTGAGCTTCGATCTGCTGCCGCATGCGCGGCATCAGCGGCACCGGCGTGATCACCCCCATGCCACCGGTGTTCGGCCCCTGGTCGCCGTCGCCGACCGCCTTGTGGTCGCGCGCCGGCTCGAGCGGCACGATGGTCTCGCCGTCGGTGAGCGTGATCAGCGACACTTCAGGACCTTCCAGGCACTCCTCGAACACCACCGTGTCGCCGGCGGCACCGAAGCGCCGCTTCTCCAGGCACTCGGTGAGCGCCACGTGCGCGGCTTCGCTGCTCTTGCACACCGTCACGCCCTTGCCGGCGGCCAGCCCCGAG
>JAEUHP010000182.1 GCA_016795295.1 Planctomycetota bacterium | reverse complement strand
CTGCGCCGCCGCCTGCGCGGCGACCTCGACTGGATCACGCTGAAAGCGCTGGAGCGCGATCCGACCCGCCGCTACCAGTCCGTCGCCGAGTTCGCCGAGGATCTCGAACGCCACCTGCGCCACGAACCCGTGTTGGCGGGCCCACCGGGCTTCGGCTATCGGCTGCGCAAGTTCGGCCGCCGCCACCGCGCCGTCGCCGCGAGCAGCGTGGCGATCCTGCTGGCGCTGGTGTTCGGCCTCGGCGCCACCCTGTGGCAATACGGCATCGCCCGCGCCGCGCTGCGGGCTGCCATCGGCCACCGCCTCAGCGCCCAGTCGATCAACCTCGCCCCCGAAGCACCGACCCTGGCGCTCCTGCTCGCGATCGAAGGCGCCGAACGAGCTCCCGGCGAAGACGCCGACGCAGCCCTGTACACGGCACTCGGCGTGCACCACGAGGTCCGGCAGGCCATCGTGCACGATGGCATCCCGTACTGGTCGGTGGTGAGCAGCAACGGCACTTGCATGCTGAGCGGCGACGACACGCAGCTGGTGGTGTGTCGGGACCTGCCCAGCGGCGCGGTGCGGCACCGCTTCGACCTTCACCGCCATCGCCTGGCGGGACTCGCGATCGATCCCGGTGGCCAACTCGGGGCCAGCTTCGACGAGCAGGGGGTCCTGCGGCGGCTCGATCTGCGCAGCGGCAGGGAGCTGGCGGTGGTCGCGCACCCCGGCGGCCTCAGCCGGGCCACGTTCCTGAACGCGGACGGCACGCTGCTGACCACGGCCAGCGACGGCGGACTGCGGCGCTGGGGCGCCGACGGCACGCTCCACGAACTGGCTCGCCACCCCGTTGCGCTGACCGCTCTGCAACTGGCGCCGGACGGCGGCAGTGCCGCGGTGCTGCGCGCCGATGGCACCCTGGCGCTGCACTCGCTGCCGAACGCCCGCACCCTGTTCGAGCGGAGCCTGCCGCGACCCGCGAAGGCCCTGGACCGCCCGACCAAAGCCAACCTGCAGTTCAGCGACGACGGACGCTGGCTCGTCGCGCTGACCGACACCGGCCGCCTCGAAGTCGTCGACTGCACCGATCCCGGTGCGAGTTGGAGCCCAAGCCCTGCAGCGTGCTGGTCGTTCGCGCTGGCCACCCGCGCGCACCTCCTGGCGTTCTGCGCTGCCGACGGCGAACTCACCACCGTCGAGCTGGCGACCAAGCGGCGCAAGGCTCTGCCGGCAACCAACCGCCCGTCTGCGCACCTGGCGATGGACGCGGCCGGCCACACGCTGGTCGGCGAGACCCACAACCAACCGCTGCTGCGCATCTACGACCCGGTGCTGGGACTGCACCTGGCCGATGTTCGCGGTGCGGGCCATGCGCTCTACGGCACGACCGTGTCCAACGACGGCGAGTGGATCGACGCGCTCGGCCACAACGGCGCTGCGCATCGCTGGCGCACGGCCGTGCTCGGCGAAGAGCGCCGCCTCGCGCACGCACTCGCGCGTGGCAGCCTGCAGGGGGCACTGCCGATACCACCGGGCGACCTGGCGCTGTGCTGGCGCCAGACCGCCGAGCGCACGCACTACACGCTGGTGGACGTGGTTCGTGGGGTCGACGTGGCTGCGTTCGGCGAGGTCGAGGGACGCCCGCCGGCCGCCAGCCTGACGCCGCGCCACGACGGAGTGATCGTCGACTGGACCGAGGCAACGGTGGTGCTGCGGCTGCCCGACGGCAAACCGCTGTTCCGCTGCGGTCACCACCTTTTCCGTCCCCGCTGCAACGCAGCCTGCACGCATCTGGTCGGGTTGGCCGGATCGCGCGTGCAGGCCTTCGACCTGCGTTCCGGCGCACTGGTGTTCGATCATGAGCATGACGGCGCCCAGTACGTGGACGTCGACCGCGACGGCAAGCTGGTGCTCACCGCGGACGGGGCCGGCAACACCACGACCCTGTGGTCGATCGCCACGCACCAGCCGGTGCAGACCATCCAGCACGCAGCCTTCGCCTTCGACGCTCGCTTCACGCTCGACGGCCGACACGTGGTGTCGTTCGCGAACGACACCACGGCGCGGATCGTCGACGTCACCAGCGGCAGGATCGTCCGGCAACTGCGCCTGCCCACGGGCGACTTTGGCTGGGTCCACGTCGATGCCAGCGGTCGTTTCGCCGCCGTGCAAACGCCCGAGGAGACGAGCATCCACGAACTCGCGACCGGCGTGCGCCGACTGCGCTGGGCGCCGACCGAGCGCCAGGAACGCTTCGACGAGGTCGAGTTCACGGCGGACGGCAGCCAGGTGCTGGCGTCCCTGCCGGACGGCCGCTACCGCCGCCTGCCCATGGACCCGCTCGCCGCAGCCCGCGGGCTCACGCCGCGCGCGCTGCACGGGGACGAACGGCTGCGTTACGACCTGCCTGGGCCGGCCAGCCCACTGCCGACCGAAGTCGCCGCCCGCGTGCCGATCGACGCCGCCATCGTGCTGCTCGACAGCGAACCGCCGTCTGCCGGCCACATCGATGAGGCGCTGCACCTGCTGGAACTGGCGGAACGCGTGCGTCCGCGCGTACAGCCGCGGTTCCACCTCGCCCAAGCGCTGCTGTGGTCGCGCCGAGCCGAGTTGCGCAGCGGCGAGTTGGCAGCGGCGGAACTCGACCAGGCCCTGGCCGCGGCGAAGGCCTACCTGGACGCTGGCGGGGCAGTCGCCCTGCGCACGCTCGCGACCCGGCCTGCACTGGCCGCACTGCGGCACCAGCCCAGATTCGAAGCCGAGATCACGGGCCGAAAATAGTGTGCGGCGGCCGGACCGGCACCTCGACGACCGAACGGCTGCGCCCTCAGGAGCTGCCGCCTGGCCGCATTCGCACGACACCGCCAGCGGTGTGCGTGTAGAGACATGGCGGAGCCTGCGGCTCAGCGGGAGCCGCCTCGATGGCAGACGCTGCAGCCACGCAGCTCGAACACGTCGTCCCCCTGGAGCTCCTGGCCGCTGCGCCACGCGACCGCGCGGCGCTTCACTTCGTCGCGATAGGGCCACTGGGCGAAGCTCGGCTCGGCCTCGATGCGCGACAGCAGCTGCTGTGCACGCTCGGCCTTCCCGGCGCGCCACTCGAAGTCGGCAGCCATCAACAGATAGCCCTCACGGTTGTGCGGCCAATGGGGTCGATTCTGCAGCGTCGCATCGGCAGCATCCACGGCACCGATCGTCTGCCGCAACGCGGCCAATGCCCGCTGGAACAACGGCGCGTCACTGGCTTGTTTGCGTGCGATCAAGGCCACGGCAAAACTGTGGAAGCGCACGTCGTCGGCCAGCGCCTGCAGCAGTGGCGCCAGCAGCTCGGCCGCCGGCGCGCTCCCCCCGAGCGATCGCTGGACGGCAAGCTGCGCTGGCACCTGCCAACTGACGAGTCGATGCTCCTTGGGCTCGAGGCGGGCCACGCGCTGGAAGTAGGCATCGGCCAGCATCGCTTGCTCGATGCGGCGCGGATCCTGGGGCTCGCCTTCGGTCGCCCGCCACAGGGAGGCGAGGCCGAGCAACAGCAGTGGCCGCGCGTGCTCAGGCTGCTGCATCGCATCCAGCAACAGCGGCCTCACCACGTCGTCGAAGCTGCCCTGCCCGTGGACCAAGGCGGCGAACAAGGCCGCCTCGCCAGGCGGAGTGTTGCCACTGGCAGCGGCCTCGGCGGCGGCGAGCCGGACCGTCATGCGCTGGAGTCGGAGCTCCGCGGTGCCCGAGACCCGGCCGAAGTGGCCCGCGAGATCCACGATCGAGATGGCTTCGACCAGCTCCGCCGCGAACGCCCGCTCCGTGCGCCCGGAGTTCTGGAACTTGTCCCAGCCGAGGGCGGGAAGCTGCAGACGGACCGGCTCTTTGCCTTCGGGCTTGGGCCGGAATGCCGGCCAGGAATGCACGGCGCCGTCCTTGCCGTGCAACGACACCACCAGCATCAGCGCTTGCTCGCTCGCCAACTCGAGCTCGAGCTGCTGCATGCCGGCGAGGTTTCCGGGTGGGAACGGCAGGACCGCGCCAGCCACCTCGCGCGGGTTGCGGGGATAGCGGATGCAGAGGCCACGGGTTGCCTCGGCAGCACTGAGCGTGGCTGGCCCGATCGGCCGGAAGGCCCCCGGGCCCGTGCTGGACAGCGGGCAGTCGATGGACTGCGCCACGGCGGGCGGCAACGGGCTCGGGGTCTGAGCCAGCGCACAGGCAGTCAGCAGGAGAAGCGTCACAAGAACTGGGTTCGGCAACATGGGTCGGAGATCCGTGGAGGTCGGTCCGCACCGCTCCCGTTGGTCGTGCCACGGGACAGGTCGGCGCAGCATGGTGGCGCACTCTGGGATCCAGCCGCCAAGTCGCCCAGTGCCAGAAGCCACGCGATCTGACCATGACTTTTGGCACATGCGGACCCGCCCGCCTGCCGGCAAGATCCTGGTCGCGCGGCTGGCTCCGAGTGCCGCCCAACCTGCCCATGCCTCTCGTCACCAGGGATCCTGCTGCAAAGCGGCCTGCGCCGCCGCCGATCTTTGGCGTGCGCTCCGGGGTGTTGACCTGGCTGGCGGCCGCCGCCCCGCTGGTGGTGGACTTGGCGCAGCGTCCGGAACTGCTGCGGGACGGCCGTACCTGGCTGGCGTTGCTCGCCGTCGGCGCGTTCGGCAGCGCGTTCCTGTGGCGCAGAACTTCGCCGTGGTGGCGAGCCGGCGTGCAGGTACTCGGTGCCGCCACCGCCATCGCGGCGCGGCCGTTTCCACTGCCGGGCGTACCGGCCCTGGCCCTGCTGTGCGTCGTCGCGCTGCCGCAGTTCGCCACCCTGGGCCGCGGTCGGCTCGGGCTGCCGGTCTTGCTGGCGCAGACCGCTTGGCTGGCCTTTGTCTACCACCCCCACATGGTGGGTCAGGCCGGTTTGCTGGTGTTCCTGGGTTCGCTCGCCGGGTTCCAAGCCTTTGCGCTGGCAGCCGGTCGCATGGTCGCGGCGGAGGCCGGAGCGCGGCAGGAAGCCGCCACCGCGCTGGCGGCCATGGCGGCGATGCAGAGTGTGGCCGTGGCGAACGAACGGCTGGCCGAGCGGGTCCGCATCGCGCGCGATCTGCACGACTCCATCGGCCATCACCTGGCCAGCTTGGCGCTGCACCTGGATCTGGCCCGGCGTCAGGACGCGGCAGCCGCTCGAACCACCCTGGACACCGCGCACACCGTGTGCCGCGTCTTGTTGGCAGAGTTGCGTGACGTCCTGGCAGATGTGCGTGCCACCGATGCCGCCGAACTCACCAAGGCGATCGCAGACTTGGTGGCCCGGGCGCCATCGCTGCCGATCACCTTGGAGCTGCAGCCGATACCGCCGGGCTTGGACGCAGAGCTGGCGCAATTGGCTCTGCGCTGCGTGCAGGAAGCGGTCACCAACGCCTTGCGGCATGCAGACGCTCACCATCTGCACTTGCAGGTGCTCGACGCAGCGGATGGTTTGCTGGTGGTTGCTCGCGACGATGGCCGGGGCATCGGGGCTTGGCGCCCGGGCGGCGGGCTCCTGGGCCTGCAAGCGCGCTTGCAGCAGATCGGCGGCTCTCTGCACGTGGCACGCCGCAGCGACGGACCGGGAACGGAGTTTCGCGCGACCCTCCCGTGGCAACGAGGCGTGGCATGATCCGGGTGTTCGTCGCGGACGACCAAGAGCTGGTGCGCAGCGGTCTCTGCAGCCTGCTCGGCCTGGCTGCCGGCATCGAAGTCTGCGGCTCGGCCGCCGACGGGGAGGCGGCTCTGCGTGGCCTGGAGCAGCTGGCAGCGATGGGCCAGCCTGCGCAGGTGTTGTTGCTGGACGTTCGCATGCCCGGGCTGTCGGGCCTCGAAGTGCTGGAGCGGCTGCAAGGGTCGGCCACGCGCGTCATCGTGGTCACCACGTTTCCCGACGAAGAAGTCCTGGTGGTGGCGCTGCGGCGCGGCGCAGCAGGCTATCTCTTGAAGGACGCGAGCTTCGAAGAGCTGGTGCAGGCGATCGAGACGGTTGCCAAGGGCGGGCGAGCGATCCGTCCGGTGTCGCCAACCAGTGGCCGGCCCCCGGACGCGCGCAGCGCAGCCGCGCCGGAGCCAACGGCGCCAGGCACCCTGACGGCCAGGGAGAAGGAGATTCTGCGCTTGCTGGCGGCTGGGCTGTCCAACAAGGAGATCGCTTCGGCATTGGCGAATGCCGAAGGCACGATCAAGAACCACGTCTCCAACATCCTCGCGAAGCTGCACGCCAGGGATCGCACGCAGGCGGTGTTGTTGGCCCTGCAGCAACGCCTGCTGTGACCGAACCCCGCACTCTTCGCGCCGCTGCGGCGGGGCACGCCGCCGGTCAAACGTCGCCGATGCGCCAGTCGAGCCGGTTGCTGACGATCGTCTGAGCAGGATTGACGCCAGGCGCGAGGGCGTAGGCCTGCAGGCGCACGGTCACCCCGAGCAAGGACAGTTGGTTGGGCAACTGCAGCGCGTACTCGACGCCGCTGCCGACCGCGGCGGTCGGCAGGTCGACGGCGTCCATCGAGTGCCGGAGCACACACCCGGGCATGCCGAAGGGATCGAGCGCCAACGGCAGCAAGTAGGCCCCGACCCGGAACGTGTTGAAGCCCGCAGCCACCAGGCAGGCCGCCGTCGGCGCGTTGGCGATCGTCGCGCGCGCGGTGGCGCCGACGACCGGCGGCGCAATGGGCTGCGGTGTGAGCGACAGCGGCGGACTGCCGCAGCCGGAGCCGACCACGGTGGCCGACGACGGCGTGGCGGTGAGCAACGAAGTGTTCGGCGTGCTGCCGTCGCCAGCGAGGGCGACCACCTGATTGCGCGCCGCGTCGAAGGCGAACTTCGGCATGTAGTGGTTGACGCCGGTCCCAGGCTGGATGTTCGTCAGCCACGTCTGCCATGACGCGCCGGCATAGGCGAGCATTTGGCCGGTCGGCCCCCAGCCGGCGAGGCGCGGACCGAACGGCGTGCCAGGCATCCAGAAGAGCGCCGCCGGCGGCGGCACTGGACACGTGGGCACCGGCCCGCAGAAGCCCGGACCGAACACACCGGTCGAGGCCGCCGTCGACGTCCAGGCGACACCGTCCCATTCCCAGGTGTCGTAGCGCCAGTCGCCGAGGTTCACGCCCCGCCCCCCGGTGAGCACGACGCGACTGCGCGCGGGATCGAACGCCATCGCGGCCTGCTGCCGGACGAACGGGCGCGTCGCGACCGGGCGCGCCGACCAAGTGGTCCCGTTCCACTCCCACGTGTCGTCGAGCAGCGATGCACCCGAACTGCTCGCAGCGCCGCCGAAGAGAACGGTGCGCTGGCGCACGGAGTCGTACGCCATGCCCGCGTTGGTGCGCGGCGACGGCGCCACGCCCGGCGTGCGCTGCAGCCATGTGGAGCCATCCCACTCGTACGTGTCGGAGGCGAGGCCCGTGCTGGTCGAGCCACCGAAGAGCACGACGCACTGGCGCACGGAGTCATGGGCCAGTGCGTGCCCACTGCGCGCCGGCGGCGACGCCGGCGGCACACGCAGCAACCAAGTCGAGCCGTCCCACACCCAGGTGTCGCCGTGGGGCGCCCCCACCCATGGCCGGCCACCGAACAGGACCACCTCGCGGTTCGCCTCGTCGTAGACCATGGCGTGGTCGATGCGGTAGGGCGGCTGCGCAGCCGCGGGCTGCCCGACCCACTGCGTGTACTGCGCAGGCAGCCACGCGGCAGCGGCCAGGAGGACCAGCGCGGCCGCAGGCAGCGGGGCGCGCGCGATCCGGGGGACGAGCACAAAGTGCGATTGCAGCATCGTGGGAGGCACTCCCGAAAAAGGCCCGGGGA
This sequence comes from Planctomycetota bacterium, assembly GCA_016795295.1. Taxonomy (GTDB): domain Bacteria; phylum Planctomycetota; class UBA1135; order UBA1135; family UBA2386; genus JAEUHP01. Next base: position 29,453 of record JAEUHP010000182.1, on the reverse strand, counting down.
TGACCACGGACACTATGCCGTGAGTCCCAGCCGAGGCACAAGCCGCCCCCCCCTACCGCCGGCTCGGCACCACCAGCATGGCCCGGCCTGCGTCTCGTGGCGTGCGCCCGGCCGTCCCCGCACCAGCCCGAGTCCGGTCGTCCCCGGCAGAGCGGCAGCCCAAGCCGGTGCCGCGCGCTATTTCTTGCCGAACACCTCGCTGTGCACTTCGGCCAGGATCGCCAGGCACCGCGTGCGATCGGCAGCACTTAGACGCGCTTCCCGTGCCAGGGCCTGCTTCAGCACGTTGGCATCGCGGAACCGCGTGAACTCGACCGCATGGCCGCGGAAGGTCGCCTCGCGCGTCTCCAGCTTGCCCAACGCTGCCCAGTAGCAGAATTCGGCCACCTTGGCCGCATAGGCCTCGTTGGTCGCTTGCCGCCGCCCCTGGCGGTCGCTCGCTGCCGCCATCAGCTGCGCATAACCCGCGCCGTCGGGCGGCGTCCACAGCTCCGGGCCGGCCACCGGATGGCCGAACCACCACTGCACCGCCAGGGTCTCGCGGCTGCGGTCGGCGAAGTCCGGCAACTTGGCGACCAGGGTGTCGATCCAGGCCTGCAGGCGCTGTTCGACGGCGGCAGTCAGAGTCGGCAGCAACATGCCGTCGAGCTCGTGTTGGCCGGCGGCACCTTCGCGCATGCGGCGTTCGTTCAGCGCGGTGAGGCGGCGGTTGTACGCGTCGATGCGCTGGTTCATGGCCGCGACGCGCGTCTGCCATGCCTCCACGCGCGGGCGGTGGCTGGCCATGCGGCCCTGCAACGCCTGGTTCTGGGCGCGCAGTTCCCCGAGCTTGCGGTTGAACGCCTCGACCTGCGCGCTACTGGTGCGGTCCAGGCGGTCACGGCTCGCATTGTGCGCCTGCAAGGCCTCGTCGAGCCGCTGGCCCTCGGCATTCAGCGACGCAGTGATCTTCTCGACCTCGACGCGCTCCTGGTCGACGACCGGCTTCTCCTCGGCCAGGAAGGCATTCTCCTGACGAATCCAGGCCCCTTCGGCGACGGTCTCGGCGGACCAGCCGCTGTACTTCTGCCAGAAACGTTCGTCGGTGCGCGGATCGCTGCTGACCGGCCGGTCGACCAGTGCCAGCGCTTGGTCCTGGTCCTGGCGCACCAGATGCGCGAACTTCGCCGGCAGTCCCAGGGCCTTCCGCAGTGCCACCACTTCGCCGGGCTGGACGCCCACCGCGAGGAACCGCACCAGCGGCCAGCTCGCCGCTTTGCCCTCGGTCAGCAGTTCGCACAGGCGCTGGGCCTGCGCGGTGTTGGCGTCGATCGGCGGCAACACTTCGGCCAGCATCGGCAGCAGCCACCTGGTGGCGAGCGCACAGCCATCCTTGGGCGCCTCGCCACCTGCCAGCGCCGGCAGATCGGCGACCTGGTCGTTGGTCCGGCGCTCGACCATGTTGCTCTGCAGCAGCAACTGGGCGGCGGTGGCCGGCATGCCGCGCCCGGCTGCGGCATGGGCCGCGGTGCGCAGTTCGCCGGCGATGGCGTTGAGCTGTTGCGACAGGAACACCACGTGGGCGAGCACGCCGGGCCGGGCATTCTGCTGTTGCCCGGCGAGCAGCGCCCGCTCCCGCTGGAGCAGCTCGTGCAGGCGGCGCACGACCTGGTCCTTGCGTTCGGCACGGCGCGGCTGCTCGAGTTCGCCGAGCGCGGCGATCACTTCGTCGACGCAGGATCGGTCGAGATACGGGAACGGCCGTTCTGGCGGGTTGGCGAGCGTTTCGAGGTCGTACAGCAGCACCTTCTCGAGCCAGTCGCCGGTCAACTGCTGTCCAGCCTTGCGCGTCGCCGCGAGCCAGGTCTTCACCTGCGCGGCCAGGTGATCGCGCGCGACCCGATCCGCGGGTCCGGTGTTCGGCAGCAGCGGGGGCTGGGTGGCAGCCAATTGGCGCCTTGCCGCCAGACCCTCGACGTAGGCCACCTCGCGCGATGCGAGGGTGCCCACCTGCCGCCAGGCGTTGGCGATCGGCGGCGGCACACCGCCAGCCATCTTCGGTGCCCAGAGCCAGAACCAGTCCACGGCCGTGCGCGCCGTCTCCGGCGTGCGCCGGCCGGCTTCGGCCTTGGCGAGTTCGTCCCACAGTCGCAGGATCCGCGCCGGCACCGGCGAAGGGACCCTCTGCAGCTTCCCCCTGAGCTCGTAGGCCTGCATCAGGTTGGTGGCGTAGAGGTCGACCTTGGCGTCTGCGGTGGCCTTCGCCCACGCGGCTTCGTGGCGCGCGGCCAGGGCGTCGAGTTCGGCCAGCACCGGACCGTTCACCGCCAGCCGATGCGCGTCGATGGCCGTCTGCGCCCGCACCTTGACGTCGTCCGGACCGTGGGTCGGCGAGAAGGCGAGTCGATCGATCCAGGCCTGCACTTGGGGCCAATCCGCCGCGGCGAGCGCGGCTTCGAGAGCCTGCCGCGGCTCGGCGATCGCAGTGCGTTCGTCGTGGTCGAGCAGGACCGCACGGTCCTGGCACCAGACGATGCTGTCGAGCGTCTGGTCGTGGTCGCGCAGCTGCACGAACACTTCGGGGCGGCTGGTGGCGAACAACGTGACCGGCGTGCGTTCGCCGCTGGCATGGCTCTGCGAAAGGCGCCCCCAGTCGCGGTTCCTGGCGCGCCCCAACGCAACCGGTGCCCCCGGTTCGATGCTCGCGCTGCGCAGGAACTCGACGCCGACCTTGCGGCGGTCCGGGTAGATCCATTGCACGTGGTCGATGCGCGGGCCGCGGCCATGGGCGGCGACGCCGAACGTGTCCGGGTTGGGCTCACGGCTCCAGCGCGCCGGCCGCCGGCCGTCGGCCTCGGCGGCCAGCCCCTGGTCGCCGAGGCGATACCCTTCGGGCAGTTGGCCGTTGCGCAGTTGTTCGGCGGTCAGATCCGGGAACTTCCGGTCGACGAACGGGTCGGTCTTGCGGGTCCACTCGGGAGCGCTGCTGCAGCCGACGAGGAGCCACAACGCGCCGGTGGCAGCGCGGGTTCGGAGCACGGGAGCCATGGACCCCTCGTATCGGCAAGGACCGCGCCGGGACTGGCGCCGCACCGCCCCCCGGACCGCGATCCTGGGCATCCCGGAATTCTGCCGGGGAATCGCGAGGGGAACGGTGTGGATGGGGTCGAGGCGCCCCGCCGCGCCCCACCGCACTCCCATGACCCAATCCCGACTCCTCCCCATCCTCCTCGCCGTGCCGCTCTGGCAAGGCTTCCTGCTGGGCCAGCAGGCCCCTGACCGGGCTCGGCCCACGCCGCCCGCCGCCCCGGCATTCGCCGACGCGCTGGAACAGTTCGCCGCGCTGCAACCCGAGCCTGGCCAGCTGGTCGGCGCGGGCGTCGACTACCGCGCCCGCTTCGATCGCAACGGCGCACAGTTCACGCCAGCGCTCGGCGAACTGGCACCGATCGAGTTCCCGGTGCACCTGCGTGGCGTGGCGTTCGGACGTGGGGCGGCCAACAAGGCGCTGGACGCCGTCGAGCCGACCCACCGCGACCGAACGGTGTCGTTCCGCCGCGGCGCGGTCGACGAGACCTACGAAGTGCGGCCGGCAGGGCTGAAGCAGTCGTTCGTGTTCCACGAACGCCCGGCGGGCGAAGGCGACCTCGTCGTGTCGGTCCAGGTCGCGACCCAGCTCGCGCTGCAGGCGCAGGGTGACGACGCGGTGTCGTTCGGCAACGAGTTCGGTGGGGTGCGCATCACCACGGTGCTCGGCATCGACGCGCGCGGCGCCACCTGCACGGGCAGCATGTCCTACGCAGGCGAACGGCTGCAGCTACGGCTGCCAGCGGCGTTCGTCGATCGCGCGGCGCTGCCGCTCGTGCTCGACCCGATGGTCGGTGCCGTGATCACGGCCACCCCGGGTGGGCAGAACCTCGATCCGCAGGCGGCGTACGACGCCGGCCTCGCCAAGTACCTGGTCGTGTTCTGGCGGCGCTACTCCTCGTCCACCGGCGACATCTACGGGCAGTTCGTCCACCACGAGACCACCGCCGGCGCCGACCTGTCGGGCGCCTCGGTCGTGATCCGCTTCGGTGCCAACTCGCAGCGCGCGCGGGTCGCCGACTGCAGCGTGCGCAACGCCTTCCTCGTGGGCTGGCAGGACGTCATGACGGTGGCGCCGCTGCCGACGCACCGCGACCTGCTCGTGCGCGGCGTGTCGCCGACGACGCTCGGTCCGTCGATGCCGCTCGCGGCCGCCTTCACCGACGACAACGGCCTCGAAATGGCCGGCAACGCCACCGAGAGCAGTTCGACGGTGCTCTGCGCCTGGCTCACCGACGGGGACGTCATGCTGACCACCGTCGGCCTGTCGGCGAGTCTCGGCCCGACCATGGGCACGTTGGTGACGGCCAGCAGTGCCGGCACCAACACCGCCGTGCGCCTGCCGAAGAGCGGTGGCGCGGCCAACCGCTGCATGCTCGGCTGGCTGACCGCCACGGGCACGATCGGCACGCGCACCTACGTCGGCACGACGCAGGTCGGCACCGGCAACACGCTCGCTGGCGTTCGCACCTACACCGGCTTCGCGCTCGACGGCGACGGCGAGAACTGGTTCCTCGCCGCACAGATGCTCGAACCCAGCTCGACCACGCTGAACGACATCACGGCGATGACGTTCGGCTGGAACCGCAACACCAGCCAGCGCGATCTGCTGGCCACCGGCTCGGTCGCCATCAACCCCGGCGTGCAGGAGTTCCGCCCCACGGTGGCGATGAGCGGTCGCAACGCGGTGGTCGCGTGGACGCAGGGCACGACGACGCAGGTGCTCGGCCTGCGCACCTTCGGCCAGAGCCTCTGCACGCCGTGCGAACCGCCAGTCACGGTGCAAACCGGCGTCACCCAACAGGTGGTCGCGTGCCTCGCCTCGCAGGCGAGCGGCGGTGAGACCGGTGCGACTCGAGACGACGCGCTGCTGGTCTGGCAGAACGACACCGGCTCGGCGAGCGCCGTGCTCGCGCAACGTTGGACGCCCGCCGACGGCATCGCGGTCCAGGTGGCACCCGGCTGCGGTGGCCTCACCGCGACGGCGATCGACGAGTGCTCGAACCACCAGGGCAGCGGCCACCTGGCCATCCTGCGCAACGCGCCGGCCAACGGCGTCTCCTGGCTGGTGCTCGGCTTCGCCCGCCGCGACGCGACCGGCTGCGGCACCTGCGTGCTGGTGCCCGATCTCGCCACCGCGTTCGTGCCCGGCCTGACCCTCACCGATGCCTACGGCAATGCCGCCTGGGACATCCCGATCGCCGGCGGCGCCCCGCTGATCGGCCTCTCGTACTACCAGCAGTGGCTGGTGCAGGACCAAGTCTCGCCCGGTTGCGCCACCTTCCAGTTCGACCTCTCCAACGCCATCCAAGTCACCATCCAGTGAGCCCCGCCATGAAATCCACGATGAACCCGCTTCCCGGCCTGTCGGCGCTCGCACTCTTCGGTGCGCTCGGCTGCGCACAGTCGCCGATCTCGACCGTTCCCGTCACCGCCTCCTCCAGCATGCGCCTCGGCCACGGCCTGCGCGCCGATGGGGATGGTCTGCTCGGCTGCGGCAACGACTACGTCGTGCGCTTCGACACCAGCGGCGCACACTTCACGCCGGTGCTCGGCGCCGACGCGCCCGCAGTGGCGCCGCTGCGGCTCGCGCTGCAGGCGATCCACCGCGGCGGAACCGTGCTGCCGTGCGACCTGCAGGATGCGCCCGCGCAGGCCGGCGACACGGCCGTCTACGACCGTTCGCCGTCGATCCGCGAACGCTACGAACTGCGCGACGACGGCATGGAGCAGTCGTTCGTGTTCGACGCGCTGCCGGGCCGTGGCGAGCTCGTCGTGCGCTGCCGCCTCGGCGGCCTCGGCAAGTTCGCCGCTCCGGCGGCGGACGGCGGCCTCGACTTCGTGCGCGCCGGCCAGCGCCTCGCGCAGATGGGCACGGTGACGGGGATCGACGCCAACGGCGCACGGGCGCAGGGCGCGATCCGCCACGAAGGCGACTTCGTCGAACTGTCGTTGCCGGCCTGGTTCGTCGATCAGGCGAAGATGCCGCTGGTGCTCGACCCGTTCGTCAGCACGGCCCAAGGCATCAGCGTGGTCACGGCGAACGACAGTGCGCCGCACACCGTGTGGCACGCGCAGCTGCAGCGCTGGCTGTGCGTCTTCGAACGCGCCGTGTCGAGCACGCAGAAGGACGTGATGATCCGCCCCTTGGCGCCGAACGGCTCGCTCGGCTCGCTGTTGCCCGTCGCCAGCGTCGCGGGCTCGTTCTCGCGGGCACCGCGCATCGCCTACCACACCGGCAGCAACCGCTGCCTCGTGGTCTACCAACAGGGCGAATCGGAGTTCGCGTTGAACACGATCCAGGGTGCTGTGATCGACGGCCTCGCCACGACCATCACACCCTTCCAGGTCGCCAGCGATCCCCTGAACAGCTGCACCTTCCCCGACCTGTCGGGCGACCCGACCGGTGCCGGCCAGGGCGTCGTCGCCTACGAGTTGCGCGGCAACGGACTCCGGCTCGTGCCCTACACGATGCCGGCGACCGGTCTGCCGACGCTCGGCGCCGTGGTCACGCTGTCGGCCCATCCGACCTCGGTGCGGCCGCGCGTCGCGAAGTCCGCGACGAGCACGCTCGCCATCACCTACGGGCAGAAGCCAGGCAACTTCTACTTCGCCTACCTGCGCGCCGTGTCGCGCACCGGCGCCCTGCTGGGGTCGCTCGCGGCCATCGGCAACCCCGGTGGGCCGGCACTGCTGCACCCCGACATCGATGGCGACGGCACGAGCTTCATGATGGTCCTCGAGTACGAGGTCAGCGCCACCGATCGCGACGTGTCGGTCGCGCAGTGGCAATGGAACGGTGCGGGCTGGGGCATGCCCGTGGCCTCCGCGGCGGTGAGCCAACTGCTCGGCACCGACGAGCGGTATCCGACGGTGGCCCTGCTCGGCCCGAAGTACGCGATCGCCTGGGAACAGACGACCGGCTTCCTCACCAGCATCGTGCAGTGCCGCAACTTCTCGCGCACCGGCTGCATCACCTGCGGTGCGCAGGTGACCGTGCCGCTGGCCGGTTCGATGGCGCAACCAGCGCTCGCGAGCACCCATGCGAGCGGTGGCACCGACAACATGGCGTCGCTGGCGATCACCGCGGCACCCCAGCTGTTCCCGCCGTCGGGAGACGTGTATGCCTGCCAGTGGAACGCCTTCACGCCGGTGACCCCGACCGTGCTGTCGGCTGGCTGCGGCCACCCGATGACGCTGTCGCTCGTCGGCGCGCCGGGCATCGGCAACACGACGTTCGGCTTCTCGGTGTCGACCACGGACGCGCAGGCTTCGCTCGGCGCGTTCCTGCTCGGCATCGGCCTGTCGACGCCACAACTGCCGTGCGGCACCTGCCTGATCGTGAACCCGGTGGCGACCAACCTCGTGGTCCTGTCGGGCGGGGTGGCCAACCAAGGGCTGTCCCTGCCGTGCGATCAGACGCTGATCGGCTTCCCGATCCAGGCCCAGGCCGCCACGATCGGCAGCGTGCAGAACGTCTGTCCGTCGCTGAACACGCTGTCGGTGTCGCGCGCGATCGCGTTCTCGATCGCCGAGTGATCGACGACGTGAGTCGCACCTTGCGCCCGGCAACTCGCTACCATCCGTCGCCCGATGCCGGACCGCCCTGAACTCGTGCAGAGTCTGTTCCTCGCCGCTTGCAAGGTGACCGGCGCGGCACGGCTCCGCCTGCTGGACGACGGCTGCGGCGGCGATGCGGCGCTGCGCGCGGAGGTCGAGCAGCTGCTGCAGCTCGACGCCGAGACGCCGTTCCTGCGCGAGGACGACCTGTTGGAGTTGCGCGGTCCGCTGGCCGGACCGGCGCTGCTGCCCGCGCAGATCGCCGGCTACCGCATCCTCGACGTGCTCGGCAGCGGTGGCATGGGCGTGGTGTATCGCGCCGAGCAGCAGAACCCGCCGCGGCAGGTCGCCCTCAAGGTGCTCGCGCCGGGCCTCGGCGGCCCCGCAGCGCAAGCGCGGTTCGCGCTCGAAGCCGAGGCTCTGGGGCGCCTGCAGCACCCAGGCATCGCCGCGATCCTGCAGGCCGGCAGCTACGCCTCGCCGCTCGGCGAACAGCCGTTCCTGGCGATGGAACTGGTCGACGGCGAGCCACTGCCCGATTGGGTGGCTCGCACGCAGCCGACGGTGCGGGGCCGGCTGGAGCTGTTGATCGAGGTGTGCACCGCAGTGCAGCACGCGCACGAGAAAGGCCTGATCCACCGCGATCTCAAGCCCGGCAACGTGCTCGTGGACCGCGCCGGTCGCGCCAAGGTGCTCGACTTCGGCATCGCGCGCTTCGTCGACGACGACCGTTCGCGCACGCTGCAGACGATGACGGGCCAGGTGCTCGGCACCCTCGCCTACATGAGCCCCGAGCAGGCCAACGGCCAGCACGAACGCATCGATGTGCGCACCGACGTCTACGCGCTCGGGGTGCTCGGCTACGAATTGCTCACCGGCGCGCTGCCGATCGACGTCACGGGAGCGCCATGGACCACGGCGGTGCGGCGCCTGTGCGACGCCGAGCCGAAGCGCCTCGGCGAACACGACCGCCGCTGGCGCGGCGACCTCGAGACCATCTTCGCCATGGCACTGCGCAAGGAGCCCGAACGCCGCTATGGCTCGGCGCAGGCTCTGGCCGACGATCTGCGCCGATTCCTCGCCCACGAACCGATCCAGGCGCGGCCGGCGACGACGCTGTACGTGGTGCGGCGCTTCGCGCGGCGCCACCGGGGCCTGGTCGCGGGCGGCGTACTGGCGACCCTGGCCCTGCTCGGCGGCACCGCTGCGTCGTTGGCGTGGGCGATGCGGGCCGACGCGGCCGAACGGCACGCCAAAGCCGAAGCACGGCTCGCCAACCGCACCGTCGACTTCGTGCGCGGCCTGTTCGCCGCCGCCGCGCCGCGCGTCGCTCTCGGCCAGACGATCACCGCCCGCGACCTGGTCGCCGAAGGCAGCCGCAACATCGGTCGCGACCTCGCCGACGAGCCGGTGCTGCGCGCCAGTCTCGAAGGACTGCTGGGCACGGTGCTCAGCGAACTCGGCGACCACACCACTGCCGAACCGATGCTCGCCGACGCCCTGGCTGTCCGTCGCATCGAATGCGGGGGCGACGACGAACGGGTGGTCGCCGCGCTCTACGACCTCGGTCGGACCGAGTTGCAGCTCGGCAAACTCGAAACCGCCGCGGCGACCTTCCAGGAGGCCATCGGCATGGCCGAGCGGCTCGCGCTGCCGAAGAGTCGGCTGATCGCCAAGCTCCACCAGGGGCTGGCCGCCAGCGCCATCAGCCGCCGCGACTTCGCCCTCGCCCAGGCGGAGCTCGCCAAGGCCTACGACTTGGCCCTCGGGGTGGCCACGGATGCCGACCTCGCCGACCTGCTCGTGAACCAGGCGAACCTGCAGCAGATGCAGCGGAACCTGCCAGAGGCCGAGGCGCTGTTCGAACGGGCCGACGTGCTGTTGCGGACTGCGGACAATCCCCTGCAGCAAGCGACCGTCGCCACGAGCCTCGGCAACCTGCGCATGGTGCAGGGCCGCGCCGCCGAGGCTGAAGTGCAGTTCCGCCGCGCACTGGAGCTCGGTGAGAAGCAACTCGGCCCCAACCACCCCGTGCTGATCCGCCGCCTCTGCAACCTGGCGGGCGTGCTGGGCCAGACCAATCGCCTCGACGAGGCTGCCCCCCTGCTCGAGCGGGCCGTGGCGCTCGGCAACGGCGTGGACGCCCGCTTCGACGACGGCGTCGCCAACGCCACGGTGAACCTCGGCAACGTGCGGGCGATGGCCGGGCGGCACGAGGACGCACTCGCCTTGTGGCAGCAGGCGCTCGTGATTCGCGAACGCCGCGATGGCAAGGACAGTCTGGAGGCGGTCTCGATCCTCGAGAACATCGCCACCGGGCTGGACGAACTCGGGCGCCACGACGAGGCCGAGGCGGTGCAGAGCCGTATCGCCGCGATCCGCGCCAAGCTCAAGTGAGGTCGGCGCCAGCCGGTGAGGACTACGCCAGGGCGGCGAATTGCTCTAGCATCTGCGTCTTCGTGAGTTCGCCCCCCCATTCGATCACCCTCTGTCTGCAACGCATGCGCGACGGCGATCCCGCCGCTGCGGCGGACCTGCTGCCGCTGGTCTACGAGCAGCTGCGGGCCATCGCCGGCCAGATGATGCGCGGCGGGCGCCCCGGGCACACGCTGCAGCCGACCGCACTGGTGCACGAAGCCTGGCTGAAGATCGACCGCGCCGTGGGCGGTGGCAGCCACCTGCGCGACCGCGAGCACTTCCTCGCGGTGGCCGCGACGGCGATGCGCCAGGTGCTGGTCAACCACGCCCGCGAACGGCGCGCCCAGAAGCGCGGCGGCGACGCGGTGCGCGTGCCGCTCGACGACCATCTCGACGTCGTCGAGAGCAAGGCGGGCAGCGTGGTCGAACTCGACGACGTGCTGCAGCGGTTCGCGCAGAGCCATGCCCGTGCGGCCCAGGTCGTCGAACTGCGCGTGTTCGGCGGGCTGTCGATCGAGGCCGCCGCGCGCACGCTGGGCGTCGCCGAGAGCACCATCAGCGAGGATTGGCGGTTCGCGCGGGTCTGGTTGGCCCGCGAGTTGCCGGGCGGCGGCAAGGGCCCCGCGTAGCTCGTGCTCGCCATCCCGGCGCCCCGCCGCAAGTGCCATGCGGTGGCACCCTGCTTTCCGGCCCGGCGAGCCCGGCCCGAGAGGGTTGCCTCGGACCCGTCGCGAAGCCTAAGCTCGCCGTTCCCCGAACCCGGACGCCACGACCTCGACCCCTTCCCGCCCTTGAAACGAGACTCCGTACTCCCGCGTGGTGCCGGCCGTCGCGGTGCTCCTTCTCTCGGCCCCGCCGAAGCGGCGAAGGTCGCCGAGATCCTGGTTCGCCACGCCGACCTGCCGGGCAACCTGCTGCCGATCCTGCACGACGTCCAGCACGCACTCGGGTGGGTGCCGGCGGGCGCCATCGGCCAGATCGCCAAGGCGATCGGGCGGTCGCGGGCGGAGGTGCACGGCGTCGTCACGTTCTACCACGACTTCCGGCAGGAACCGCCGGGGCGGCACGTGCTGAAGGTGTGCCAGGCGGAGAGCTGCCAGGCGTGTGGCAGCCGCGAACTGACCGCCCACGTCGAGCGCACCCTGGGCTGCCAGCTCGGCGGCACCTCGCCGGACGGGGCCGTGACCGTGGAGCCCGTCTACTGCCTCGGCAACTGCGCCACTTCGCCGGCGGTCCAGCTCGACGGCCGCCTGCACGGCCGCGTCACCACCGCGAAGATCGACGCCCTGCTGCAGCAGGCGAGGAGCCAGTCGTGAGCGAGCCGTCGTCCAAGGTGGCAACCACCGTCTACGTGCCGCGCGACTCCACGGCGATCAGCCTCGGTGCCGACGAAGTCGCCGCGGCGATCGCCGCCGAAGCGCAGCGCCGCGGTCTCGGGGTGCGCATCGTGCGCACCAGCAGCCGCGGCCTGTTCTGGCTGGAACCGCTGGTCGAAGTGGCGGGCGCCGAAGTGCAAGGTGCCGGCGGTGCGCGCCTCGGCTACGGCCCGGTCACACCCGCAGACGTCCCGGGCCTGTTCGAAGCCGGTTTCCACCGCGGCGGCGCCCACGCGTTGGCCTTGGGCAAGGTCGAGGCGATCCCGTTCCTCGCGCGCCAGGAGCGGCTCACGTTCGCCCGCGCCGGCATCACCGACCCGGTGTCGCTGAGCGACTACGAGGCGCACGGCGGGCTGCGCGGCCTGCGGCGGGCGCTGGGCATGGCGCCGGCGGCGGTGGTCGAAGAAGTGGTGGCGTCCGGGCTGCGCGGCCGCGGCGGCGCGGGCTTCCCGACCGGCATCAAATGGCGCACGGTGGCGGCGGCGCAAGCGCCCCGCAAGTACGTGGTCGTCAACGCCGACGAAGGCGACTCCGGCACCTACAGCGACCGCATGGTGATGGAAGGCGACCCGTTCGTGCTGCTCGAGGGCATGGCGATCGCCGGCTGGGCCACCGGAGCCAGCTACGGCTACATCTACCTGCGCTCCGAGTACCCGGACGCGAAGCGGGTGCTCGAAGAGGCGCTGGCGGTGCTGCGCAAGACCGGCTGGTACGGCACGAACATCCAGGGCTCGGGATTCGCGTTCGACGCCGAAGTGCGCGTCGGCGCCGGGGCCTACATCTGCGGCGAGGAGACCGCGCTGCTCGAGTCGCTCGAGGGCAAGCGCGGCATGATCCGCTACAAGCCGCCGCTGCCGGCGATCAAGGGCCTGTTCGGCCTGCCGACGGTGGTCAACAACGTCGTTTCGCTGGCGTCGGTGCCGATCGTGCTCGACCGCGGGGGCAAGTACTACGCGGACTACGGCATGGGCCGATCGCGCGGCACCTTGCCGATCCAGCTCGCGGGCAACGTCAAGCGCGCCGGCCTGGTCGAGAAGGCGTTCGGCGTGACCCTGCGCACGCTGATCGAGGACTACGGCGGCGGCACGCGCAGCGGCCGGCCCGTGCGTGCGGTACAGGTCGGCGGCCCGCTCGGCGCCTACTTCGACCAGAGCCTGCTCGACCTGCCGCTCGACTACGAAGCGCTGGCCCAGCACAAGGGCATGGTCGGGCACGGCGGCATCGTCGTCTTCGACGACACCGTCGACATGGCCGAGCAGGCGCGCTACGCGATGGAGTTCTGCGCCGTCGAGTCGTGTGGCAAGTGCACGCCCTGCCGCATCGGCAGCACCCGGGGCGAAGAACTGATCCGGCGCATCATCGCCGGCCAAGACGTGGCGGCGAACCACCGGCAACTGCTCGCCCTGTGCGACGTCATGGAGCACGCCTCGTTGTGCGCGCTGGGCGGCATGGCGCCGTGGCCGGTGCTGTCGGCGTTGAAGTACTTCCCCGGCGACTTCGGTCTGCCCGCCTCCAAGGAGCCCGCCCATGTGGTCTGAACTGCGCCGTCTGCGTGACGACGTCGACTACGGCACGCCCCCGCGCGACGGCGCGCCGGTGTCGCTGACCGTCGACGGCGTGCCGGTGACCGTGCCCGCCGGCAGCAGCGTGATGCTCGCCGCCACGTCCTGCCGCAAATCCGTGCCCAAGCTGTGTGCGACCGACACGCTGGAGGCGTTCGGCAGCTGCCGCGTGTGCTTGGTCGAAATCGAGGGGCGGCGCGGCTTCCCGGCCGCGTGCACGACCCCGGTCGAGGCCGGCATGGTCGTGCGCACGCAGTCGCCGCGGCTGCAGGAACTGCGCAAGGGCGTGATGGAGCTCTACCTGAGCGACTTCCCCGCCAGCGAAGTGCCCGGCGGCTGGAGCGAGCTGCACGAGGTGATGGCCGCCACCGGCGTCACCACGAGCCCCTATCCGACCGGACAGAACCACCTCGATGCGCCGGTCGACGAGTCCAACCCGTACTTCCTGTTCGATCCGGCCAAGTGCATCGTCTGCAGCCGCTGCGTGCGCGCCTGCGAAGAGGTGCAGGGCACCTTCGCGCTGACCGTCGCCGGCCGCGGCTTCCAGTCCAAGATCGTCGCCAGCCAAGGCGAACGCTTCCTGGACAGCGAATGCGTGAGCTGCGGTGCGTGCGTGCAGGCCTGCCCGACGCACTCCCTGGTCGAGAAGAGTCTGTTCGAAGGAGGCTACCACCGTGCCCAACCCCCGCAAGCCTGAGCGCTCCGTCGTCACCACCTGCGCCTACTGCGGCGTCGGCTGCGGCTTCAAGGCCGAAACCATCGGCGGCCGCGTCGTGCGCATGATCCCGTGGAAGGAAGGCAAGGCCAACCACGGCCACAGCTGCGTCAAGGGGCGCTTCGCGTTCGACTACTACGACCACCCGGACCGCGTGCGCAAGCCGATGGTGCGCAACCGCATCGACGAGCCGTGGCGCGAAGTCACCTGGGACGAAGCGTTCGCCCACGCGGCTGCCGAGCTCAAGCGCATCCAGGCCACCTACGGCTCCGGCTCGGTCGGCGCCGTGTCGTCGTCGCGCTGCACCAACGAAGAGATCTTCCTGATGCAGAAGTTCGCGCGGGTCGGCCTGCGCAACAACAACATCGACAACTGCTCGCGCATCTGCCACTCGCCGACCCAGTTCGGCCTCTCGGCGACGCTGGGTGCCGGGGCAGCGAGCCAGCACTTCGACTCGATCCTGCAGGCGGACGTGATCCTGGTCGCGGGCGCCAACCCGACCGAGGGACACCCAGTGTTCGGCTCACTGATGAAGCGCCGCATCCGTGAAGGTGCGCGCCTGCTGGTCATCGACCCACGCCGCACCGAGACCGCCGACTCGCCGCACTGCCGCGCCGACGTCCACCTGGCCCTGCGCCCGGGCACCAACGTCGCGGTGCTCGACAGCATGGCCCACGTGATCGTGCGCGAACGCCTCTACGACGAGGCGTTCATCCGCGCGCGCTGCCACTGGTCCGAGTTCGAGCAGTGGATGCAGCTGGTCGGCGACGCCCGTTACGCGCCGGAGACGGTGGGGCCGGAAGCCGGGCTCGATCCCGAGGACATCCGCCGCGCCGCGCGCATCTACGCCAAGGGCCCCCGCAGCACCATCTACTACGGACTCGGCGTCACCGAGCACAGCCAGGGCTCCACCGGCGTCATGTGCCTCGGCAACCTGGCACTCGCCTGCGGCATGCTGGGCCGCGAAGGCGTCGGCGTGAACCCCCTGCGCGGCCAGGGCAACGTGCAAGGCGGCAGCTGCCTCGGCAGCTGGCCGCACATGTTCACCGGCTACCGCTTCGTCACCGACGAAGCCGTGCGCAAGAGCTTCGAGGCCGACTGGAAGATCGCGCTCGACCCCGAGCCGGGCCTGCGCCTGCCGAACATGTTCGACGCAGCGGTCGCCGGCACCTTCAAGGCGATCTACATCCAGGGCGAGGATCCGGTGCAGAGCGATCCGAACCAGAACCACATCGTGGCGGCGATGCGCAGCATGGAATGCGTGATCGTGCAGGACCTCTACCTGACCGAGACCGCGAAGTTCGCCCACGTGTTCCTGCCGGGCTCGAGTTCGCTCGAGAAGAACGGCACGTTCACCAACGCCGAACGCCGCGTCAGCATGGTGCGCAAGGTGGTCGAGCCGCTGGCCGGCCTCGAGGACTGGCAGATCACGGTGCGCATGATCAACGCGATGGGCTACCCGCTGCACTACGACCACCCGTCCCAGATCCTCGACGAGGTCGCGCGGTTGTCGCCCGCCTACCAGGGCATGAGCTTCCCGCTGATCGAGCGCCTGGGCTCGGTGCAGTGGCCGTGCAACGCCGACGCCCCCGAAGGCACGGAAGTGCTGCACGAGAAGCAGTTCCCGCGCGGTCGCGCCAACTTCATGCTGACGCAGTACGTGCCGACCACCGAACGCACCGACGACCGCTTCCCTCTGCTGCTGACCACGGGCCGCATCCTGTCCCAGTACAACGTCGGCACACAGACACGCCGCACCGGCAACGTCGCCTGGTACGCCGAGGACGTGCTCGACCTGCACCGCAGCGATGCCGAAGCGCGCGGCATCCAGGACGGCGACCAAGTGACCGTCACCAGCCGCTACGGCGAGACGAAGCTGCGCGCCCGCATCAGCGAGAAGATGAACCCGGGCGTCGTCTACACGACCTTCCACTTCGCGCAGAGCAAGGCCAACGCGGTCACCAGCGACCTGTCCGACTGGGCCACCAACTGCCCGGAGTACAAGGTCACCGCCGTCGAGGTGGCCAAGGTGCCGGCCCGGACCGAAGCGCCGCAGCGGGTGCCGGCGGAGGCGAAGTCGTGAGCCACGGCGCAGCACCCGGGTCCGGCGCCCAGAGCAATCGACCGGTGATCGAGCTCGCCCGCCTGATCGAGATGGCGAACCAGATCGGCGACTTCTTCGCGCCCTATCCCGCCGGGCCGCGCGAAGAAGGGGTGCGCAACCACCTGCGCAACTACTGGGACCCGCGCATGCGCGCCGCACTGCTGGCGCACGTGCACGCGGGCGGCGCCGGCCTGCACCCGCACGTGCGCGCGGGCGCCCTGCTGCTCCTGGAAAGCGGTCGCGAACGCACCGCCTACGCTGGGCCGCCAAAGGCCTGAGCTGGGCTGCCTGCGGGCGAGGGCGGCCGCGGTCAGCGCACGAGCCGGGTGTACCGATAGTAGCTCTCCAGCGTCAACACCCGCAGCGCAGTGGTGCACTCGGCGGACAGACCACCGGCCGCCGGCCAACTGCCCGCGGCTGCGCCTTGGGCCACCGCGCCCGTGAGTACTTCGGCATCGAGGCGCTTCGTCCACGCCGCCCAGTGGCGACCGCCGAGCTGGAACAGCGCGTAGGTGGTCCAGTAGCAGGTCCACGGCTCGGCCGGCTGGGCACCCGCGAGCAGCAGGTCGGCGGCAGCGGTCGTCCGCGGGTCGCGCTTGCTGTCCTGGCCGGCGAAGAACCGGCCGAACAGCGCGGCCCCGGTGGCGACCGCGTCGAGCGGCGCCGTTTCCGGCGCGGTCGAGTTGGGACGATGGCGGCCATCCGGCGTGGCCACCCCTTCGTAGAAGCCGGCGGCGTCGGCGGCGGCCAAGTCGGCGCGCAGAGCGAAGAACTGCGCCGACGCCAGCGCCACCAGGGCCAGCGTGGTGGTCGCCGTGTCGCTGGGGGTCCCCGGCGCAGCGGCGAACCCCCCGTCCCGTTCGCGCCAGCGGCACAGGCGATCGAGGCCGTCCTGCGCGGCGCCACGCACCAAGGGGGCGGCGGACAACCCGAACGCCTCGACCACCGCGTAGGTGGCGAGCGCGTGGTCTGGCACGCGGTCGGCGAAACTGCCGTCCTCGGCCTGCTGCGCCATCAGCCACCCGACCGAGCGCTGCAGCATCTCCCGGTGCGGGCCGCTGCGCAGCGTGGTGCCGTTGCCGAGGATCGCCAGCTGCAGCAGCGCCGTGGCGCCGACGTCCGGACGCCCCTGTGCATCGCGGAGAGCGCCCTCGGCGTCCATGCGCTGGCCGAGCCAGTTGAGACCAGCGGCGATCGCTGCGGCGTAGGCAGCGCCACGGCCGCGGCCCGCGGCACCTGCCCGACCGGCGTAGCGCCCGCCGGCACCGCCGCCGGCGACTTCGCCCGCGTCGTCGGCCGGCGGCGCAGTGGCCCGGCTCCGACACCCCACCGGTTCACTCGCCAGCGCCGGCTTCGGCAGCGGGATCGCCGCCGCCGGCACGGCGAGCCACGGCTGCGTGCCCAGGTCGATCGCCAGCGGGCCCTTGGTCGCCCCGGGTTGCGCCGGCGTCGTGCGCAAGACCACTCGTTCGACTCCGGCCGCAGCCGCCGTGGCGAGCCCGCCGAGCGCGTCGCTCCAGGCCGCGTCGGCCGGCACTTCGACCGCCAGCGCGAACTGCGGCAGCGCGGCGTCGGGCAAGCCGCGCTGCATGCGTTGCAGAAACGGCTGGGCACTGGCCGTGGGCACGCCCGGGCGCCCGCGGTGCATGCGCATCGTCCACCCGGTGGCCGCCTGCGGCTCCGGCAGGGCCAACGCGAAGGCGCCCCGGGTGCCATCGGGCAGCTGGGCGGCGAAGTGCACTTCGGTCACACCGCGCCCGGCGGCGAACTCCAGGAGCTGCTGCACCGCGGACACTGGCGCCCCTCGATCCACGGCGAGCACGAGGTGGGCGGTGCCCGTAGGGAGAGCGCCGGCCAGGTTTTCCCCTGCCAACCCGGTGCCGTCGGCCTGCTGCACCGCACCCGCAGCCTGCACCTGCAAGTGCACCGCGTCGGCCGGCACCGGGCCAAGGCGATACAGCGTCGGCAGCTGCGGCGGTGTCTGCGCCACGGCAACGGCCAACGACAACCAGCACGGCAGCAAGCGAGACCAGTGCATACGAGACCTCCTGCGGTTGGGTGGGACCGGCCTGGGCTCGCAGTGAGCGACGGCATGGCCACCTGGATCCTGGACAGCGTAATGCGCCGCCCAGCCGCGGCCCAGCCGCAGTAACGGGCACGCTGGCCGCGGCGAGCTCGCACTCGCCCCGGCCACGCACCGGGGTGGGCTGCCCCACCCCGGTGGCCGACTACTCGCGGCCTGCCACCAGGCCCTTCACCTGCTGCGCCAGATCGCCCGAGCCGAGCACGAAGGTCGCTTGCGCACCCTTCAAGATCGACTCGACCGCCTCCAGCTCCTTCATGCGGAGCAGGACCGGGTTCTCGGCCAGCAAACGTGCGGTGTTGGCCTGACTGCGCGCCGCCGCGGTTTCCTCGCGACGCCGGATCAGGTTCGCCTCCGCCTGCTTCTGCGCTTCGATCACCTGGTTGAGCAACGTCTTCATGTCGCCGGGCAGGACGATGTCCCGGATGCCCACGGCGACGACCGACACGCCGAACGCCTCCGCCCGCGCCGCCACGGCGGCCCGGATCTCGTTCGCCACGTCGGCCTTGTCGGCCAGCAAACGCTCGAGTTCCCGGCCACCGACCGCCGCACGCAACGCCAGCTGAGCCTCGCGGTAGACGGCGTTCGCCGCGCTGTCGACCACACCGGTCGCCAACTCCGGAGCCACGATCCGCCAGCTGACCACCAGGTTGAGTCGCAGGGTGACCTTGTCCGCCGTCATGATCTCCTGGCCGCCGACATCGGCGATCTGCTCGCGCAGATCGATCGACTTCCAGGTGATCAGGGCGCCCCGGCTCCAGAACACGTGCCGCCCCGGGCCACGCGTGCCCACCAGCGCACCGCCGCGCCGGACGAGCAGGCACTCGTGCGGCTCGACGTCGACGGTCTGGAGCTGGGCACGAGCGGCCGGGAACGCCAACACGGCGTCCTGCCGCTCGTGCTGGAACTCGCCGTCGGTCACGCGGAAGGTCTCGACCTTCAGCGTGTACGGCGCTTTCCAGTAGGCGAAACGCCCGGCGCCGACGAAGTCGAACAACCGGCCGTCGCGCCAGACCAGCGCCCGCTGGTCCTCGTCGAGGTCGACGACCAACAGACGGTCGCGCAGCTCTGGCGCCTCGAGCAGCGCATCGAGGCGCGGATGGGCGAACCGCGTGTCGAGCGTGTCGACGCGCTTCACCTGAGTCTGCGGCAACCACTGCTCGGGCACGAACCAGGAACCCGGTTCGAGGACTCGGCGGAGGTCACCGCGGCGGAACACGAGCCCCAGCTCGTGCGTTTGGATGTGGGTACGGATCATGGGAGGCCTCCGAAGAGGTTTGGTGAGTGCTGGAACGTGGTCGATACGGACCACTGGCAGCGCCGTTCCGCGTCGCGCCGGTGGTGCGGCAGAGCCGCGTTGGAGAAAGACGAGGTGGAAGAGCAGTGACCGCCGGCTGGCCGTGGCCGGCGTGCGGGAGACCGCACACCGTCGCGTTCCCCCGGCCTGCCACGGATCCCGCCTCGGTCGACCGCGGTGACCCGCTTCGGCTCGGTCTGCCGGCGCAGTCACAGCCGGGATCGACAGAGCGGTGGCGGGCCACGTGCCGGAGCGACGTGGGCAGAATGCAAAGTGGCGTGCCGGTGTCATGGTCCGGTCCTTGGTTGGACGAACGCCAACAAGGAACTGGCACACGACGGGACGCTGCCGCCGGCCGAGCCGGCGATCACTGATAGAGCCTCCCAATGGGAGGCGGCGTGGTAGCGAGAGCGAAGCGGGATTCGAACCCGCGTCTCGAGATCGTCACTCGTGCCCTACCGCTGGGCGATTCGCCTTGCACCGTCGGACGCCGGTGGAACCCGGTTCGCGGAACGCGCGAGCGGTACCCCGAAGGGCCGCGGCGCGCCGCCGGACGACGTCAGACGAAGGAAGATGGATGTTTGGAGCGCACAGTGCCTCCGCTGTGAAAGATTGACTGTGAGAGATTGGAGAATGCCGACCAGAAACAAACGAGCCTCGCGCCGGCGCACCGGGGCGAGGCTCGCGGGGAGCGAGAGTGTCTCGCATCTAGTCCGCTGGCCACACCGCCGAGAGCCGCCCGAGGAACACCACCTCCACCCGAACCGCAACTTCCACTCGGCGATCGCAGTGATCGCTCACGAGGGAGACCGGGAGTGGCAGGATTTTCTTCATGAACGGGGGGAAGGGGCGGGCATGTTAGCGCCTCCTGCAGCAATGTCAACTGCCGATGCGGATTTCGCGCGAAGACTCGGAGCGCACGATCTCCCGGAAACCACAACACCTTCGCATCAGGGCTCGTCACCCGACCAAGAGGCTCCGCGTGGCGGCGACCGGGAAGACCGTCCTGATCAGAAACTCCCGATCGTCAGCAACAGAGCGTTCGAGCTGCTGATACTGACAATTTGCGAGGCCCCAGAGACCTCCACCTGCACGGCTTGGCTGCGCAATTGGACTCCGACGTACACCGGATCGATCGGCATGGCGAGCTGCACTTGCGCAGACCCGCCCGCAGCGGCCAGCAGCAGGGCCACGTCAGGGCTGACCAGGATCGAGCTGCCAGGCTGCCCCGCCGGGTGCAGCAGGGACAATGGCGTCGACTGCGGCAGCAACCCCACCAGCGCGAAGGCGAGGCCGTTCGGCGCGATGCCAGTGGTCGTCGCGCGGAACGTGCCACCGACCCACGGCAGCGCGTCGGCGCGCAACGTCATCGGGCCAGCACTCCCAGCACCAGCGGCTCCATAGGGGACTGCCGTTGCCGGACACAGAGCGGCTAGGCGCGCAAAATGCGCGGACACCAGACCGCCAGCCGCGCTGAAGAAGCCGCCGGCGAGCAGATCGCCGTTGGGCGCCTGCACCAACGCTGCCACCCCTTCGTCCTGGATGGTTCCACTCATCCCGACACCCACGGCGGACCAACTCACGTCGTTCCAGCGCGCGATCCAGTTCGCGGCGACGCCACCGGCGTTGAAGAAGAAGCCCGCAGCGACGACGTCTCCATTCGGCAGAGTCGCCAAGGCCGTGCATTCTGGGAACTGCTGATTCGGCCCGGCGCCGATCGTCAGACCTGCCCCGAGTGCCGACCAACTCGCCCCATCCCAGCGCGCAATCCGGTCGGCAGGCGATCCGCCCGCCGTCAAGAAGTGGCCGCCTGCGATGACGTCTCCGTTCGGGCGGGCCGTCAGCGCCAGGACCCCACTGTCCACGCCGGATCCGAGCGCCGACCAGTTGGCGCCGTTCCAACGCGCGATGTAGTTCGCCGGGCTGCCGTCTGCCATGTCGAAGTAGCCACCCGCAACGAGGTCACCGCTCGGCAGCCGCAACAGCGCATGCACTGCGGTGTACGAGGTGGCGGAGGTGAACCCGCTGCCGAGAGCCGACCAACTCGAACCGTTCCAGCGCGCGACACCGTTCGCCGGCACTCCCCCCGCCATGTCGAAGCTGCCCGCGGCCAGGATGTCACCGTTCGGCTCCACGACCAAAGCGAAGACGGCCAGAGTTCGGAACTGGCTGGTATTGCTCATCCCGGTCCCGAGTGGCGACCAAGTGGCGCCATCCCACCGGGCAATGCAGTTTGCCGGCACGCCCCCGGCCGACGTGAAGTAGCCGCCAGCCACGACGTCCCCATTCGGCAAGGCGGCCACGGCTTGGACCTGGAAGTTCATTCCCGAGCCGAGCGGCGCCCAGACAGTGCCATTCCATCGCGCGATCCGGTTCGCCGACACACCACCCGCCGCGACGAAATCCCCGCCCGCAACCACGTCGCCGTTCGGCAACACAGCCAGAGCCCTGATCCCGGATTGGAACCCGGCACCGAGCGCGGACCAGGCCGCTCCATCCCAGCGCGCAATCCCGGTGGCGACCACGCCGGGTGCGACGACGCTCGCGCCCGCCACCAAGTCGCCATTGGGCAGTGCGACCACGGCGCTGCCGCCCGAGGTGCCCGCGCCCACCGCAGACCAAGCGGTGCCGTTCCAGCGCGCGACGTTTTGCACAGGCACGCCACCTGCGACGGTGAAGGAGCCGAGCGCGTAGAGGTCGCCGTTCGGCAGTACCGCCAAACCAAGCACTCTCGGCCTGAAGCCACCCATGCTCGTGCCGATGTCCGACCAGGCCGTCCCATTCCATCGGGCGATCCCGCGCGTCGGCACGCTGCCCGCCAGGGTGAAGTCACCGCCGACGACCACGTCGCCATTGGCCAAGCCGGCGATTGCAAACGCACCCGAGTTGAGCCCGGTGCCGAGCGCAGACCAGCTGGTACCGTTCCAACTGGCGATGTTGGTGGCCGAAACACCACCGGCCCAGAAGAAGGTGCCGGACGCGATGAGGTGTCCGTTGGGCAACGCCTTGACCGCATAGACTTCCGCTGGGAAGCCAACGGAAGTGACCCCCCCGCCGAGCCCCGTCCAGTTGGTGCCATCCCAACGGGCGATCGCGCCGACCGCCATGCCACCCGCCGTGGTGAAGCGTCCCCCTGCCACCACGTCGCCGTTCGGCAGCGTGGTGACGCTTGCGACCAGGTCGTTCGTCCCCAAGCCCAAGGGCGACCACGTGGCGCCGTTCCAACGCGCCACATGGTTGGCAGGCACCCCACCAGCCATCGTGAAGGCTCCAGCTGCCACCAGGTCCCCGTTGGGCAGCGTGGTCACGGCCACCACGCCCCCGTTCGTTCCGGCGCCCAGCGTCGACCAAGCGCCGGAAGCCGGGTCGTACGTGGCGATATTGTTGGCCACGACCGTGCCGGCGACGACGAACTGCCCCCCAACCACCACCACTGGTGGCATGGGGCCGACACCGTCGGGGTCCCACCAGGCAAGAGCCGAGACGCGGCCATCGACACCAGGCTTGCCGTCGCCTGGCGACCACTGCGGCAAGCACTGGGCCCGCGCGGCGGACGCCGACACGAGCACGAGAAGGGCTGGAAGCAGCTTGGACGCGACAGGCACGATGCGGGGGCACATGGCAGTTTTGTGTCTTGCGGGCGGCAGTTGGTTCTTGGCGATGTGGTGGGATTGCATGGCGTTCGTCTCGACACCGCCTCGACGAACGCCTGGCGGCCTCAGAGGTCGATCCGGTGCACGAGCGCTCCCGACACCGAGATGGCGAACGGAGCGAAGTGCAACCACTGCGCAAACAGGCTCACACCGAGGAAGCCGGTGCCCGGGGGCACGGCGATCGGCTGGCTCGCCACGCCGAGGGCATCGGTCAGGCGCACCACGACCGCATCGGGCGTCACGTCGAGCTCGCAGCCACCGGGCAGCGGCAACGGCGCGCCGCTGCCCGCGAAGTCCGACAAGCCGAGCACGAGCACGCCATGGTCGTTGGGGAGGCCCTGCAGGCCGATCGTGAGCGTGTTCCCGGGCTGCGGGATGCCCTGCACGTTGTGCCACAGGAGCACCGGGCCGCACCGCGCCCGATATTCGAGGCTCTGCGCGCCCCGCTCGAGTCCTGCGGCGAAATCGATCGGCGTGCCCGGCAGCGCCGGCGAGCGCAGCGACACGTTGCCGGTCCACGGGTCGACTTCGTAGAGGAACGGAAACGCACTGCCGCCGAGGACCAGGGGGGCGAACGAGTACGCCGCGACCTGATGCATCGCCACCGCGCCACCAGGCGGGATCGCCGGCGCGGTCGGCACCGGCTGCGGCGGGCCGATCAGGCCGGCAAACAGCGCGAACGTGCCATCGGCGAACGACAACAGCTGCCGCGGCACACCGGTCGGCAGGTCGAACGCGCCATTCAGGGTCAGGCCAGCAGGATTCGGAAAGGTGTGCGGGCCGAGCACCGCCTGCCCGGTGTCGCAGTCGACGAGCACGACTCCGGAGTCGATGGCACCGCTGCCCGGGCGACCGGTCCAACCGAGCAGTGCCACGGTGCCATACGGGCCGTAACCGTGCAGCGCCGTCGCATTGGGCTGCGCATGGACGAGCTGCGCCGAGCCACCGCGCCGCGGCAGCCGGTAGAGCCCCCCGGAGCTGCCATCGACCGTCGCCAGCAAGCGGTCCTGCTGCACGGCGAGGCCGGTGACCACTCCGGGCACGTCGGCCAGATGGACTTCGAGGAACCCGGCACCGTTCGCCTGCAGGCGCACCAACCGCGACAGCGCGCCGAAGCCGAGTGCGAGCAGCGGGTCGCCGTTGTACGGGTCGATCGTGATCGCCAGCGGGGGCAAGCTGTCCGAGGGAAACCCGGCGAGCGGCAGCACGACGCCGGAGGTGGTGTCGACCGACAGAATCAGCGTCGCTGGGCTGGCACCGCCCGGCTGGACCAGCACGAGGTGCGGGTAGGTCGGGGTTTGGGCCAGCAGAGTCGTGGTCAGCAAGGCAGCGGCGAGACCCTTCATGGGGCGGGATAGCCGCGTGGTTGGCATTGGTAACCAGGCGCCCCCCCCCGCGCGCGCCGAACGCCCCCCGGCGCCACCCCCGCAAGGCGGGAACGGTCTGGGGGGGCGCCAGACCCGCGGCGAAGTGGACGTAAGAACGCCGACGATGCGGACTCCTGTCGGGTATGCAACTCCCGACCCGGGCCCTGCTCGGCCTCCTGGCACTCCCCCTCCCGGCACAGACCTTCGACCTGCTCGGCGTGACCTTCACCGGCCAAGTCCTGCGCATCGACTCCACCACCGGCGCCACCCAACTGCTCGCCTCTGGCGCCGGCGGCAAGAACTGCCTCTGCTTCGGCCCGGACGACCGCTTGTGGACCACCGTCCGCACCGGCACCACCGGCAACTTCCAATACCACTTGGCCGTGATCGACCCGTTCACCGGCGCCGAGACGCTGCCGTTCGGCACGTTGCACGTCGGCGACCTGCGCGGCATGGCCTTGTCGGGGGACCAGCTGCTGGCGATCCGCGACCAGGGCACCAGCGACGAACTGATCCGCATCGACCCAGACACCGGCGCAGTGGCAGTGATCGGCCCAACCGGGATGACCGGCTTGCAGGGGCTCGACAGCACGGTGCTCGGAATGCGCGGCTGGGACGTCAACCTCGGACTGGTGCAGATCGACCCGACCACCGGCGTGGCGAGCGATCCGTTCCCCGGCGTCTCCGGACCAACCGGCCTGCAGTGGCTGTGCAGTGAGAACAGCAGCGGCCGGTTGCTGGTCGGTCGCACCACACTGCAAGCCGTCGACCTCTCGACCGGCACGGTCGGGCCGGCCATCGCCGTGGCTGGTGCGCCGGATCTGCGCGGCGTGGAGTTCACCACTGGCCGGGCCACGCGCTTCGGCAGTGGCTGCGCCGGCGTGCGCATGGGCGCCCGATTCCTCAACCAAGACCAGACCCTGGTGACGACCAGCGGCACCCACACGAGCGGCGCCCTGGGTGTGCAGCTGATCGGCTTCAGCGCCACCGTCCACCAGGGGCAGCCCCTGCCGTTCGCGCTCGACCCACTGCTCGGCACCAGTGGCTGCCAGCTGTGGGTCAGCATCGACGTGACGCAGATCGGCGTTGCGGACGCCAGCGGCCGACTGGCCATGACCGTGAACGTGCCCACGGGCCTGTCCTGGTTCCCGTTGTTCGTCCAACATGCCGCCTTCGACGCGGTCCCCGGCGGCACCGCCTGGACCGATGCGGCTCGCGCGCGCACCCGTCGGTAGGCGCGGACGCGCCCCGGCGGCAGACTACCGCCATGGAACCAGCCAGGCCCAGACTCCCCGTGGCCGCCATCGCCGCGGCTTGGCTGTGCGGCGTCGGCGCCTTCGTCCTGGTGCGCTTGCGCGGCACATGGCCGAGCTACGTCGCCCTGCACCGCTGGCTCGCCGACCTCGGGGTCCCGCCGGCGGTGCGCAACCTCGACAGCCTCGTCCTGCAACTCTCGGCCGCAGCCCTGGGGGCTTGGCTTGGCGGCCGCTTGCTCCAGCAACCGCCCCGGCATTTGATCGGCCTGCGGCGTGGGCGGCCTGGCTGGCGGCGCGCTGCGCTGCTCGGCGGTGCGCCGCTGCTGCTCGGCGGCCTCGGCCTGGGGCTGGCGGCCGGCGGGCCATGGTCGGACGACTGGCTCGCCAAGGCCTGGAGCGGCTGGGTTCGGGCCCCCCTGGTCGAGGAACTGCTGTGCCGGGGACTGTTGGTCGGCGTCACCGCCGCAGCCCTCGGTCCGCAGCATCGCGGCCGGCTCGCCGCCGTGCTGGGCAACGCAGCGGTGTTCGCCTTGCTGCACGTCGAATGGAGCCTCGACGGCATCGCCACCGGCTGGCCCACCTTGCTGGTCACCGGCCTCGGCGGGCTGTGGTACGCCTGGCTCTTGCTGCGCTGGCAGACCCTGTGGGTGCCCATCCTCCTGCACGCCATGATGAACGCCGGCTGGCAACTCGCGGGCGCGACCGGCGGGGCCGGGGGCGGTGGACTGTGGCCCAACCTGTTGCGGGCCGGCACCATCGCGCTCGCCACCTGGCTCACCGTGCGCGGCACCCGCCGAGCGCCGAGGAACGGCTCGGGCAGCCCCGGTTGAGCCAGCCGTTCGGCGTGGCGCACGGTTCGGGTGGCGCGGCGCCGAAAAGCCTCGCGCGAGGCCCGCTTTGGCGACACGCTCTGCGCATGGTGCACTTCGGACGCTGGACTCTGGCAGCCGCGTGGACGGCGATCGCGGCGCATGCCATCGCGCAGGAACGGCCGCACGCGTTCGTGGGCGCGCGCTTGCTGCCGATCGACGGCGCCCCGATCGAGAACGGCACGCTGGTCGTGCAGGGCGGTCGCATCACCGCCGTCGGACCGCTGCAAGCGGTGGTGGTGCCGCCCGAGGCCCTCGTCGTCGACGCCAAGGGGCAGACCATCATGCCCGGCCTGGTCTGCAGCCACTCGCACATCGGCGCCGTCGCCGGGGCCGATGGCAGCGGCCCGATCCAGCCCGAAGTGCGCGCGCTCGATTCGATCGATCCGCGGGATCCAGGCATCCAGAAGGCGCAGGCCGGCGGCATCACGACGGTGAACGTGATGCCTGGCTCGGGCCACCTGCTGTCCGGGCAGACGGTCTACCTGAAGTTGCGCGACGGCCGCACCGTCGACGAACTCGCCATCCGCAACGCCGACGGCAGCGTCGCTGGCGGCCTCAAGATGGCGAACGGCACCAATCCGCAGCGGGACCCGCCGTTCGCCGGCACGCGCGGCAAGGCCGCGGCGCTGGTGCGGGCGCAGTTCCACCGCGCGCGCGACTACCAGCAGAAGGTCGCCGCGGCAGCCGGTGAACCGAGCAAGTTGCCCGAACGCAACCTCGGCCTCGAAGTGCTCGTCGAGGTGCTCGAAGGCAAGCGGGTCGTCCACCACCACACGCACCGCCAGGACGACATCCTGACCGTGCTGCGACTGCAGCAGGAGTTCGGCTTCCGCTGCGTGCTGCACCACGTCAGCGAAGGTTGGCTGGTCGCCGAACAGATCGCCGCGGCGAAGGTGCCGTGTTCGGTGATCGTGATCGACTCTCCGGGCGGCAAACTCGAAGCCGCGCACCTGTCGTTGTCGACCGGTGACGTGCTCGACCGCGCCGGTGTGCTGGTCGGGTTCCACACCGACGACGGCATCACCGACAGCCGGCTGTTCCTGCGTTCACCGGCGCTCGCGGTGCGCGCGGGCATGGCCCGCGACCGAGCGCTCCAGGCGGTGACCATCGCGAATGCGCGCATGCTCGACCTGCAGGACCGCATCGGCACGCTGACGGTCGGCAAGGACGCGGATTTCGTGGTGCTGTCGGGCGATCCGCTGTCGGTCTACACGCAGGTGCTGCAGACCTGGGTCGAAGGCCAGAAGGTGTTCGATCGCGCCGACCCGCAGGATCGTCTGATGGCGGTGGGCGGCTACGGAGCCTCGCGCGACCAGGCCATGTCGATGTGCTGCTTCGGCACGCAGGGGGGCCAATGACGACCTGCGGCACGTTGTTCGCGGCCGTGGCACTGCTGCTCGGTGCGGCACCCCAGGAGCCGCAACCGGCACCCGCCAAAGAATTCGCAGTCGCCGGCGCCGTGGTCTGGACCATGGCCGGAGAACCACTGACGGACGGGGTGGTGCTCGTGCGCGACGGCAAGATCGCCGCCGTCGGCGCCGCGGCGACGCTCACGATCCCGCCGGGCATCCCGGTGCTGCGCGCCGCCGTCGTCACGCCAGGCCTGATCGATGCGCATGCGACGGTCGGCCTCAGCGGCCTCCTGAACGTGCCGCACGACCAGGACCAGGTCGAAAAGTCGTCGCCGATGCAGCCGGAACTGCGCGCGCTCGATGCGTTCCATCCACGCGACGAACTGGTCGGCTGGCTGCGCGGACTCGGCATCACCAGCGTGCACACCGGGCACGGCACCGGGGCCCTGATCAGTGGCCAGACGATGCTGGTGAAGACGCACGGCCGCACGGTCGAGCAGGATGTCGTGGCGCCCTTGGCGATGGTCGCCGTGAGCCTTGCCGATGCGGGGCGCGCCGCCGGCGGCAAGGCGCCGGGCACGCGCGCGAAGTCCGTGGCGATGCTGCGCGAGCAGCTGCAGAAGGCGCGCGAGTACGCGGCCAAGCGGCAACGGGATGCGGCCACCCCGGTCGATCTCGGGCTCGACGTGCTGGCGAAGGTGCTCGCCGGCGAGGTGCCGCTGCTGGTCACCGCGCATCGTGCCCACGATCTGCTGTCGGCGCTGCGGGTGGCCAAGGAGTTCGGCATTCGCGTCGTGCTCGACGGCGCCGCCGAAGCATACCTCGTGCTGCCGGAGATCCGGGCTGCGGGGGTCTGGGTGCTGCCGCACCCGGCGATGGCCCGCACCGGTGGCGATCTGGCGAATGGCACGATGGAGCTGGCGAAGCTGCTGGGCGACGCGCAGGTGCCGTTCGCGCTGCAGAGCGGCTACGAAGCCTACGTGCCCAAGACCCGCGTCGTGCTCTGGGAGGCCGGCGTCGCCGTCGGCCACGGCCTGCCCGCTGCAGCTGCATTGCGGGCACTGACGATCGACGCGGCGCGGCTGTTGCAGGTCGAGGCGCGGCTCGGCTCGCTCGCGGTCGGCAAGGATGCGGACCTGGCACTCTACGACGGCGATCCGTTCGAGTACACGACGCACTGCGTCGGCACCGTGGTCGACGGGCGGCACTATCCGACCGCGGGCCGCTGACCGGTCCGACCCACCCGCACCCCCGCCACGCCCGCCGTGGCCGGGGCAACGCCGGCCGCGCCGCAGCCGGGCACCCCGGGGACTGCGCCGGGAGGCGGGTGCTCCTGCCGGCCATTCGCCCAGGCGATCTGCATGCCGGGAAACTTCGGGCACGGCAGCCGACACCAACCGAGCACCGGAGCATCCCGGCTCTCTTCCGTGCTCAGCAATGAAGACACCTCCAACCTATTGGCTTCTCCTCCCGTCCCTGCTCGGCGCGAGCGCCCTCGCGCAGTCGCCACAGTCCGATCCAGCCCTGCTCGGCGCCGCTCCCGTCGCCGCCCAGGCCAATCCTGGGTCGTCCTCGGGACAGGTCGTGCGCTGGCTCGTCCGCTTGGCGAAAGCGCCGATTCCTGAGCTGCCGTTCGACGAACGCCACCGCGGCCTGTCGCCGGCACAGAGCGCGGCACTGCGCAGTGCGGAAGCGCAGGAGCGCGAGCGTGCCTACCACGAAGCGTTCCAGGCCGCCGCGGGCGCCTTCGACGCCGTGCGCGCCGGCATCGT
>JAEUHP010000084.1 GCA_016795295.1 Planctomycetota bacterium | reverse complement strand
GTAGCTTCCAGCCGTCCCGGGTCCGTGTGGCCCCTCGCCACCGCACCGAGCCACGCGGCCAAGCCCCCACCATGCGGGCCATACCTCGTCGCCCATCACCCATAGCCGTTCCGTCCGAACCACCCGCCAGGCACCACCATGAGCACTGCAACCCTGATCCCGAGCCTGGTGCCAATGTTCGTCGTGCTCGCGATGCGCCGCGCCGAGGCCCGCATCCACGGACAACTGACCGACGCCCGGGCCCTGTCCCCTGACTCGGCGATCCCGCTGACGCTCCGCCGTTCCTTCGACCACCGGCGCCTGCAAGGGCTGCTACGCAGCGGGGCCGTGCGCCAGCCGGCCGCAGACCGCTACTTCCTCGATCTGGACGGCTGGCGCGAGTTCCAAGCGGCCCGCCGCCGCCGCGGTTGGCTCGCGCTGTCGATCCTTCTGGCCTTGGTCGGCATCGCCTTCGCCGTGCTGCTCGCCATGCGCTGACGCCGGCCGCCGCCATCATGGCGGCCAGGACCAGCCAACCGTTCTGCCGCGGCGACCCAGGCATTACTCTCCGCACCGCTCGGGGCTGCGTATCCACCCCTCGAACCACGCATGAACCAACGCCTCCTTCCCCTCCTCCCCGCGGCCCTGGCCGCCCTCGGCGCCGCCTCCCTGCGCGCCCAGGACACTGCGACTGCCGAGAAAACCCTGCCGGTGTTCCAGGACGGCCAGGCCCAGGAAGTGCCGGCATTCAAGGACCGCAACAACTGGATCAAGGAGTTCTTGTGGGTCGAGGCCCCGTTCGACTCGGACGGCGACGGCAAGCCGGACCGCCTGCACGTCGACGTCTGGCGGCCCAAGCAGACCGACACCGAAGGCCTCAAGGTGCCGGTGGTCTACGAGACCAGCCCCTACTTCGCCGGGACCGGGGACCAGACCCCGTACTGGGACACCAACCACGAAGTCGGCGCCGAGCCGCCGAAGCGCAAGCCGGCGCCCCAGATCGCCGAGCGCAGCAAGGCCGGCATGATCGCCCAGTCCGAAGTGATGACCTGGCTGCCGCGCGGCTTCGCCGTCGTGCACTCGGAGTCGCCGGGCACCGGCTTCTCGGACGGCTGCCCCACGGTCGGCGGCGCCAACGAAGCGCTCGCACCCAAAGCCGTGATCGACTGGCTGTGCGGCCGCTTGAAAGCCTACGACGCGCGCGAAGGCGGCAAGGAAGTGGTGGCGAGCTGGTGCTCCGGCAAGGTCGGCATGATCGGCACTTCGTACAACGGCACGCTGCCGCTCGCCGCCGCCACCACCGGTGTCGAAGGCCTCGAAGCGATCGTGCCGATCGCCCCGAACACCTCGTCCTACCACTACTACCGCAGCCACGGCCTGGTGCGGCACCCCGGTGGTTACATGGGCGAAGACATCGACGTGCTCTACGACTTCATCAACAGCGGCCGGACCGAACGGCGCGCCTGGTGCAACGAGCACGTGCGCGACGGCGAACTGCTGCAGGGTTTCGGCCGCCGCACCGGTGACTGGAACGACTTCTGGGCCGGCCGCGACTACGCACTGCAGCTCGACAAGTTCCGCTGCGCGATGCTGATGTCGCACGGCTGGAACGACTGGAACGTGATGCCCGAGCACAGCGTGCGCATCTACAGCGCGGTCAAGCAGAAGGGCCTGCCGTGCATCGCCTTCTTCCACCAGGCCGGCCACGGTGGCCCGCCGCCGCTGGAGCTGGTGAACAAGTGGTTCACGCGCTTCCTCTACGGCATCGACAACGGCGTCGAACGTGGGCCGCGCTCGTGGATCGTGCGCGAAGGCGACCGCAACAGCAACCCGACTTCGTATCCGGACTACCCGCACCCCGAGGCGGCGCTGGTGGCGCTGCACGGGAGCGGCGACGGCCTGAAGGTCGGCACGCTCGGCACCGCAGCCGGCAAGGGCACGCTGAAGATCGTCGACAACGTGGACAAGAAGGGGGCACAGCTGGCGATGGCTGCGGAGTCGCCGCACCGTCTGCTGTTCGCCACGCCGCCGCTCACCGCTCCGCTGCACCTCTCGGGCACGGCGCGCATCACGGTCAAACTGGCGTCGAGCAAGCCGGCGGCGAATCTGTCGGTGTGGCTGGTGCCGCTGCCGCTGCCCGAACGGGGCCGGCCCTACGATTCGATCGTGACGCGCGGCTGGGCCGACCCGCAGAACCACCAGTCGCTGAGCAAGGGCGAACCGCTGGTGCCCGGCAAGTTCGTGACGGTGACGTTCGACCTGCAGCCCGACGACCAAGTGATTCCGGCCGGCAAGCAGCTCGGCTTGATGGTGTTCAGCAGCGACTGGGACTTCACGCTGCGGCCGCCCGCGGGCACCGAGCTCACGATCGATCTGGCGGGAACGGTGCTGGAGCTGCCGGTGGTCGGGGGCGCGAAGGCGTTCGCTGCGGCGACGGCGGGCAAGTAACGAGCGTCCGGCGAGCCCCTGCTGAACGGGCCGCTCAGTGCGGTCGCCAGCGGAACACGAACCGGCCGTCGGGGGCCGCATCGCCGCGGTCGAGCCAATCCACGCGGCGGCCACTGTCCCCGCACGCCGCGGTCCATTGGAAGTCGAAGCCGGTGCCGGCCTGCAGCCCGCCAACCAGCGCGCGCGGCACCGCGACCACGAAATCGGTGCCACGCCGGTGCGTGCGCACCTCACCGAGCGAGATGCGATCGCCGTAGCCAGGGCCCAGCCGTTCGATCGAGGTGAGACCGTCGCGCTGGCCGCGGCCACCGACCACGAGGTCGAAACCGCACCAGCCGGTCTGCGGATCGGCATCGGCGTCGATCCACAACTGCAACGCGTCCTGGCGCGCGGGGTCGAGCACGAGGTCGGCGGCGGCGCGCACCAGGAACAGCACCTGCGCGTCGTCGCGCGTCACCTTCGCCAGCACGAGATCGTTCGGCGCCGGCGCTTGCCGGTAGGGCCCCGCCGCGCCATAGCCCGCGTGGTCGCGCCCGAACGTGTCGCCGCGATGGTCGACGAACACCGGCTCGACGCCGTCCCAGGCGGCCGCGGGCGCATCGAGCGCAATCGTCGTCGCCGGCGACACCTTCGGCGGCGGCGGCACACCCTTCCAGCGGCGGATCCACGCCACCAAGTGCCAATAGTACGCATCCTCGTGCCCACCGCGCATCGGCTCGATGTCGCGGCTGTACTCCTGCGAGAACAGGTCGACGAAGTAGCTCTCGCCCTTCGCCAACGGCTGGCCGAGCATGGTCGTTT
The DNA here is from genome assembly GCA_016795295.1 of Planctomycetota bacterium. Taxonomy (GTDB): domain Bacteria; phylum Planctomycetota; class UBA1135; order UBA1135; family UBA2386; genus JAEUHP01. Next base: position 10,789 of record JAEUHP010000084.1, on the reverse strand, counting down.
TGCCGTCGGCGAGGAAGCGCATCGCGAGCCACTCGTTCCAGCCGGTCACGAACACGAGTTCGGGCCGCACCGCGAGCGCGCGTTGCCATTGTTCCGCGAAGCAGAGCCCCAACTCAGGCTTCTGCTCGGCCGGCGGTGGCTGCTGGCCGGCGTGGAAGCTGCGCCCGATGTTCGTGGTCGGATGCTGCGCGACCGCGACCGCGAGCGCTTCGGGGCGATCGGGCCGTTCGCGCCAGCCGGCGCGCTGCGGAAAGTGGTCGAGCCAGGGCCACGCATCCTTGCCGTCGCCGAACCACTCGCTGGCACTCCACGCCCACGACCGCCGCAGCGTGAAGAAGTCGCGATGCGCTGGATCGACGCCATCCGTCGGCGCCAGCAAGAGCGGCTTGCCGCGCCAACGGAACCACAGATCGGCATGGCGGCCCGGTCCGTAGAGGTCGCGCCACAGCGCGTCGGTGACCCCGCGGGCGCCGGCGTGCGCCAGGAACGTCACCTGCGGCGTCGGTTGGCCTGCCGCGCGCATCGCAGCGTACACGTCCAGCAGCCGCTGGTGGTTCGCGGTGTAGGGCAAGCCGTTGGTGACGTCGAGCGCGATCGCGTCGACGCCCGCGTCGACGAGCCACAGCGCGTGGCGGCGCAGCACGGCCTCGTCGTCGGCGAGGTAGTAGCCGAGGTGCGGTTCACCCCAGTGGTGGAACGCGTGTTCGGGGCCGTACTGGGGCGGCGCCCCGTCGCGCGCCGCGGCGAGGATCTTGGTGAGGTCGTATGGGCTCGCGTAGCTGCGCTCCGCCTTCGGCCACACGCCCCCATCCGGCGGCGGCTGGCGGTGGGTGTCGTAGCCGTGCGCGCCGTGCCACAGGAAGTAGAACATCAGGACGAAGCGGTCGGGGCGCGGGGCCCCGACTTCGGCGTGCTCGGGCAGGACGCGGCCGAGGCCGTCGACGCCGCCGTAGGTGCCGGTCGAGAACGCAGGCGGCGACTGGGCGGAGGCGAGGCTGGGCAGGAGCGACGTCCCAGTGGCGACCCACATGGCGAACGGTGCGAACGGCATGCGCATTCGTGGCACGATAGCCGCAGGGCGCAGGCCCACTGCAGGCTTGCGTTCGCCGCGCTCCTGCGGGCTCGCCTGCCAACCATGCGGAACGCCCAGACGCTGGCGACGCTGCCGTTCAGCCTCAGCAACTGCACTTCCGGGTCGCAAGTCCCGGTATGCTCGTGGAAACCAGATCGCCCAGCCCCGGCTCCCAACCACACACCCCATCCAGCCACGGCATGTGGAAGTGATGCCGCGCTCGCGGCGCAGCCGCGCCCGCCATGACCGTGTTCGCGCTCGGGATGGTGTCGTGCCATGGCCCCCAGCCCACTCGGCCTTCGCCAGCAAATGCACGAAATGACTGAGTCGCGGTTGCACCCTGGACGCCTACTCAACGTCAACCCGGAGCGACAAGCCCCCTGCCTCTCAGCGCGACGGCCCGCTCATTGGCTGGGCTGTTCAGCATCGCTAGCCAAGTCGTGACTGGCGAATTGCGCCTATACAGTGACCACGAGTCAGGTCACATGAGTCTGTATATTGGAGAAACCGGCGTCGTAATCGGCGGTGATGGATTGGTGGTTCCGAAAGCGGAAGCCGCGCGCGTCCGACTGCTCATCGGCAGGAAAGTGACCGCGGGCTTCAACGTTCGTCACTGGTCGAAGGGCGACTCCCGTGTGCTCATGGGCGATGGCTTGCGCCTTTGCCTAGCCTTGGAGGAGGAGATGGCACCCCTTGTCACCATCCGGCAGCGTCTGGAGCAGACCGACATGTGGCTGTCCGACCCACTCATGATAGAGACCGGCGTCTGGGAGCACTTCTTGGCAGGCCTACCCACCACGAAAGGTGCGATGATCACTGAGCAAGTTCGCCAGCTACTGGATGCGGACCGACGAGCCCTCGCCGGCGACATCATCAGTTGGTTGAGCCGCACACACAATGCGAAGCTCGAACCGCTACCGGATCTTCGGTACGTTCAGCCGGGAGTAGTGCCTGGTGGGGTGTTCAAAGACAGGAGAGTATTGGCCACGGTAGTGCTTGAGGCGGCCCTAGGTCTTCTGCCCCGCACATTGATCAGGGAAGGGTGGATTGGGTTGGACGGGTGCAGACGGCTTTGGATGCTGCTCACGATACTCGACGCGACCACGCCACCATGACCGCTTGGGCATGATCGTAAATTCCTTGGTAGCGTCTTGGAATGCCGCCCGCTCCTTCGATATGAATGTGCCGGCACACGCCTCGATGAAGGGGATCCATCGTCTCTGGCAGCGAACACAGTGACATCGGCACCATCGGTTTTCTCTTTGTCCTTGGCCTTCGCTTCCTTCGGCACGTCTTCAAGCTCGCAGCACTTCCTCATATCGCATAGCTCATACTTGCCGTTCGCCGCGGTGCCGGTCGCCACGGTACTGGCCCCTGACGGCGGCACCTGCGGGGCGAACAACGCAACGAACCCGGCGGCGACGGCGGCGAACATCCCGCCATCCTGCGCCAGCCGGCAGGGTCGTCGCGGCGGACCTCGGCGTCCGACGGTCGCACGCCGCCCCGCACCACCTCCCTCACATCCGGAACACCGGCGCCCGCCAATCCTCGATCGGCGCGTTCAAACTCGCCGCCAGCGCCAACGCCAGCACCGAACGCGTCTGCCGCGGATCGACCACCCCGTCGTCCCACAGCCGCGCCGTCGCGTACAACGGGTGCCCTTCGGTCTCGTACTTCTCGAGAATCGGCGCGCGCATGCGCTGCTCCTCCTCGGCCGACAGCTGCTGCCCCTTCTCCTCGAGCTGGTCCTTCTTGACCTGCACCAGCACCCCGGCCGCCTGCTCGCCGCCCATCACCGAGATCCGCGAATTCGGCCAGGTGAACAAGAACCGCGGCTGGTAGGCGCGCCCGCACATCCCGTAATTGCCAGCGCCGAACGAACCACCGATCAGCACCGTCAGTTTCGGCACCGGTGCAGTGGCCACCGCCTGCACCATCTTCGCGCCGTCCTTGGCGATCCCGCCGGTCTCGTACTGCTTGCCGACCATGAACCCCGTGATGTTCTGCAGGAACAGCAAGGGCACCTTGCGCTGGCTGCACAGCTCGACGAAGTGCGCCGCTTTCTGCGCGCTCTCGCGGAACAGGATGCCGTTGTTGGCGACGATGCCGACCGGCAGACCGTGCAGGTGCGCGAAGCCGCAGACCAGCGTGGTGCCGTAACGCGCCTTGAACTCGTGGAAACGGCTGCCGTCGACCAACCGCGCGATCACTTCGCGCACGTCGTACGGCGTGCGCGTGTCGCGCGGCAGCACGCCGAGCAGTTCTTCGGGGTCGTAGAGCGGGTCCTCGGGCTCCTGCACGGCCACCTGGTCGCACCGCGTGCGGTTCAGGTGCTGCACCAACTGCCGGCACAGCGCCAGCGCGTGCGGTTCGTCTTCGGCGAAGTGGTCGGCGACGCCGGACAAGCGGGTGTGCACGTCGGCACCGCCCAGGTCCTCGGCGGACACCACTTCGCCGGTCGCCGCCTTCACCAGCGGCGGACCGCCGAGGAAGATGGTGCCGTTGCCCTTGACGATGATGCTCTCGTCGCTCATCGCCGGCACGTAGGCGCCGCCGGCGGTGCACGAACCGAGCACCACGGCGAGCTGCGGGATGCGTTGCGCCGACAGGCGCGCCTGGTTGTAGAAGATGCGGCCGAAGTGGTCGCGGTCGGGGAACACTTCGGCCTGCAGCGGCAGGAACGCACCGCCCGAGTCGACCAGGTAGAGGCACGGCAGGCGGTTCTCCAGGGCGATCTCCTGGGCGCGCACGTGCTTCTTGACGGTCATCGGGAAGTAGGTGCCGCCTTTGACCGTGGCGTCGTTGGCGACCAGCATCACTTCGCGGCCGTGCACCAGGCCGATGCCGGTGACTATGCCCGCACTCGGCGCGTCGCCGCCGTAGAGACCGTGCGCCGCGAGCGGCGACAATTCGAGGAACGGCGCACCGGGATCGAGGATCGCGGCGATGCGTTCGCGGGCCAGCAGCTTGCCGCGTTTGTGGTGGCGGGCCACCGTCTCGGCACCACCGCCCTGGCGCGCGGCGGCGACCAAGGCTGCGACCTCGGCGACCGAGCGCAGGTGGTGTTCGCGATTCTGCTGGAACTCGGGCGAACCCGGCTTGATCTGGCTGTGCAGGACGTCGCTCATCGGGCCGTGGCAGGATAGCGAAGGCGCGGCGGAAGCCCAGGACGCAGCGGCCCCGGCGCCGGGAAAGGCGCGCCGGCTGAAACTTCGGGAAATCCGGGCGGAATCGGGGGCCGCCGTTCCCTACCTGGCATGGCACCCATCCTCGCCTGCATCGCGCGCCTCGCCGCGCTGTTCCTGCTGTTCGCCCACCTCCCGGCCCAGACCTGCTTCCACTTCGGCAGCGTGCCGGTCCCCGCCAGCTTCGACCAGGGCCCGGCGCTCGGCTGCCCCGGCGCGCCGTTGGCCCCCGCCTGGCAATTGTGGACCCCCGCCCACCGCGCGCCGGCGCCGCACTTCGGCTTCCGCCCGGGGGACGCGAGCGAACGGTCGCGCTGGCTGCTCACCTACCGCTGTACCGGGCTGTGGCTGTTCCCGGTGGTGCCGCACCGGCTGCGCACGATGGGGTACGTGATCGATCAGCCGGAGGAGCCTTGCGGCGGTTGAGGTGGCAATCCATCGCGCTCGATCGGCGGACGCATCGCCTCCGGCCAGTCGCGGCGCGGGATCGCGAACACCCCGTGGCTGTATTCGAACTCGTCGAGGTCGTTGCTGGCCTGCGCCGCCTGCAGAAACCTGTCCCACCAAATCAGCAGTTCCTCCCATGAAAGGGAACGTAGGTCCAGATCCTCTTCGCTCAGGAAGCGGTCGGGCAGTTCGGCAGACATGCAGTGGCAGAGTCTACCAGCAGACGGTGGGCTTGATGCAGTGGCAGTTCCGCCATCCTGCGTTCGAGTTCGGGCCAGACGGACTGCAGACCCGCGGCGGCAGCGAGATAACGCTGCACCCGCTGCGCATCGGCGTCCATGGCGGCGAAGCGTTCGCGCTCCAGCTCGATCCGCAAGCGATCCAAGCCGCCGGACAATGCGGCCAAGGCAGGGCGCTCACGGACCAGAGGCACCACCAACTCAGGATGGGCGGCAGCGAGCGCCAACAGATCCCTGGCGCTGCGCGAATGCCGCATCTGGTCGGCAGGATCTGCCAGCAGACGGGCGAGTTCGCCGACGATCGGCCAGTCCTTCTCCCGAGCAGTCTGCTTGATCAGCAACAAGTCGGCAGCCGCCGTGAAAGGTGGGGATTTGCCTTCTTGCTCCTGCCAGAGGTTGGCCAGCCGAGAGGCCGACACCCGGGGGGGACGGGTGAAGAAGTCCGTTCGCACCCGCGTGCCCTCGTGCGGAAACTCCAGATGGCAACTCCAGCCACCGCGCAGCCAACGCAGGTCCATCGGCGCGCCGAACCGGTAGCGGGCACCGCGACGCCCGAGCTCGCCGAGCACGTGGTCGAGCGACTCCTGGTCTTCGCGCAGGATCCAATCGCCATCCTTGCTGGCGATCGCAAGGCGGAGCAGGACCACTGCCTGGCCGCTGCACACGATGGTGCGCAGGCGGCCGCGGTTGAAGTCTGCAGTCAGTTCCAGGTAGACCGACATGGCTTCGGCTCAGTGTACCGCGGCACCCGACGCCGAACGACCTCGACTCTGCCCCACCGACTCACCGCAGCGCATGCCCTTCGCGCCGCGCCAGCCACAAACTGCACACCAGATCACTGGTCACGTTCGGCACCGTGCGCGTCATGTCGACCAGCCGATCGACCCCCAGGATCAGCGCCAGCAGTTCGGGCGGCACCCCGACCTGCGTCAGCACGATCGCGAGCAGCGGCAGCGACCCACCCGGCACCCCGGCCGCGCCGATCGCCGTGAGCACCGCCATGCCGAGCACCAGCAACTGCTCGCCGATGCCGAGGTCCTTGCCGTAGACCTGGGCCAGGAACAGCACCGACACACCTTCGAACAGCGCCGTGCCGTTCATGTTCATGGTGGCACCGAGCGGCATCACGAAGCCGGCGATCTCGCGCGGCGCGCCGAACTCGTCGACGGCGGTGCGGATCGTGGTCGGCAGCGTGGCGTTCGACGACGAAGTCGAGAACGCCGTGACCAGCAGCGTGCGGCAGCCGCGGTAGAACCGCCCTGGAGACAGCCCGGCGAACACCTTCGCCAGCAGCGTGATCACCACCAGCTGGTAGAACACCAGGCCGCCCATGGCGACCAGGAAGTACCAGCCGACCAGCTGCAGCACCGGCAAGCCGAGCTTCACCGTCGCGTGGAAGATCAGCGCCGCGACCCCGAGCGGGGCCAAGCGCATGGTCCAGCCGAGCACGCGCACGCACAGCTCGTAGACCGCTTCGAGCATCTGGCAGAGCGCCGCGGTGCGTTCGCGGCCGAGCTGGGTGGCGGCGGCACCGAGCAGCAGCGCGAACACGATCAGGCCGAGCACCTGCTTGTTGTCGCCGGCGGCGGCGACCACGTTGGTCGGCACCAGGTCGACGACCATCTCCAGACCGCTCTTGGCGCCCTTGGCCTGGGTGATGCGTTCTTGCGCCGCGCCGAGGTACTGCGCCTGCACCTGCGCGGCCACCGCCGGATCCATGCGCCGCCCGGGTTCGAACGTGCGCACCAGCACGAGACCGATCACCACCGCCAACGACGTGGTGCCGAGGAACCACAGCAGTGTGCGGCTGCCGAGGCGACCGAGTTTCTGCACACTGCCGAGCCCCGCCACGCCGAGGAACAGCGAGCAGAACACGATCGGCACCACCACCATGAACAGGAGGCGCAGGAACAGATCGCCGAGCGGCTTGACCCAGCGGTCGGCGACCTGCTCGATCGCGACGAAGGCCTCCGACTTGGCGTCGCCGAGCGGCGGCGCGTAGAGCACGTTCAGCGCGATGCCGACGGCAGCGCCGACCAACAGGCCCAGCAGGATGCGGGTCGGCAGGGAGAGACCGCGCGGCTTCGGCGTATCCATGCGGCTGGGTTAGCGAACCGCGCCGCGGATACAAGCGTGGACTGCGAGCTCCCGGGAACTGCCCCGCAAGCCGATCCTCGCCACGCTCGGCACCCGCCGTGCAGCGCGGCTCGTTCGACGCCCAACCCGCAGAATCGCCGCATCAGAAATCGCCGATCGTCAGCGACACCCCGTTGCTGGTCAGCGCCAACCCACCGGCGGTGAGCACCGCCGCCTGCAACTGCACCGTGACACCTGGGTAGTTGGCCACGGGATTCAGGAACCCGAGTGCATGGGTCATCGAGGTTCCCACCGGAATGTACGGATGCCGGGCAAGGTCGTCGTGGTGCAGCACACAACCAACCGACAAGCCCGGGTACGGCAACCCTGGGTTGTACTGCGTCAGACCGACCAGCAGCGTGCCGAGCATGGCGCCCGCCGGGATGTTCGTGGTCGTCATCGTCACCTGGCTGCCGACCAACGGACGCGCCGAAGCGTCGAGGGCCAGCGGCAACGCGCTCTGGCAGCAGACCGGGAAACCGCTCGGCAAGGCAGCCGAGAGATCGAGGGCCCCTGGATCCGAGCTTGCCCCACCGGGCGAGTAGCCCACCAGCATGGCGTTGCCGCCCGAGCTCATCTGCTGGAAGCGCCACTCGACCTCTCCGCTGCTGTGGAACACCATCTGCCAGGTATTGGCGCTCGTGCTGCCAAAGTCGAACACGCCGTCCCAGGTGATGACGTCCGCACTACCGACAACCTCGTGCTTGACCTGGCCGCTGCCGGCGGCAGACGGGTTGAAGTCGTGCCAGCACCACCAGGCTGTCTGGGGTGCGTTCAGCATCGCCGCAACAGTCGGCGTGAAGGCTACGCCATTGCCCGACGCAACCGAAACGAACCCATTGGAACAGACCACCAGACTGGTCGCCATGCCCGCACCACAGGCCAACGGGAACGGGTTGCCGAGGAGGATCGTGGCCTCGGAATCATCGGTCAACGGCAGCACCGTGGCGCCGCCACCCGGCGCCACATAGGCCGAGCCGGTCTGGACGTGGTAGCCACTGGCATTCGGAGAGCCGAGCAGGCTGGTGCCGTTCAGGTCGAACGTCGCGCCGCTCGAGAAATTCTCGTAGAACGACTCGGCACACCCGATGCAGCCAGAGCCGTAGTTGGTCCTGACCGCGAGCACCCTGCCGCCGCCGCCGCCGAGTGTGTAGTAGATGTTGCAGTTCACGATACGGGGCGAGAACAGCCCCCCCGAGAAGGGTGAGTTCGACGCTTCCCCGCCATTCAGAGTCAGCTCCGAGGTGCTGTAGGTCTGGTTGCTGCCATTGCCGTTGGTGTAACTGTGCGCCACGCCAACGCCAACCAAAGCCACGCCGTAGCTGCCGGGGGCCAGGGTGGTTGGCGCCAAACCGCCGAGCGGAGACGGCGCACCGGAAACAGCGCCAGCCACGGTGCCACTGGCGACCTGCGTCCATGCCGCTTGGTTCAACTGATTGCCGACGCGGGTGTTTGCGACGGTGTAGACGTCGACCGAGCCCGAGCCGTTGAGGTTGAGGTCGATGCCCGTGATGACGATCGGCACGTTCACCACCAGGTCGAAGTAGACGCAACCGCCGACCATGCCGCCGTTGTTGTGGGCAAACGTCGTAGTGAGAGGGGACTGAGCGATCGTGGCGCCGGCCACCATCGCTGCCGCAAACAGGACTTGGTACATGGGCTTCTGGAGTGGGGACTGGAAGTGGACAGCAACAGGCAGCCTCGAGACGCGCAAACAGCCCCAAGGCAACCTTCGCAGCAACCTGCGCTGCAGCCGGGCTCGTGAAGCGCCCGACCACGGCTCACGGTAGCAGAATCCTCGAAGGCGTGGGCCAGCACCGCAACAGGAAGCCCGGGGCACCTCACCCCCCAGTGCCCGGAAACAACGCTGCCAGCCACGCCTGCCACCGGTCGCGGTCCGCCGCCGCTGCTGCGGCCCGTTCGCCGTAGAAGAACGCCTGCAGCGTCACCATCTGCATGCCCATGCAGTCCATCGCACTCGGCAGCACCACGCCGGGGGCCGGCTCCTGGACCACCAGCATCGCGCCTTCGCCCTGCGGCACGCGGTCGACCGCCTGCACGACCCCAACCAGGGCCTTGGCCCCTGGAGCCAGGGCGCGCACCGCTTGGCCTGGCTGTGGTGCCGCGAGCCCGAGGGCGCGCGCCAGCACCGACCAGGCCGCCGCCGCCGGCATGCCACTCGGCACCATGAGCGAAAACGCCATGGCGCGCTGCCCCGCGTGGTGCGCGAGGTAGTGCCGCAGCACCCGGAAGTAGCCGGGCCAGCCGTGTTCGGTGCCCTCGAGCTGACCGTCCCAGTCGTCGGTGCTGGCGAACAGGCTGTGCACCACCCGCACGATGCAGGTGCCGCCGCGCGCCGCTTCGACCGTCCACTCGGTGGCCACCGGTGGGCCGCCCTGCAGCCAGGAACGGTCTTCGGCGACGAACCGATGCGGCGGCTGCCACTCGGTGATCTGCGCCGACGAAACCATGCCGCCGCCGAAGTCGCAGCTCAGGGCACCGCCGGGCTTGCCCTCGAGCTGGGTCGGCACGAACCACGCCGTGATGCCAGGGCCGCTGGCGATGGCCTGCCAGACCTGTTCGGGGGTGCCGGGGACCTCGACTTCGACCTGGACGCTGCGGCGCCCGGAGGGCTCCTTCTTGACGCTCATGGGGATGGCTCGGTTGGAACGGGGGGACTGGGGGGAACTGCAGAAGTGCGCGAACTGGGCTCCGCGTCTGGCTCGGGCTGGCCCGCCACCGGCAGCGGATGCGCCATCACCAGCAACCGATGCGCGCGCCCGCCGGCGGCCTTGCTGTCGTGGTAGCGGGCCACCAGGTCCGCGACCGCTACCGCCAACTCCCGGCTGAAGGCCGCGCGTTCGGCGGCACTGCGGAAGCGCACTTCGGCGTCGATCGACAGCGTGGCCAAGCGCTGGCCCGCAGCGAACGCGCGGCGCAGCAGACCGCCGACTTCGCCCACGGCGCGCGCCGCCAAGGCGACCAAGTAACTCGCCGAGAGACGGTCGGCAGTGCGGGCCGGGGTCACTTCGACCGGCCCGAGAGCCCCCGGCGAGACCACATACGCCGCGGCGGACGCCACCAAACGCCGTTCGACCAGGCCGCCCCACTTGCGCGTGCCGACCTCGCGCACCAGGCCGTGGGCCTCCAGAGCGCGCAGGTGGTAGTTCACTTTCTGCCGCGGCAGACCGACCCGCGCCGCGAGGCCGGCGGCACTGTTCGGCTCGGCCAGCACCGCAAGCAGTTGTGCCCGGGTTGGGTCGAGCGCAACTGCCGCAGCAGCATGGTCTTCGATGACTTCGACGTCGATCATCAGGGCCCCCATGCTACCTTTGACAATGTTTCTTGTCAATAGGAGCACGGAAGGCCGCCGAACCCACTTCGCGCGCCCGTGCCGCCAGCCCGCAGCGCACCGACCGCCGTCAGCTCCCCGCCACCCCCACCACCCGCAACCGGCTCCGCCCACCCCCTTCCGCCCGCACCTCGACCCACGCCCCGATCCGCTCGGCGATCCCGTCGACGTGCGAGATCACCCCCACCTGGCACCCCGCCGCCTGCAGCGCATCCAGCGCCCCCAGCGCCTGCTCCAGACTCTGTGCATCGAGCGTGCCGAAGCCCTCGTCCAAGAACAGCGTCTCGATGCGCGCCCGCGGCGCCGCCAGACTCGCCAACCCGAGCGCCAGCGCCAGCGACACCAAGAACGTCTCGCC
>JAEUHP010000061.1 GCA_016795295.1 Planctomycetota bacterium | reverse complement strand
CACGATCTGGTAGTTGCTGGCCAGCAGGAACGGCAGGTTGAAGTGTTCGGTGATCAGCTTGGCCAGGTCCCACTCGGTGATGTGCCCGCCGCCGATCAGCACCTGCACGAACGGTTCGCCGGTCTGGTCCTGCGCGTAGAGTGCGTCGGTGACGGCCTCGGCCGGCACGACGGCGCGGTCGGTCAGGATCTCGGCGAGTCGCACCGAGGTCATCTTTTCGAGGCCTTTCACCTGAGGTCCATCGGCAGCCGGGCCGGACCGGCTTGAGTGCGGTACTGCCACGAACTCCGCATGCCGCGGGATTGTCAGCAACGCTCGGGCTGCAGCGACGTTGCCGCCTGGACAGCGAGCCATGCCGATCCGCGCCTTCTTGCCCCTCCTCTTGTGCAGCGCGTGCATCGCCCCCTGGGCGGTCATGCCCGCGGGTGTGCCGCATTTCGGTCGGGCCGTATTTCCGCCGGGCTCTCAGCAGGTCGAGATTCCGGTGGCCGAACACGATCTCTTGCGCGGGGTGTTCGTGCCTGGCCAGCCCGGCGCACCGGTGGTCCTGCACCTGCTCGAAGCCATGGCTTCCGTGTCGCTCGGGTGCCTGCCCGAGGATCGCGAGCTGGGCGGTTGTGGCTTCCCAGTGCTGTGGGACCTGCAAGGGCTCGGCTACGCCTCGCTGATGGTCGACTACCGCGGGGTCGGCGCTTCCACTGGCTCCCGTCACATCGACCACCTCGTCGAAGATGCTCGGGCCATGTGGGGCGAAGCGGTAGCCCGAGCTGGTGGCGATGCGCAGCGGGTCGTCGTCCGAAGCACGTCCCTGGGGACGATCGGCGCGGCAGACCTGATCCTGCAGGGCCGGCGGCCTGCGCTGTGGCTCATGTTTGCTCCGATCTATGGAGAGACCGTCGCCAGCAACGTGCTCCACGCCAGCCTCAGTGCCCCGGTGGCGTGGCTCGCCGACTCCCTGTCCCGAAGTGTCTCCTCGGTGTCGCTGGATGCCGCGGTCGCCGCAGCTGGTTGCCCGACTGTGGGTTTCCTCCACGACAACCGCAAGGACGTCTTCATGTCACCGCTGGAGCACGATCGCCTGCAGGAAGCGCTCGAGCGCCGTTCCTTTCCCTGCCACAGACTCAACCAGAACCACATCGAATGCGCTGGCGGTGGCCATTGGATCCGTCCCGAGGAACGGCAACTGCTGCGCGAACTCTTCGGTTGCTTGGCTCCCGTCGATGCCCGGGTGGCGCAGGCGCTCGCGGTTGGCCGAGCAGACGATGCCGCCGATTCCCGGGTTCTGGCCCGTCTTCGTCTCCTGGCCAGTGCGTTCGAATGCGCGCCAGAATTGGCCCTGGCGGCCGCGCGCAGCTGGGTGCCTCCCTCGGCCGTGCTGCCCTGGACGGCGTGGCTCGAGCGTCGCAGCGTGGCGTGCCGCGACCGTCGGTCGCTCGAAGACTGGCAGCGCATCTTCGATCTCGACCACCCGTCCGGCACCCTCGATGCCCACTTGATGGCCAGGATCGCTCCCTGGCTGCTTGCGCGCGATTTGCAGTGTGCTGCGGTTGGCCTCGACGCGTTGGCTACGGCCTTCGCCGACCCGGACCCGAGGGAACGCTTG
>JAEUHP010000053.1 GCA_016795295.1 Planctomycetota bacterium | reverse complement strand
GGGAGGCCGCTCGGCAGCCGCCAGGATGCTCTCTACATGCCGCTGGCGGTGGCTGCGCCGCCGCCGCCGGCCGTACCAGAAGGTCAGAGAACTGGCCAGCAGGCCAAGCAGGCCAATGGTCAACGCGGGGCCCCACGGCTGGGTCGTGGCTGTCGCGACAACCCAGCCCAAGTGCAGCTCCTGGGGGGTTCCGGTCGGACCGACGGTAGAGGCAACCACGGCGTAGCGCCCCGGTCCAGGCACGGCCAGGACCGAGTTGGTGCTGCGTGCGGCTTCGGTGCCGTCTGAGGATCGGAGCAACAGGGTGCATTTTGGCGCCTTGTCTTCGGTGTGGTCGCCTAGGCGCAAGGTGACCGTGCAAGTCCGTGCTCCCGGCGGCAGCACGTGGATTCCGTCGACTCCTGGCAAGGGGCGGCTCGAGCCATCGGCTGCGAGGGTCACACCCTCGAGCTGCAAGGGCGCCGTGATGTCACCGGCGGCTGTTGGCCGGATGCGGGTGAAGCCGCCGCGGGCGCCGAACCACACTTCTCCGTTCCTGCGGGCCAAGCCGTTGCGCCAGCCGTAGCCGAAGGGATGCGCGCCATTCCGCGGCGCCAGGATGTGCGCGCGCGCCTGTTCAGGCTCGAAGTACACCAAGTGGCTGTTGGTGGTGAGCCACAGGCTGCCATTCGTACCAGCCATGATGGCGTGGAAGCCGGAGCCGCGGGCAGTCGGTTGGCGCAGCGAACGCACGCCACTGATCCGATCGATTTGCCACAAGCCATCGGCGGAGATCGCCCACAAGCCTGCGGCAGGATGGTCGACGCCGCCCAAGACCGCGTCCTCTGGCCACTCTGGCCCGTGGTCGCGGTATTGAAGCGTGCGTCGGTCGAAACGGAGCAAGCCGGCGCGGTAGGTGGCCAACCAGGGCGACTTCGTCGCCGCCCCCACGAACATGCTGGGGCCGGCGGACTGCCCCTTGTTGGACAGGGGCAGCACCACTTCCACGCTCGACGGATCGGATGTGCCGAGAACCACGATCTTGTTGTCCGCGGCGACCCAGAGCTCGTCCTCGGTTTGCACCAGGGAACGGCATTGCCCGGGGTTCTCACCCAGTTCCAGCCGCACCCAGCTGCCTGACCATAGCCGCCAGACCCCAGAGTTCTGGGTGGCTACGACCAGCGCTCCGCCCGGTTCGCTGCCGATGCCCACCACTGCCGCAGCACTGGTCTTGGTGGTTGCCCAGGGGCCGATCAAGACCTCCCAAATGCCGCTGAGCCCGCAGCGGAGCAAGCGACCCTGTACCGTGCCCAGGATCAGCTCGCCTTGGTCGTCTTCGGCCAAGGCACTGACTGCCTCATCGGTGGGCACGGTGTCGAGCAGCACATTGTCGATCGATTGCTGTCGCTTGGTGCGGGTGACTCCCTGCTGCCACCCGGTCCACAGCACACCGTGCCGGTCGAGATGCATGGCGGTCAGCGTGTTGTGTGCATCGGCGCCGCTGGTGATCAGCCGCACTGGTTGTGCGTGTCCCGTGGGCCAGGAAAGTTCCCAGAGTTTGCCTGGGCTGGCGAGCCAGAGCCCCTGCGGCCCTGAGACGGCATGTCTGGGCATGTCCAAGGACAGACCGCTGGCCAAGACCTCGGCCGGTTGTCGTTCTCGGCACCGCAGCGCCAGTGTCGGTGTGACCACGAACACTGCCTGCGCAGTTCCGCAAGCCGCTTGGATGCCCCCGGGAAGGTCCGTGGCCGAGGCATGCCAGGGACCATCTGCAGCTTCCCAGGGCAGGTGGTACACCCCTTCGCGGTTCCAGGTCCAGAGACCGGATTCGGTCGTCAGAAGCCCCAGCAAGCCCTCAGCCGGAGGTGCTAGCGATGCGAGGTCCTGGTCGGACGACAGACGCAGGATCTGGCGCTGGGTGAGCACCGCCGCGCCGCCGTCGGGGGTGCCGAGCACGCGCAAGACGCTGGAGCCCGAAACGCCAGGTACCGCCACAGCCTCGACTGAGCCGGGGCGCAGACGCCATAACCCCCGAGCGGCACCGATCCACAGGGTCCCGTCTGGAGTGGCGTCGAGGCAGCGCAGGCCGGAAGGCCCCAAGCCCTGTTCGTCGACTGCGATACGCACTTCCTGAACTTCGTCGCCGTCCAGGCACTGCAGACGGTCTGGAAACGCGAACCACAACCGGCCGTCGGCTCCTTCGGCGATGTCCACGCAGCGCGAGGTCGAGTCGAGGCCCGGGTAGCGCGCTGTCTCGAGGGCCAACTGCTGTGCCGTGGTGGTGCCGACGAAGGTGGCGACCACGGCGGCAACGAACACGGACCTCACTCGGTGCAGCGCTCCGTCGCGGATGCGCAGCGACGAACTCGGAGAGGTCCTGTTGCGGCAACACATCTGGTTCGACAAGGACAGCGGCGCATCAGGGAATTCGCAACCCCCCCGTGGCCATGCAGCCCCTGCGCGTCCGTGCCTAGCGCTATTCGCTATCCAGCCGGGCGCCTGGGTGGCCGACATTCGCAGTGCGCGGGGCCTGGCAACGCGGAGAAGCACATGGAAGGCATGGACGACATCCTGAAGGAGTTCCTCGTGGAGACCCATGAGGGGCTGGACCAACTCGATCGCGATCTGGTCGTGCTCGAGCAGGATCCAGCAGCCCGGGAGGTGCTGGGTCAGATCTTTCGCACCATCCACAGCATCAAGGGATCCAGTGGCTTTCTGGCGCTGAACAAACTGACGGAGATCGCTCACGTCGGTGAGAACCTGCTCAGTCTATTGCGCGACGGCAAGCTGGACCTCTCGGCGGAGATCACCAGCGCCATGCTGGCCATGGCCGACGCGATCCGTTCGATCCTCGGCGAACTCGAGCGCGAACAGAACGAAGGCACGGCGGATTACGCGCCTCTGGTGCAGCGGCTGTCCAGCCTGGCCACTCCCGGCCGCCAAGAGGGCGGGGCCAAGGGCGCCGAGGTGCCGTCTGCCGAACGGCCGGTGCGTGACCCTGCGACTGGTGAACCGGGTCGCTCCGTCACCGAGAACTCGATCCGAGTCGACGTCGGCCTGCTGGACACGCTGATGAATCTGGTCGGCGAACTGGTACTGGCCCGCAACCAGATCCTGCAGACGGCGAACGCCCGCGAAGATGCCAACTTCCTCGGCACCTGCCAACGGCTGAATCTGGTCACCACCGAGTTGCAGGAGGGTGTGATGAAGACCCGCATGCAGCCGATCGGCAGCGTGTGGACCAAGTTCCCGCGCCTGGTTCGGGATCTGGCGATGACTTGCGGCAAGCGAGTGCGCATCGAGATGGACGGGCGCAACACCGAGCTCGACAAGACCATCATCGAGTCGATCAAGGATCCGCTCACGCATGCGATCCGCAACGCCGTCGACCACGGCATCGAAGCGCCGGCGGTACGCCGACAGAGCGGCAAGCCTGACGAAGGGTGTATCCGGCTGCGCGCCTTCCACGAAGGCGGCCAGGTCAACATCGAGATCGCCGACGACGGCGGGGGCATCGACACGCGGAAGGTTCTGGCCAAGGCGCTGGAAGGTGGCTTGGTCACGCCCGAGCGGGCGGCGCGGCTCGAAGAGCGCGAGATCGTGCAGCTCATCATGTTGCCGGGCTTCTCCACGGCGGCCAAGGTCACCAGCGTCTCGGGTCGTGGCGTCGGCATGGATGTTGTCAAGACCAACATCGAGAAGATCGGCGGCACCATCGACGTGCAGACCGAACTCGGCAAGGGCACCACGCTGCGCATCAAGATCCCGCTGACCCTGGCGATCATCCCGGCGCTGATCGTGACCAGCGCCGGCGAGCGCTTCGCCATTCCGCAAGTGAACCTGCTCGAACTGGTGCGCCTGGACGGGCATCAGGTGCGCGATGCGATCGAGCACATCCACGGCGTGCCGGTGCACCGGCTGCGCGGCAGCCTGTTGCCGCTCGCGCACCTCGACCACCAACTCGGTCAGGAGCGGACGGCACGGCCGGAAGCCGCTGGCGAAATCAACATCGTGGTGCTGCGGGCCGACGACCGCCAGTTCGGCCTCGTGGTCGAGAGCATCCTCGACACCGAGGAAATCGTGGTCAAGCCGCTCGGCAAACAGCTCAAGAGTGTCCCGGTGTTCGCCGGGGCGGCGATCATGGGCGATGGCCGCGTCGCCCTGATCCTGGACGTCATGGGCTTGGCGCAGAAGGCCACCATCGTGCGCTCCAGCCATCAGACCGCTGGGGCGGTTGCCGCGGCGGGTCAGCAGCAGCCGAAGCAGGGCCAGAGCCGCCAAGTGCTGCTGGTGGTGGATGCCGGTGGTGGGCGACGGGTGGCGCTCGATCTGCACCGCGTGGCGCGGCTCGAAGACCTGAGCACCGGCCTGCTGGAAGCATCTGCTGGCCAGCAAGTCGTGCAATACCGCGGCGAAGTCATGCCGGTGGCGAACCTGGCGAGCCTGCTGAACGATGCTCCGCCGCCACTTGCGGAA